>JAIXXA010000182.1 GCA_027490975.1 Rhodospirillaceae bacterium
GATAGAGGCTGCGCCACTTGGGAGCCCTGCGCATTGCGGCACATCAATACCGCGATGCGACAGAACTGCTTTATCCGCCGAGCAGCCGCTTCGCCAGCAGCGAGCGCATGTCGCGCCGACCGTCGGCGATCAGATAGACCACCACACGGCGGTCGGCGATACGGTAGATCATGCGGTAAGGGCCGACAAAAATCTGACGGTATTCGACCATGCCGAGGCCCAGCAGTTCCTTGGGAGGATTGCCGCGCGCCGGAAACGTCGCAAGGCTTTCGACCGCAACTTCCAACGCCGCGACCACCTTGTCCGCACTCGCTGCGCTGTCGGATTCGCAGAGATATTCGTAGACGGACTCGACGTCCCGTGCGGCACTTTGCGTCAGCAGAACCGCGAACCTGCCGGGTTCGGCCGCCATCAGACGGCCGCTTTTTTCCTGCGCAACTTGGCAAAAACGGCAGCGGCTGGCTTCACCTTGCCGGCGGCGACCTCCTGGTTGCCGAGGGCCAGAATCTTGAGCAAAGCCAGCGTTTCCTGCGTCTCTTCGAACGACGCGACGTCCTGCAGCACAGCCTTGGCTTCGCCGTTCTGCGTGATGACCATCGGCATGCGCCGATCGGCGAGATCGGCCAGGATCTCGGCCGCGTTGGCTTTAAGGTAGCTGATGGGTTTGACCTGGGTCGTGTAGCGCATCGATCTCTCCCGCTCAAGCAAGAACCGAATTTAGTCTTTTAACGGTTCGACCGCAAGCCGCCCCTACCGCCCCGCGCGCGTGACGAGGGCGAGGCCCACGAAGATCGCCGCCATCGCGGCCCAGATATAGAGGCTGTGCTGTTCGCCGAACAGCAGCCAGCCCCAGAACACGCCCGCAAGCGTGACGAGAAAGCCGGTCTGGCTGAAAAAGACCGGGCCCGCGAGGCGCAAGGTTTCGAAAAACAGCAGCGAGCCGATCCCGGCAAGCGCGCATTGCAGCAGCAGCGCCCAGTCGCCGTCGTTCTGCGGCGGGATCGGCAGGTGCCACACGCCCAAACCGGCCGCCAGCGGCAGGATGCAGGCGGCGGCACCGATCTGCATCGTTGCGGCGAGTGCGATCGAATCGACGCCGCTGGGCCGCGCCTTGGCGATGTAGATGTTCGACGCCGCGTAGAAAAACGGCATCAGCAGGCACAGCAGCACCCACGGCATCATTTCGGGATCCGGCAGGCTCGCGCGCGGCCCCACGACGAGCAACGCGCCGGCGAGCCCGCAGCCGAGGCCGAGCAGGCGCAGGCTGTGGCGCTTCTCCATGCCGAGGCCGAGCGCCATCGCATAGGTCATCAACGGCGACAGCGTGTTGAGAACGGCCGCAAGCCCCGCCGGCACGTGGCCCACGACGAGCACGGCCAGCGAATTGGGGATCGCGATCGCGGTCGCCCCGGCGATCAGCGTATAGACCCAAAAGCGCTTTGCGAGCGGCAGGCGCGCGCCGCGAAAGCGGGCGACGGCCGCCAGCAGGCACGCGGCCGACACCGAGATCGCCAGCGTGAAGCCGAACGGATGGATGCCCGACGCATAGGCGATCTTGGCGAGCGAAAACTGCAGACCCCAGATCGCACCCATGCACATCATGTAACCGAGCGCGAGATAGAGTCGGCGACCGGTCAGAGTCGGCGCAGCAGCGGAGGGAGACGAATCCATGAAGTTCGCAAGCTACAACATCCAATACGGCAAGGGCAAAGACGGACGCTTCGACCTCGCGCGCATCGCGGCAAGCGTGGCCGATGCCGACGTGATCGCGCTCCAGGAGGTCGAACGCTTCTGGCCGCGGTCGGGCAATGTCGACCAGCCGGCCGAGCTGGCGGCGTTGCTGCCGGATTTCTACTGGGTCTACGGGCCGGGCTACGACATGGATGCCGATACGGGCCGCCCCGGCGGTGCGCGCCGCCAGTTCGGCAACATGCTGCTGTCGCGCACGCCGATCCTCACGTCGCGCAACCATCTCTTGCCCAAATTCGGTGCGGTCCACCAATTCTGCCTGCAGCGTGCCGCCCTTGAGGGCGTGATCGACACGCCGCGGGCAGGCGCACTTCGCGTCTATTCGCTGCATCTCTCGCATATCGGCGACGGCGACCGCGCAGCGCAGGTCGAGCGAATTCTCGATCTGCACAAAAACGCGCCGGCCGAAGGCGGCGCATGGTGCGGGGCGCATCGCGAACCGGAATGGACGCAAGGCCGTGCCGCCCCGCCGATGCCGGCCCAGGCTCTGTTCATGGGCGATTTCAACATCTCGGTCGCCTCGCCGCTCTATGCGCGGCTCGTCGGCCCTGCCTCGTACGAATTCGGCCGCATGACGGCCTCGAGCGGGCTTGTGGACGCCTATGTGGCGGCCGGCAACGACGAGGCCAGCGGCTGGAGCTGCGACAGCACGCTCGGCGAGCGCGTGCGCATCGACTACTGCATGGCGAGTGCGAGCTTGGCGCCGCACATCAAACGCGCCTGGATCGACAACGACGCGATCGGCTCCGACCACCAGCCGATCTGGACCGAGATCGCGCTTTGAGACGTCAGTTGCGCCGCTTGCCGGTGGCGCGGTCGAACACGTGCAGGTCTTCGGCGGCGACGCGCAAGGCGAGCGCGTCGCCCGTCGCCACTTTGACCGTGCCGGGTACCCGCGCGATCAGCGTTTCGCCCGACGCACCCAAGCGCCCGTAGACGAGCGTGTCGGCGCCCAGCGCCTCGACCAGTACGACCTTGAGCTTGAGATTTCCGTCGGGATCGAGATGCAGATGTTCGGGCCGGATGCCGAGCGTGGTTTCGGCCGGGCCTTCGGCGGCACGGGCGGCAAGATCGAGATCGATGTCGCCCACATGGACGCTTGCGCCGTCCGCAGCAAGGCTTGCCGGCAGCAGATTCATCGCAGGGGCCCCGATGAAGCTCGCAACGAACACGCTCGCAGGCCGCGCATAGACCTCCAACGGCGCGCCGATCTGCTCGGCGATGCCGGCATTCATCACGATGAGCCGGTCGGCCAACGTCATCGCCTCGACCTGGTCGTGGGTGACGTAGATCGACGTCGTGCGCAGCTTGGCGTGCAGCTCCTTGAGTTCGACGCGCATCTGCACGCGCAGTTTGGCGTCGAGATTGGACAGAGGCTCGTCGAACAGGAACGCGTCGGGTGCCCGCACGATGGCGCGGCCCATGGCCACGCGCTGGCGCTGGCCGCCGGACAATTGGCGCGGGCGCCGGTCGAGCAAAGCGCCGAGTTCGAGAATCTTGGCGACTTCTTCGACCTTGGCCGCAATCTCGGGCTTGGGCAGGCCGCGCACGCGCAGGCCGTAGGAGATGTTCTCGCGCACCGTCATGTGCGGATAGAGCGCGTAGGTCTGGAACACCATGGCGATTTCACGTTTCGCGGGGGCTTCGTCCGTGATGTCGCGGCCATCGAGCGTGACGCTGCCCTCTGTCACATCTTCAAGCCCCGCGATCATGCGCAACAGCGTGGACTTTCCGCAGCCGGAGGGACCGACGAAAACGCAGAATTCGCCGTCGTTCACCTGCAGGGAGACGCCCTTGATCACCTCGGTCTTGCCGAAGGATTTGGTCACTTTGGACAGTGTCAGCGCGCCCATGGGCGAACCCCCTACAGTTTGACGGGTTGGCCGGACCGGACGCTTTCGTCGGCGGCAAGGCAGATGGCAAGGGACTGGACCGCGTCTTCCATGTGGCGCGTAAGGTCCAGGTTTTCGGTGATGGCGCGGGCCATGTAGGCCTGTTCGCGTTCACAGAGTTCCTGATGGCCGGGTTCGTCGGCCATGCTTAGATCCTCGTCCGGCTGGCCGACGCGGTGGACGCGGATGGTCGAGGTCTTGGTGTGCGTGTCGTGATCATCCGACTTCGCGCTTTCGGGCATCCGGATCGACACGGCGCCGTTGGGGGACACCACATCCTTCACGAAGAAGGCGGTGTCGGACATCATGGGGCCCCAGCCGGCTTCGTA
>JAIXXA010000095.1 GCA_027490975.1 Rhodospirillaceae bacterium
AACCACAACTTGCTGGTCGGCGAATCGTCGGCCGAGCGCATCAAGAAGGAAATCGGCTCGGCCTGCCCGCCCGACGACGGCGAGGGCCGCATGATGGAGATCAAGGGCCGCGATCTCATGAACGGCGTGCCCAAGGAGCTGCTGATCTCCGAACGCCAGATCGCCGAGAGCCTTGCCGAACCCGTGAGCGCGATCATCGAGGCGGTCAAGGTGGCGCTCGAACACACCGCGCCCGAACTTGCCGCCGACATCGTCGACAAGGGCATCGTGCTGACCGGCGGCGGGGCATTGCTCGGCAATCTCGACTACGTGCTGCGGCATGCTTCGGGCCTGCCCGTGTCGGTCGCCGACGATCCGCTGAGCTGCGTGGCGCTCGGCACCGGGCGTTGCCTCGAAGAGATGAAGACCCTTCGCAACGTCCTGATCTCGATGTACTGAGCCGCCCATGAAGCGTTCCGGACCCGTGCTGAAGCTGGCCGCCCCGATGCGGTTGCTCGCCCAGCGCACGGCGTTTCTGGGACTGGTGGGGCTTGCCGCCGGCCTTATGGTGCTCGGCAAGGCCGAAGCCCCCTTCATCGAGCGCGGGCGCATGCTGGTGGCCGACGCGGTCGTGCCTTTGCTCGACGCGGCCGCCCGGCCCGTGCACACGGCCAACGAGTTCGCCGACAACGTGCGCGGCTTGCTTGCGGTGCATGCCGAGAACGTCCGCCTGCGCGAGCAGAACAACATGCTGATGCACTGGCAGCAGGTCGCGCGCAATCTCGAAGCCGAGAACCGCGCCTTGCGCGATACGGTGCGCGCCTCGACGGAGGCGAGTTTCACCTTCGTGACCGCGCGCGTGGTGGCCGATGCCGGCGGCGCTTTCGTTCGCTCGGTGCTGATCGCGGCGGGCGCCCGCGACGGCATCGCCAAGGGCCATACGGCCCTTTCGCCCGACGGGCTCGTGGGCCGCGTGGGCGAGGTGGGCGAACGCTCGGCACGCGTGCTGCTGCTGACCGATCTCAACAGCCACGTGCCGGTGATGATCGAAGGCTCGCGCGATCGCGCCATCATCGACGGCGACAATTCGGACCTGCCGCGGCTCGTGTTCCTGTCTTCGGGCGCGCGGCCGCAGCTCGGCGACCGCATCGTCACGTCGGGCCATGGCGGCGTGTTCCCGCCGGGCCTTCCGGTCGGCGTGGTCGTGCAGAACGGCGAGCAGGGCGTGCGCGTGAAGCCCTATGTCGATTTCCATCGCCTCGACTATCTGCGCGTCGTCGACTACGGCACCGGCGGCACCTTGCCGATGGCGGCCCCGCCGCCGCAGACGCGGCGCGGGCGCTAGGGGCCGGCCAACATGGTCGTGGCCGCACTCGCCCAACTCGACCGGCTCGTCAAACGCGCACTGCCCGCCGCTTTGAGCGTTCTCATAGTCGCATTGTCGGTAGTGCCGGTCCCGATCCCCGAATATGCGGTGCTCGCCCCCAATTTCGCGCTGATGTCGGTCTTCTACTGGACCGTCCACCGGCCCGATCTTTTTCCGGCCTGGGGCGTGTTCCTGATCGGCCTGTTCGCCGACGCGCTGTCGGGCGGTCTTGTCGGCCTCAGCGCGTTCGTGCTGCTGCTCGTGCACGCCACGATCATGTCGCAGCACAAGGTGTTTCGCGGCAAAGCGTTCTGGCTTGTGTGGCTGGCTTTCGTGATCGTGGCGTTCGGTGCCCAGCTGCTCGGCGCCGCACTCGGCTTTGCGTTCCGCGGCGGCCTGCCGGGCTGGCCGATCTGGCTGTCGCAGTTCGCCCTGACGATCGCGCTCTATCCCGCCCTTGCGGCCCTGCTTGGCCGCATTCAGCGGCTGTTCTTGAGCGGGAGCTGAGGCCGCACGATGCTGAGCCGAAACGATCCCAACCGGCAGCGCAGTTTCACCCGTCGCCTCGCTTTGCTGGCGGCGGGCAAACTCGCGTTGCTGGGCGTGCTGGGTTCGCGCATGTACTATCTGCAGGTCGTCGAAGCCGACAAGTACCGCATGATGGCCGACGACAATCGCATCAATCTGCGCCTGCTCGCCCCGCCGCGCGGCCGCATTCTCGACCGCGACGGCACGGTGCTGGCCGACAACCAGCTCAACTACCGCGTCGTGCTCGTGGCCGAGCAGACCGGCTCGATCCCGGCCACGCTCGACACGCTGTCGGAAATCGTGCCGATCTCGGAGGCCGAGCGGCGGCGCGTGATGCGCGAGGTCGCGCGCAAACGCAAATTCCTGCCGACCACGGTCAAAGAGAATCTGAGCTGGGAAGACGTGAGCCGCATCGCGGTCAACGCGCCCGATCTGCCCGGCGTGATGATCGACGTCGGCTCGACGCGGCTCTATCCGCAGGGCGAACGCATGGCCCATCTGATCGGCTACGTCGCCCCGCCCGCCGAGGCCGATCTCACCGGCGATCCGCTTTTGGAACTCCCCGATTTCCGGGTCGGCCGCAACGGCATCGAGCGCGTCTACGATCTTGCGATGCGCGGGCGGGCCGGCAATACGCAGATCGAGGTTAACGCGCTCGGTCGGCCGATCCGCGAGCTGTCGCGCAACGAGGGCGAGCCGGGGGCCGACGTCACGCTCACGATCGACGCCGAGCTGCAGCTGATGGCGGCCACGCGCCTTGCCAAAGAGGAGAGTGCCGCCGCTGTCATGATGGACGCGGCGAACGGCGACGTGCTCGTGATGGCTTCGCATCCGAGCTACGACCCGCACGAATTTGCGCGCGGCATTTCCGGCCCGGCATGGCGCGCGCTTCTGAACAACCATAGCGCGCAGCTGACCAACAAGGCCGTGTCGGGCATGTATTCGCCGGGCTCGACATACAAGATGATGGTCGCCCTGGCGGCGCTCGAAAGCGGCGTGGCGCCCGAAATGCGCGTCTTCTGCCCCGGCCACATGGATCTCGGCGACAATCGCTTCCATTGCTGGAAGAGGGGCGGGCATGGCGGCGTCGATATGATCGATGCGCTGATGCAGTCGTGTGACGTCTATTTCTACGAGATCGGGCGGCGCTTGGGTGCGGACCGCATGGCAGACATGGCCAAGCGCTTCGGCCTCGGCCAGACGCTTGCGATCGATCTGCCGGGCGAGCGTGCGGGCATCATCCCGACGCGCGCTTGGAAGCTCGCGCGCACCGGCAAAGGCTGGGCGCAGGGCGAATCCCTGGTAGCTTCGATCGGGCAGGGCTACGTGCTGACAACGCCCTTGCAGCTCGCGACGATGACCGCCCGCCTCGTCAATGGCGGCTACGCGGTGGTGCCGCACCTCACGCGCGATCTGGTGCAGGATCGGCGCATGGTCGAGCGGCCAGCCGGAAACTTCCCGTCGATCGGCGTGCAGCAAGCGCATCTCGCACTGATGCTGCGCGCGATGCGCGGCGTGACCAACGATCCGCGCGGCACCGCCTTCCGCGCGCGCATCCTCGACGCCTCCTACGCCTATGGCGGCAAGACCGGCACCTCGCAGGTGCGCCGCATCACCGAAGAAGAGCGGCGCGTGGGTCTGCGCAAGCCCGACCAAGTGCCGTGGCGCGAGCGCGACCATGCTTTGTTCGTCGGCTACGCGCCGGTCGAGCAGCCGCGCTTTGCGATTTCGGTAATCGTCGAACATGGCGGCGGCGGCTCGGCCGTGGCCGCACCCATCGCGCGCGATCTGCTGCACGAGGCGATGAAGCGCGAGAAACTGCGCCAGCCCGCGACCGGTCCGCGCCTCGCCCAAAGCCTCTGAGGCGCCGTTCCGCTGGCTGCACGAATCGCTATCGACAAGGGGCGGGCGCTTTGCTATATCGCCCTCCCGTCTCCGATACGAAGGCGCGGGCGCTTAGCTCAGTTGGTAGAGCAGCTGACTCTTAATCAGCGGGTCGTAGGTTCGAGCCCTACAGCGCCCACCAATTTTTCAAGGGCTTGACGCGGGCGCGTCGAGAACGCGGGCGGAACGGTCCAGAAGCTCAGAAACCGCCGCCTTCAAAATTTCAGAAACAGCTTCATCGGTCGGTGTTTCTCGCTTCGTGCGCAAGGCACCGTTTGAAGGCCTCGGCGGCACGACTGCCCGCCTTGATCCCGCAGGTGTCGAACATTTGCCGGCAGGTGCGCCGGCTGTGGCCCGTGATCGCGGCGGTTGATCGCATGTCGATATGGGCTTCTGCGAGAGAGATCGCGGCCGTGTGCCGCAGATGCATGAATTGCAGTCCGTCGATCTCGAGGGTGCGATGGTCGAGGGCCAATTGCAGCTATGCCGCAAGCGTACCGAGCACGTCGCCCGTCGTTCGGATCGCGACCGCGGGCGGCGAATTCGTTGGCTTCCCGACGGACAGCGGCCATCGGTCGGCTGCGTCTGGTGCGCCTGGACCGAAACGAACAAGCGGGCCAGGCAAGCCGCATTTCGGACGCATATCGGGCTCAGAAACGAGCGTCTTGACCTTGCCGCCCGGGAAGGGTTCATCACTCTGTCGCAAGGAGCCTTGCTGCGATGCCCGACGACGCCCGAACGAAACACGCCGCGTACGCGATCCCGATCGACGGGATGAGCTGTGCCTCGTGCGTGGCGCATGTCGAGAAGGCGCTGGCGCAGATCCCCGGCGTCGCGTCGGTCGGCGTCAATCTCGCAACCGAGCAAGCGCGCGTGGTGCTGTCCGACCCGGCTGCGTTGCCGAAGCTCGCCCCCGCGATCGAAGCGGCCGGCTACGCGGTGCGCAATGCGCGCGCCGAGTTCGCCGTTTCGGGCATGACATGCGCTTCGTGCGTTGCGCATGTCGAGGGGGCGGCCAAACGCGTGCCGGGCGTGCTCGAAGCGACCGTCAATCTCGCGACCGAGCGGGCGCATATCGTCTATCGCGACGGCATCGCCGATCCGGCCGCCATCGTGCGCGCGATCGCGGATGCGGGCTACGAAGCGACGCCGCTTGGATCCGAAGCGGCAGGGCCCGCACCGCGCGACGAAAATGCCGGACTTGCGCACCGCTTGATCGTCGCCGCAGTTCTGGGCGCACCCGTCTTCGCGGTCGAGATGGGCGGCCATGTCTTCCCGCCGCTGCATGGCTGGATCCATGCGGCGCTGTCGCCCGATTTCGTCGCCTATGCGTCGCTGGTGCTGACCACGCTTGTGATGTTCGGGCCGGGGCTCGGCTTTCAGCGCGTGGGCCTTGCCAATCTGCTGCGCGGCACGCCCGACATGAACACGCTCGTCGCGGTCGGCACGCTCAGCGCCTACCTCTATTCGTTGGCGGCGGTCGTCGCCCCCCATCTCATGCCGGCCGGTGCCGTGCATCTTTATTTCGAGGCGGCCGTATCGGTCGTGGTGCTTGTCCTGCTTGGTCGCTATCTCGAAGGTTTGAGCCGGGGCCATGCGCGCGACGCGATCGCAAGGCTCGGCCGGCTTCAGGCCAAGACCGCGCGCGTCGAACGCGACGGCGCGTTTGTCGAGCTGCCGATCGCGTCGGTCGTTGTCGGCGACCGGCTGCAAGTGCGCCCGGGCGAGCGCATCGCCGCCGACGGCACGCTTGCGAGCGGCCATTCCTATGTCGACGAGTCGATGGTCACGGGCGAACCCGTGCCTGTCTTCAAGGAAGTCGGTGCCGCCGTGATCGGCGGCACGGTCAACCAAAACGGCAGTTTCGTTTTTGCGGCCACGAAGGTCGGCGCCGACACGATGCTGGCGCAGATCCAGCGTCTCGTCGAAAACGCGCAAGCCGGCAAGCTGCCGATCCAGGCAGTCGTCGATCGCGTGACGGCGCGATTCGTGCCGGCCGTCTTCGCGGCAGCGGCGGCAACTTTCGTGGGCTGGATGCTGTGGGGCGGGGCGGGTGCGTTCGGGCTCGCTTTGGCCAATGCCGTTGCCGTGCTGATCGTCGCGTGCCCGTGCGCCATGGGGCTTGCGACGCCGATTTCGATTCTGGTCGCCAGCGGGCGTGCGGCCGAGCGCGGCATCCTGTTCCGGCGCGGCGAAGCGCTGCAGCTCCTGGGGACTGTCACGCTTGTTGCGTTCGACAAGACCGGGACGCTCACCAAGGGGCGTCCGGAGCTTACCGATCTGGTCGCAGCACCTGCTTTTGCGGCCGACGAAGTCTTGGCGTTGATGGGTGCGCTTGAAGCATCGTCCGAGCATCCGATCGCCGCGGCGATCGTGCGTGCGGCCCGCGACAAGAAACTTGAAGCTCTTCCCGTCGCCGATTTCGCGGCGAGCCCGGGCTTGGGGGCGCGCGCGCGAGTGGGCGACCGCGACGTTGCGGTCGGCGCCGACCGCTATCTTGCATCGCTCGGCATTTCGACGGCTCCGTTCGCGCACGCGATGGCGAGCCTTGCCGCAGCCGGCAAATCGCCGATATTCGTCGCGATCGACGGTCGCCTCGCTGCCCTTGCCGCGGTCGCCGATCCGATCCGCCCGAGCGCGAAACCCGCGATCGCTGCTTTGCATGCGGCCGGTCTCGCGACCGCGATGGTCTCGGGCGACAATCGCGCAACCGCGACCAGCGTTGCCGCCGAACTCGGCATCTCGCGCGTGGTCGCAGAGACAATGCCCGCCGACAAACTTGCCGCCCTTGCGACGTGGCGCGCTGAAGGTGCGACGATCGCGTTCGTGGGCGACGGCATCAACGATGCGCCCGCGTTGGCGCAAGCGGATATCGGCATTGCGGTGGGCAGCGGCACCGACATCGCGATCGACAGTGCGGACGTCGTGCTTGTTGCGGGCGATCTTGCGGCGGTTGCCGAAGCCGTGGCGCTGTCCAAAGCCACGATGCGCAATATCCGCCAGAATCTGTTCTGGGCCTTCGGCTACAACGCGGCCCTCGTGCCGGTCGCGGCGGGTGCTCTCTATCCGTGGTTCGGCATCCAGATGTCGCCGATCTTCGCGGCTGCGGCGATGGCGGCCTCGAGCATTTTTGTCGTCGGCAACGCGCTGCGTCTGCGTCGTTTCGGGAACTAGCCGGTATTGCGCATGCCCGCCGCGATCGCATTGACCGTGAGCAGCAGCGGATGGCGCCACGCGGCGCCGTCGGCTTTGCGCGCGCGCGCGATCAAGGCGGCCTGCAGCGCGTTCATCGCGTCGAGATAGGGTTTGCGCCGGTCGAGCGACAGCGCCAGCAGCGGATTGCCCGCGAGCGGCGCATCGCCGGTGATCCGCCGAAGCATGTGCGCGGTTGCCTTGAGCTCGCACGCGATCGCCGCAAAGATCCGTTTGGCCGCGACCTGGTCTTGCGCCAGCGGCATATAGAGGCGCGCGATCTCGCTGGAGGCTTTGCTCTCCGCCATCGCGACATTGTCGACGAGATTGCGGAAGAACGGCCAGTCGCGATGCATGCGCCGCAGGAGTGCGAGATTGCCGGGCGCCTCCTTCGCGAAGGAAGCGACCGCATGGCCCACGCCGTACCACGCCGGCAAGGCAAGCCGCGCTTGCGACCAGCCGAACACCCACGGGATCGCGCGGATCGCACGGATGTCGCGCCCGGCCTTGGGCCGATGCGACGGCCGCGAGCCGATATTGAGGAACGCCAATTCGTCGACCGGCGTGGTCTCGTAGAAATAGTCGAGAAAGCCGGGGCTCGCGACGAGGTCGCGATAGGCGGCCTCGCCGAGTTCGGCCAGTCGCGCCATGGCGGCCGCCCAGGCTTGGGGCCTCGCCCCCTTGCGATAGGGCGGGCCCAGCGACTTTTTGAGCAGGCCCGTGAGCGCCACCGTGAGCTCGTAGGCGGCCGTGTCGCGGTTCGAGTATTTGAACGACAGCACCTCGCCCTGTTCGGTGAATTTGATGCGCCCGTTGGCGGCATCGCGGGGGCCCGCAAGGATCGCATCGTGCGTCGGGCCGCCGCCGCGCGCATGGCTGCCGCCCCGACCGTGGAACAGCACGTAGGCGATGCCCGCCTGCTTGAAAACGGCGGCCAGCCGTGTTTGGGCGCGGTGCAGCGCCCACGACGAGGCGAGAATGCCGCCGTCCTTGCAGCTGTCGGAATAGCCGAGCATCGCTTCCTGCAAGCCGCCCGAGGCCGCAAGGATCGCGCGATAGGCGGAGCGTGCGAGCAAAGCTTCGACGATGCCGGGGGCGGCCTCGAGATCGGCGATGGTCTCGAACAGAGGCGCCACGCGCAGAGCCATCGCGAACGTGCCGTCGCCGCGCGGCTCGAGCAGGCCTGCAAGCCGTGCGAGCAGCAGCACTTCGAACACCGCGCTCGCACTGCCCGCCATCGACACGACATAGGTCTCGACCGACTTGGCGCCGAACTCGGCATGAAGGGCCGCAATGGCGCGCAAGGTTTCCAGCGTTTCGCGCGTGTCGGCCGACAGCGCGCTGCCGAGCAGCACCACCGGCCCCGGCCGCGCGACAAGCTCCTCGAGCATGTCGAGGCGGGCTGGCTCGTCTTGGGCGAGATAGTCGGGCAGGCCCGGAATGCCCGCGAGGATTTCCTGCACCGCGTCGCGATGGCGCTTGGCTTCCTGGCGCACGTCGAGGCGCGCAAGATGGAAGCCGAACACGCCGACCAGGCGCTCGAGATCGAGCAGCTGCCCGTCGGCCAGGCGCGCATCGCCGTCGTGGCGCAGGGCTTGACGCAACGCGGCAAGGTCGTCGGCGAATGCAGCGGCATCAAGATAGGCTTCGGCCGGGCAGGGGGCATCGCCGCCCGCGAGCCGTCCTTGCGTCCAGTCGAGCCGCGCCTGCAGGCGGAAGCGGATATAGGCAAGCTTGCGCCGATAGGGCTCGCGCTGCAGCCGTTCGGTGAACTCGCCGAACACGGACGCTGCATAGCGCTTGTCGTCGGCGGCAAGCCGTGCCGCGAAGGTCGGATCGAGATCGATATAGGCGGCCGACTGCGTGAGCCGGTCGGCGAGCGCTTCGGTGCGGCGCAGATATTCGCGCAGCACTTCGCGCGACTGGGCGCGCATGGCAAACAGTGTGGTGGCGGCCGTTACGTTCGGGTTGCCGTCGCGGTCGCCGCCGATCCACGAGCCGAAGGCGAGGAGGTGCGGCGGCGGCGCACAGTCTTGCGGCAGCGCTTGGGCGAAGCTGCGCAGCGTGTCGGCAACCGCGTCGTAGAGCGCCATGCGGAAAAACAGCAGGCCGTTGGCGATTTCGTCTGCCACGCTGAGCCGTTCGGCGCGCACCGTGTCGGTCTTCCACAAAGTCGCGATCTCGTCGCGGATCGCATCGACTTTGTCGGCATAGAACCTGCCGCGCGGATCGCGATCGACCAAGTCCGCGACAAGATCGTAGAGGCGGCGATGGCCGCGCTGCACCGTCTGCCGGCGCGCCTCTGTCGGGTGCGCCGTCATCACCGGCATCAACGCGAGATCCGGCAGCAAGGCGCGCACGCGCTTGGCCGAGGCGGCAGCCCCGAGTTGCGCGAAGGTTTCCGGAAACGAGCGTGGCCAAGCCGCATCGGCCTGCACGCGCTCGTTGGCGCGCCATGCTTCCTCGACGATATTGACCACGGCAAAAAACAGCGCGAAGGCGCGCGCGAGCATGATCGCACGGTCAGGCTCGATGTCGGCGAGGCCTGCCGCCAGTTTCGCGATGGCTTTGGTGTCCGGCTTGGCGTGTTGGCGTTGGGCAACGAAGCCTTGGCGCAGCGCTTCGAGGGCCGCATAGGCTGCATCGCCTTCCTGTGCACGCACCGTCTCGCCGACGAGCCCGCCAAGAAGTTTGACGCAGCCGCGCATGGCGCGTTCGCGTTCGGCTCGATAGGGCATTTGGATCGACCTCGTCCGGCTGTGGGGACTGAAGAACCGCCGGGCGATCCCGTGCAAGAAGCGTGCAGACTTGCGGCGGCTAAGCCAGAACGGCCGGCAGGCGGAACTGCATCGTTTCGCGCACGCCGTCGAGAACGGCCAACTCGACAGGGCGTCGTGCGCGGATGCCGTCGATCAGCGCATCGACGATCGATTCGGGCGCCGATGCGCCTGCCGTGATGCCGAGCGTTTCGACCGTTTCGAGCCAGCGCCAGTCGACGGCATCGACGTCGTCCACAAGATAGCTCGGCACGCCACAATCGACGGCGATCTCGCGCAACCGGTTCGAGTTGGAACTGTTGGCCGCCCCCACGACCAGCACGGCATCG
Organism: Rhodospirillaceae bacterium; assembly: GCA_027490975.1. Lineage (GTDB taxonomy): Bacteria > Pseudomonadota > Alphaproteobacteria > CACIAM-22H2 > CACIAM-22H2 > Tagaea. Next base: position 10,056 of record JAIXXA010000095.1, read on the forward strand.
ACGCGGGTGGCCAAATCGCGCACGGCCGTCTGGCGGTTCTGCGTGGCGTAGCAGATATCCTTGGTGTCGGGGCCTTCGATGGCCGGAAAGCGGCGCTGCAAAGCTTCGGCCACCGCGCGCGTTTCGTCGACGCTGAGCGTGGTCTGCGTGACGTAGGCAAGATGTTCGGGATCAGCAACCGCGAGTTTTGCGACGTCTTCGACGGTCGCGACGAGATGCACGCGGCCGTCGATCTGGCCGAGCGTGCCGACCACTTCGGGGTGGCCTTCGTGGCCGATCAGCACCACTTCGTAGCCTTGGGCCGCGTAGCGCCGGCCCTCGATATGGACTTTCTTCACGAGCGGGCAGGTCGCGTCGATTGCGGCAAGCCCGCGCCGCTCGGCGTCGCGCTCGACTTCGCTCGGCACGCCGTGCGCGCTGAAAATCGCCACGGCCCCGGTCGGAACTTCGGCCAGCGATTCGACGAAGACCGCGCCTTGCGCCTTCAGCGCATCCACGACGTGGCGATTGTGGACGATCTCGTGGCGCACATAGACTGGCGCGCCGTATTTGGCCAACGCACGCTCGACGATCGCGATCGCGCGCACGACGCCGGCGCAGAAGCCGCGCGGTTGGGCCAGTATGACGCGCATCGAGACTATCCCCCTTCATCTCGCCGTCCTGTCGCATGCAAGTGTCGCAAACTCGCAGGTTGTATGCAAGAAACGCTGCAGCATCTTTTTGGCATACAGGTACCGCGAGACTGTAAACCGACGAAGCCGTTCGCAAGTATGCGGGCACCTGCTAAGCTCGTCTGCAGGGGGAAAAAGCCGTGATCGAAATCGTCTTCATGTGCTTTCTGGTCGTGCATGTCGCGACGGGGGCAACGGGGCTGGTGTCGTTCTGGGTGCCGGTCGTCGGTCGCAAGGGGGCGGCGGCACATCGGCGCTGGGGGCGCGTCTTCTACAATTGCCTGCTCGTCACCGCCGTAATGGCGATCGGCATGAGCCTATGCTCGCTCGCGGCACCGCTCGAAACCCATCCCAAGCTCGACGATGCTGCCCTGGTGCGCGGCTTGTTCGGCTGGATGATGCTCTATCTTGCGATTTTGACGGTGAGCCTGTGCTGGCACGGCATGACCGTGATCCGCAACAAATTCGATCATGCCGCCAACCGCAGCTGGCCCAACGTGGCATTGCAGCTTTTGGTTATAGCCACTGCGGCGAATTGCGCGTTCCAAGGCTGGCTCATCGACCAGCCATTGATGATGGGCATTTCCGCGGTGGGGATCGCGTCGGGCGCGACCAACCTCTATTTTTCTGCCAAGGCCGAGCCGGGGCGCAGCGACTATCTCAAAGAGCACGTGAAGGCGCTCGTGGGAGCGGGAATTTCGGTCTACACGGCGTTCCTGGCGTTCGGCGCCGTGCGCTTGATGCCGCACAACGCTTTCAGCCCGACCTTGTGGGCGATCCCGCTTGCCACCGGCATTGCGCTCATCGTGTACCACCAGTTCCAGATCGACCGCAAAGCGCGGCGCGCACGCCTCAACGTCGGCGCACTCGCACGCTGATTTCGCGCGCCGGGCGCGTGGTGAGGCGCGCCACGGGCCGCACCTTCTCAGGGGCCAGCGTTTCGAAATCGTAGCGCCGCACGAGGCGCGCGAGGATCAAGCAGCTTTCGAACGTCGCGAACGCAGCCCCCACGCAGATGCGCTGGCCGAGACCGAACGGCATGTAGGTGCCGGGCACCAGGTTCTTTTCGTTTTCGGGCGCGAACCGGTCGGGGTCGAAACGGTCGGCGTTCTTCCAGTAGATCGCGTTGCGATGCGTGGCCCAGGGTGCGAGCATCACCATCGCGCCGCGCTTGATGCGCCTTCCCGCGATTATCGTATCGGCCGCCGCCACGCGCGGCAGAAATGTGATCGGCGGATAGAGGCGCAAAGTCTCGCGGAAGACGTTGCGCACAAAGACCATCTGTTTGGCGTGTTCGAATTCGACCGGCCCGTCGCCCGAGACGCGCGCGATCTCGGCGCGCATGCGCGCCACGATCTCGGGCCGCATCGAAAGGATGAAGAAGACCCAGGTCAACGCGCTCGCGGTCGTTTCGTGCCCGGCCAGGAAGAACACGCCGATCTGGTCGATCAGTTCCTCGCGCGTGAAGCTGAGGCCGCTTTGCGGATCTTGGGCGGCGATCACAGCACCTGCAATGTCGTCGATCTGCGCGGCGCCGGCGGCAAGGCGCGGATCGACGAGATCGCCGATGTGCCGTCTGATGCGCGCACACGCGTCGAGCACCGAAGCCGACTGGCGCACAAGCGCAAACGGCTTGCCGAAGATGAGCCGCCCGAGCTCGACATTGGCAACGTGCCGCTCGAAGACCAAGAAGTTGTCGAACACGTCGCGCGCGGTCTGCGATTCGAGCGATTTGGAAAAAATCGTGCGGCAGACGATGTCGGCCGTCAGATGGCTCATGGCTGCGTCGAGCGAGATGGGTTCGCCCTTGCTGGCGACCTGGTCGAGATGGTTTTCGTAGTCGTCGACCGTCGCGGCCATCACGTCGAAAGCGCGGTTGATGCGCATGTGCGAAAAGGCGGGGTCGATCATGCGGCGCTGGCGGCGCCAGATTTCGCCGCTCGAGACGAACATCGAATTGCCGACCAGCGGCTCGAGCGCGCCCACCATCAGATCGTTTTTGGGATAGATGCCTTCGGCGTCGGCGAAGATCTCGGTCGAGACGGCCGGATCGTTCACGAGCAGGATCGAGCGGCGCGAAAAGCCGAGCGGCGTGATCGGCTTCGAATAGGCCTCGGCCGGCAGCAGGCTCAAGAGATCCTGTTCGCCGCGCAGCACCGTGCGCACGAGTGCGGCGAGCGCCGACAAAGGCGCCGGTGCCGGCGGCCGATAAAGGGCGTTGGCGTCGATCGGAGTTCCCCCAGTCACGAGGCTTCGAGCCTATGTGCAAGGCCCCGCCTGCGGCAAGAGGCGCCTTTGCCCATTGACCCGGCGATGCCCCGGGCTAATGTGACGGGGCGAATCCAACGGGGGCAAAGGGCTTCGCGCAACAGGGGAGGGGGCATGTCGGTCGCGTTTCCGTTTTCGGCAATTGTCGGGCAGGACGAACTCAAGCTTGCTTTGACGGTGGCCGCCATCGACCCCGGCATTGGCGGCTTGCTTGTATTCGGCGACCGCGGGACGGGAAAGTCGACCGCCGTGCGCGCCCTTGCCGCCTTGTTGCCGAAGATGCGCGCCGTCGAAGGCTGCCCCTATTCCTGCGATCCCGACGGCGATCTTGCCGCCTGTCCCTATTGCGGCACGCACAAGGATGCGCGTACGCGCACGCGGCCTGCGGCCGTTCCGGTCGTCGATCTGCCTTTGGGGGCGACCGAAGACCGCGTCGTGGGTGCGCTCGATCTCGAACGCGCCCTCACGCGCGGCGAAAAAGCCTTCGAGCCCGGCCTGCTTGCGCGCGCCAATCGCGGCTTTCTCTATATCGACGAAGTGAACCTGCTCGAGGACCATCTCGTCGATCTGCTGATCGACGTGGCTGCCTCAGGCGAGAACGTCGTCGAGCGCGAGGGTTTGAGCGTGCGCCATCCCGCGCGTTTTTCGCTGATCGGCAGCGGCAATCCCGAGGAGGGCGAGTTGCGCCCGCAATTGCTCGACCGTTTCGGCCTGTCGATCGAAGTCAAAACGCCGACCGATCTCGAAACGCGCATCGAGGTCGTCAAACGCCGCGACCTGTTCGAACGCGACCGGGCCGCCTTCGTCGAAAAATGGAAAGCGGCCGACGCCAAACTGCGTGCGCGCATCGTCGCCGCGCGCAAGCGCCTGCCCGCGATGGAGGCCAGCGACGTCGCGTTGAAGCGCGTGGCCGAGCTTTGCATGAAGCTCGGCACCGACGGTCTGCGCGGCGAGATCACGCTGATCCGTGCGGCGCGTGCGCTTGCGGCCCTCGATGGCGACGCGGCCGTCGGCGATTCGCACATCCGCCGTCTTGCCCCTTCCGTGCTGCGCCACCGGCTGCGGCGCAATCCGCTCGACGATACGGGCTCGAGCGTGCGCGTCGAACGCGCCATCGTCGAGATGTTCGGCGCGTGAGCGACATGCAGGCCCCGGCGGCTTCGGCGTGGGAGCGCGCGGTCTTGGCCGTGCAGCTGCTCGCGATCGATCCGGCGGGACTCGGCGGCATGCATTTGCGCGCACCCGCAGGCTTTGCGCGCGACGCCTTGCTGGGCCTGCTGCGCGATCTATTGCCCGCCGATGCGCCGTGGAGGCGCGTGCCCCTGCAAATCGCCGACGAACGGCTTCTGGGCGGGCTCGATCTTGCCGCAACCTTGAAAGCGGGCCGTCCGGTGGCCGAGCGCGGCGTGCTGGCCGAGGTCGACGGCGGCGTGGCCGTGTTTGCGATGGCCGAGCGGTTGGCGCCTGAGACCGCCGCGCGCGTCGTGGCCGTGCTCGACCGCGGCGAAGTGGTGCTGGCGCGCGACGGTTTGTCGGCGGTGACACCGACCCGGCTTGCCGCGATCGCCCTCGACGAAGCGGTGGAAGCCGACGAGCGGCTGCCTGCCGCGTTTGGCGAGCGGCTCGCGTTTTTTGCCGATCTTGCGGCCGTGCGGCACGGCGAGATCGGTGCTTCTTCGATCGACCGCGACGCGATCGCGGCGGCGCGTGCGAGTCTTGCGCAGATCGAAATCGCCCCTGAGATGCAGGCCGCGATTTGCGGCACGGCGCTCGCACTGGGTATTGGCTCTTCGCGTGCCGATCTGATGGCCTTGCGCGCTGCCCGCGCATCGGCCGCTTTGTTCGGCCGGGCGGAAGTTGCGGGCGACGACGTGTCGGTGGCGTGTGCTTTGGTGATGGCGCATCGCGCCACGCAAGTGCCCGCCCCGCCGGCCGAAGCGGAACAAGAAGAACCGCCGCCGCCCCAAGAGCCCGAGCAGGGCGACGATGCCGAGCCGCCGACCGATTCGGCCACGCCCGACAAACCGCTCGACGACATGGTGCTCGAAGCGGCGGCGGCAGCGATTCCGCCCGATTTGCTGGCACGCCTCAAGGTTGCCAAGGCGCTTGGCGGCGGGGCCGCGTCGGCGGGCAAATCGGGGGCCTTGCAGAAATCCGGCAAGCGCGGCAGGCCCGCCGGTGTTTTTCGCGGGCTGCCGGGCCAGCGCAATGCGCGGCTCAATCTTGTGGCGACTTTGCGCGCGGCCGCCCCCTGGCAGCGAATTCGCGCGGCTGCGTCTGCAGCGGCGGCCCCGCGTGTGCGCGTGCTGTCCGAGGATTTCCGCGTGACGCGTTTCAAGCAGCGCCGCGAGACGACGACGATCTTCGCGATCGACGCGTCGGGCTCGGCCGCTTTGCATCGCTTGGCCGAGACCAAGGGAGCCGTCGAATTGCTGCTCGCCGACTGCTACGTGCGGCGCGACCGCGTGTCGGTGATCGCGTTTCGCGCCGGGCGGGCCGAACTTGTGCTGCCGCCCACGCGTTCGCTTGTGCGCGCCAAACGCGCTTTGGCGGGTTTGCCGGGCGGGGGCGGCACGCCGCTTGCGACCGGCATGGACACGGCGCGCGAGCTTGCCGAAGCCATTCGCCGCCAGGGCGGCACGCCCACTTTGGTGCTGCTGACCGACGGCCGCGCCAACGTGACGCGGGCCGGGATCGGCGGGCGCGAATCAGCCGAGGCCGATGCGCTGGATGCGGCACGCCGGATCCGTGCGACCGCTTTGCGTGTGCTGCTCGTCGATACTGGCCCGCGGCCCACTCCGCTTGCCCAGACGCTGAGCACGGCGATGGGTGCGGTGTATCTGGCATTGCCGCGCGCCGATGCCGCCGCGCTGAACCGCGTCGTGCGCAGCAGCTTCGCTTAAGCGATTCCCCAGCTTGCGGCGTAGCGGCGAATGGCCGATGCCGTGGCGGCGGGATCTTCCTCGTGGGCGAGATGGCCGAGGCCGCTTTGCGTTTCCACGACCGCGGCAGGCAGCAGCAGGCGCACGCGCTGCGCATCGCGCGGCGGCACCGTGCGGTCGTTCGCACCCACGATCAGTGCAAGTGGTACGCCGAGCTTCGGCAGATCGCGCACGAATGCATCGAGATCCCAGTGCGCCATCATGCCGAGCGTGGCTTCGACATGGCGCGGGCTCGCCATGAGGCGGCGGTAGAACTCGATGCCGCTTGGATCGAGCCGCGAGCCCGTATCGGCCATTAGCCGTTCGATCGCCGCTCGATCCTTGCCCCGCCAGGCCACGAGATCGGGGATCAGCGGCAGGTTCGCCAGCACCTTTGCGGCCGGGGAGAAGAAGCGCCCGGCGAAACCGCGCAACGGCAGCAAGGCGCCGTTCAGCGACACGAGGCCGGCCGGTGCCATGCGCCCATCAAGGCACATGCGTGCGGCGATCGCCGCACCGGCCGAATGGCCCACGCACAACGCGGGAGGCAGCCCCAACGCCTCGAGCAGCTGGGCCGTGGCTTTGGCCATGCCCGGCAGCGACAGCAGCGATGCCGGCGGAATGTCGGAAAAACCGTGGCCGGGCAGATCGGGGGCCACGACGGTAAAATGCTCCGCCAGAAGCGGCAGCACGCCGCGCCAGGAATGGGTGGCGGCGCCCGTGCCGTGGATCAGCAGCACGACCGGCCCTGCGCCCGAAACCTGCACATGCCAGCGCAATCCGCCCGCATTCACGAAGCGGCTTGTGCTGCGGTTGGGCCAATCGGCGCCCGCGCGCTCCCAGTTTGGCCCGGCCGCCGCCATTCCCGCCCCGATCCCCTGTCGAAAAGATTCTGTCAGCTTAGCTTGATGAACGTCTTCCGAAAAGTGCCAACCTGGGTTTACACTCGGACTCGGGGGACGTCACTCGCCTGGGGGGAAGGGCAAATGACCGTGGCATTCATACGCGAGCCGCAGACCGGTGCGAGCGATCCCGATCCGCGACCGCATGCGATCGTGATCGGCAGCGGCTTCGGCGGACTTGCCGCCGCCATCCGGCTCGGGGCGCGCGGCTACCGGGTGACGGTGCTCGAGAAGCTCGAGCAAGCGGGAGGACGCGCCTCGGTGTTCCGCCAGGACGGTTTTGCTTTCGATGCCGGCCCCACGATCATCACCGCCTCGCACATGCTCGAAGAACTCTGGACGCTGTGCGGGCGCAAGATGAGCGACGATCTTGCCTTGCGCGCGATCGATCCGTTCTACCGCATCCGCTTCGAGAACGGCAAAAGCTTCGACTATTCGGGCGACCCCGACCGCATGCGCGCGGAAGTGGCGAAGTTCAACCCGGCCGACGTCGCCGGGTTCGAGCGCTTCGTCAAAGCGAGCGAGGACATTTTCAAGGTCGGCTTCGAACAGCTCGTCGACCAGCCCTTCGGCTCGTTTCTCGACATGGTCAAGATAGCGCCTGCATTGCTGCGGCTCGAAAGCTACCGCACGGTCTACAGCCTCGTCTCCAAGCACATCGAGGATCCGCAGCTGCGCGAGCTTCTGAGCTTCCATCCGCTGCTCGTCGGCGGCAATCCGTTTGCGGCGAGTGCCATCTTCTGCCTGATCGCGTTTCTCGAGCGCAAATGGGGCGTACATTTCGCGATGGGCGGCATGGGGGCCGTGGTGCAGGGCCTCGTCGGCCTCATCGAGGGCCAGGGCGGCACCTTGCGCTGCAATGCCACGGTGGCCCGCATCGAAGTTTCGAACCGCCGCGCCACGGGCGTGACGCTCGCGAACGGCCAGACGCTGGCGGCCGACATCGTCGTGTCGAACGCCGACTCGGCCTATACCTACCGCAGCATGATCGAGCCCCGGCATCGCCGCCGCTGGACCGACCGCAAGGTCGAAGGCATGCGCTATTCGATGGGGCTGTTCGTCTGGTATTTCGGCACCAAACGCCGCTACGAAGACGTGCAGCACCACACGATCCTGATGGGCCCGCGCTACCGCGAGTTGCTGCGCGACATTTTCGAGCGCAAGCATCTGTCGGACGATTTCAGCCTCTACCTGCACCGCCCGACCGCGACCGATCCCACCTTGGCGCCGGCGGGCTGCGATGCGTTCTACGTGCTTTCGCCCGTGCCGCACATGGATGCGGGCGTCGACTGGACACAGCAGGCCGAGCCCTACCGGCGCCGCATCGCCGACTATCTTTCGAGCACGCTGCTGCCCGATCTCGAAGCCAACGTCGTGTCCTCGCGCATGCTGACCCCGCTCGATTTCCAGGACCGCTATCTGTCCTTCAAGGGGGCTGCGTTCGGCATGGAGCCGATCCTCACGCAGAGCGCGTGGTTCCGGCCCCACAATCGCAGCGAAGACATCGAAAATCTGTTCCTCGTCGGTGCGGGCACCCATCCGGGCGCCGGCGTGCCAGGCGTGCTGGCTTCGGCGCGCGTTCTCGATGCGGTGGTTCCCCATGCACGCCAGTTCGTCTAAGCGCCCCTTGCCCAACCGCACGGCGAAGTTCGAGGCCGATCTTGCCGCCTGCCGCAAGGCGCTGCGCGGCGGCTCGCATACGTTTTTCGCGGCCTCGCTGATCTTGCCGCAGGCGGTGCGGGGCCCCGCTTCGGCCCTCTACGCCTTCTGCCGCATGGCCGACGACGCGATCGATCTTGCGACCGACCACCATGCGGCCCTCGAAGGCCTGCACCGGCGGCTCGCGCGCGCCTATGCGGGCGATCCGATGGCCGATCCCGCCGACCGCGCCTTCGCCGCGACCGTCGAACATTTCGCCATTCCGATCGAACTGCCGGCAGCTTTGCTCGACGGCTTTGCGTGGGATGCGCAAGGCCGCCGCTATCCGGACATCGAAGCGCTCTACGACTATTCGGCGCGCGTCGCGGGCACGGTGGGCGCCATGATGGCGATCGTGATGGGCGCGCGCAGCCCCGAAGCGCTCGCGCGCGCCTGCGAGCTCGGCGTTGCCATGCAGCTCACCAACATCGCGCGCGACGTGGGCGAAGACGCGCGCATGGGCCGGCTCTATCTGCCGCTCGATTGGATGCGCGAAGCGGGCCTCGATCCCGACGCCTGGCTCGCCAAGCCTGTCTTCGATGCGCGGCTTGCCCAGGTGGTGCGCCGCCTGCTCGAAACGGCCGAAGGGCTCTACGCGCGCGGCGAAACCGGCATTCCCAAACTGCCGCTCGGCTGCCGGCCGGCGATCCGGGCCGCCGCACGGCTCTATGCCGAGATCGGCCATGCCGTGATGCGCAACGGCTGCGATTCGGTTTCCGCCCGCGCCGTGGTGCCGATTGTGCGCAAGCTTGCCGTGCTCACGGGCGCCGCGATGGCCGGGCGCGCCGACGTGCCGCCCGAACCGCAAGCGCCGCTGCGCGCGATTCGCTATCTCGTGCGCGCGGTCGAACCGCACGCGGTTCCGAACGAGCCGGGCCAGGTGGCGTGGTGGAACCTCGTGGCGCGTACGGTGCGCATCCTCGAGCTGTTCGAGCGGCTGGATGCGCGCGACCAGGCGCGCATCGGCCGCTCCTAGTCGAGCCTCGTCCTCGCGATGGCTGAAGAAGCCAACTATGCCGGCCTTGTCGAGCTTGTGCTGACCGGCGTATTGGCGCTCGCCTTCGCCGCCCACCAGATGCACGATCTGCGCCGCGAGCGCCTGAAGCGCGAAGCCGCCAAGCGCCAAGCCGCCGCTGCGGCATCAGCTGCCGAGCCGCCCAAAGAATAGGTTACATCACGCGACGACCGGCAACCGTCGCCTGTTTAACGCGTTGATTTCCCGCAGATGTAACCGCCGCGACGATTTTGGGTTACGTATTTCCGGGGCAGCAAAAGCAGCGTTTCTTCGTCGATATTCACCTGTCAAACAGCACACGCCCGCGTTGAACAGGCGATCTGCGATTGAAGCACAAAACGGCGCAAATTTGAAGGGCGCTGGGCGGCTGCGGGCAACAGGGAAATGCGATTGCTCTCGCGCCCCGACTACCCCCGCAGCCGCGGCATGCGGAAGGGCAGCAGCGTCTGGACCCAGCGGCTGTCGAAACGATCCAGCGACAGGCTTTCGTGCATGGCGGTCACGTCGTGCCCCTGCCAGCGCGCGGCCACGACCGAGCGTGCGTAGAACGGCGTGTCTTCGAGCGTGTCGACCACGCGTGCGGGATTTCCGGCATCGCTGCGCGTCGCGCGCGCCACGCGCCAGCCGGTCGTGGCGAGCTTCACGCGCGGCGGCGGTTCGAACGCGACGGCGGTGCCATCCGACGCGAACTTCGCCGCGATCGACAGGCTTGTGCCGTCGCGCCGATTCACGTCGTAGAGCACGGCCGCCTCGGCCCCCATGTCGGCGCGCGACCAGTCCCAATCGACGAACGAGCGTTCGAGCGGCACGTCGCCCGAATTGCCGTCGAGATAGCCCGAGCCTTCCCAGCTCAGGTCCGGATTTTTCATTTCGACCGAGACGCGCGCGCGCGGCCCGAACGGATGCCAGCGATGGCCGCCGGCTTCGTCGAGCAGAAAGGGGGCGGCGGGGGCGCATTCGGGCGTCACGCGCACAGTGCCGCGCACCCGATACGGGATCGGCATGCCGATTTCGGCGATTTCGAAAACGAGGCTCTTGCCGTCCCACGCGACGGCGCTGGGGCCGATGCGCAGATGGGTTTCGTCGCGCGCCAAGGCGCCGCGGCCGCGCTCGGTCAAAGCCCAGCGTTTGCCGGAAGCGCCGTAGAGAGCCACGTTCAGCGCGCAGTGGTTTTCGGGATCGCCGCGCCCCTGGCGGCGCGCGTAGGCGTAGTAGGGCGAGAAGACGCTGCCGATGAACGCGATGAGCGTGATGCCGTGGCGGCCGTCGTCGCTCAGGCCGTCCGCGTACCACCACGCGTAGCCGTCTTGTGGGACGGCGACATCGAACCGAACTGGGCGCGCACGCTCTGCGCCGCCAGCCGCCCCGAGAGTGCCGCCATCGGCACGCCCGCGCCCGGATGCACGCTGCCCCCCGCCAGATGCAGGCCCGGGATCTTGCTGTGCGCCGAGGGTCGTTGGAACGACGCCATCCAGCCGTGCGAGGCCTGGCCGTAGAGCGCGCCCCCCGTCGCCGGAAACAGCTGCTCGAAGCCGCGCGGGCTGGTCGCCACGGTCGCTTGCGGCTCGATCGTCAGCGTCAGGCCGCAGCGCTTGAGAAGAGCCAGCATGGATGCCCGGCATTTTTCGATCTCCGCTTCGTCGAAAGCATGGGTATCGCCCTTGGCGGGCGCGTTGATGAGGCACAGGAGGCGTTCTTTGGCGGGCGCCCCGGCTTCGTCGGGCGCCGCGTCGCCGCGATCTTGGGCGCAGATATAGACCGTGGCCTCGGCCGGGATTTCGCCGCGTTTGAAAATCGCATCGAACTCGGCCGGATAGTCGCGCGCGAAAAACACGTTGTGGCGCAGCAACGGAAAGCCTTCGCAACGCGCGACGGTTGCCCAGGTGACGGCCGACAGCGAACGCTGTGCGGGGGCGGCGCCCAGCGCCGCGCGCCGCACGGCCGGCCCGAAGCGGCCCGTCGACAGGGCAGCCACGTCGGCAGCCGAGACGACCGCATCGGCTTCGATCTCGGTGCCGTCTTCGAGGGTCACGCCGCACACGCGGCTCTGTGCCGTGCGGATTTTGGCGACATGCGCGTTGTAGCGGATCGTCGCACCCTTCTTTCGGGCGAGCTCGCCGATCGCGCGCGCCACGCGATGCATGCCGCCTTCCACGCTCCACACGCCGTTCTGCTCGACATGCGCGATCAGCATGAGCGTGGCCGGACAACGGAACGGCGAGGAGCCGACATAGGTGGAATAGCGGCCGAACAGCTGGCGCAAACGCGGATCGCGGAAATGCTCGCCGAGGGCCGCCCACAGCGTGGCGAACGGCGAAACGGCCAGAAGATCGCCCATGCCCGAAAGGCCGGTGCCGCGCACGAGCGCCAAAGGCGAGGGGCGGTCGGCGCGGATGAAGGGCCGCTCGAGCGCGCCGTAGACGCGCTTGGCGCGCGCGCAGAATTCGCGATAGCCGCGCGCCTCGGCGGCCCCGGCGAAACGGCCGATCGCATCGGCCGAGCGCTCGATGTCGGCAAACAGATCGAGCCGCTCGGTCTCGCTCCAGGCATGGCGCGCGAGGATTTCGAGCGGGGTCAGCTTCAGATGGTCTTCGAGGCGCGCCCCTGCGGCCGCGAAAATGTCGTCGAACACCCAGCGCATCGTGAAGACGGTCGGGCCGCCGTCGATGCGCGCATCGCCGATCGGGATATGGCGCATCTTGCCGCCCGGCTGGGCGGCACGCTCGAGGATCTCGACCGCAAACCCGGCCGACGCCAATTCAAGGCCGGCGACCAGGCCCGCAATCCCTGCCCCGACGATCGCAACCCGCTTTTGCGCCACTGACTTTGAGACCTGTTTTCGAGAAACCCATTGACTCGCGTGTCAACAATACATGACAATCTAGACTGACAAAAGAAACTTACAGAAAATCTCCTAAACCGGGATCGGAAAGGGACCAAGCCATGGAAAGTGCGAGCCGAATCGAACGGGCACTGGCGGCGGCACTGGCCCGGACCGATGGCCCCGGCGCCCCGCCGCGCCTGCGCGCCGCCTTGGACCATGCGGTTTTCCCGGGCGGTGCGCGCATCCGGCCGAAGCTTTGCCTTGCCGTGGCGCAAGCCTGCGGCGACGCCAACCCTGCGCTCGCCGATGCCGCTGCGGCGGCGATCGAATTTCTGCATTGCGCCTCGCTTGTGCACGACGACCTGCCCTGTTTCGACGATGCCGAAACGCGGCGCGGCAAGCCTACGGTGCATCGCGCCTTCGGCGAGCCGTTGGCCGTGTTGGCCGGCGACGCGCTGATCGTGCTGGCGTTCGAGACGGTGGCGCAAGGGGCGGCGGGTGCCTTGCATCTGCTCGCACCGGTTTTGATGACCGTGGGCCGTGCGGTGGGCGCACCCAACGGCATCGTCGCGGGCCAGGCTTGGGAGAGCGAGCCGCAAGTGGCCCTTGCCGCCTATCAGCAGGCCAAAACCGGCGCTTTGTTTGCGGCGGCGACCGTTGCGGGGGCAACGGCGGCGGGCTTCGAGGGCGAGGCGTGGCGCGTGCTGGGCGAGCGTCTGGGCGAGTCGTTCCAGATCGCCGACGACGTGCTCGATGCCTGCGCCAAGAGCGAGGCGATCGGCAAGCCCGTGGGCAAGGATGCGCTGCTGGGCCGGCCCAATGCCGTGCATCAGCTGGGCTTGCGCGGGGCGATCGACCATTTCGACGAACTCGTGGCCGAGGCGATCGGCTCGGTGCCGGCGTGCCCGGGCTTTGCCGTGCTGCGGGCACAGATCGAAGCGCAGACCAAGCGGCTGCTGCCCAAAGAACTCGCGGTCAACGCCGCTTGACGGGTCGCGTGACGGATCATGCGATGATCGAAGCGCATCGTCTCGGCCGCCCACCCATGGCGCCTCTCGACAAACCGGCCGTCTCGTTGCTGGATCGCTTGCACGGGCTCTACGAGCGCTTGCTCGGCAGCCCGCGTTTCCAGCGTTGGGCATCGTCTTTCGTGCTGACGCGGCCGATGGCGCGCAAGCGCGCGCGCGCCTTGTTCGACATCTGCGCGGGCTTCATCTATTCGCAAGTGCTGCTCGCGTGCGTGCGTTTGAAACTGTTCGACATGCTCGCCGAAGGGCCCCAGACGGCGGCCGAGCTTGCCCCGCGCCTGCAGCTCGCCCCCGATGCCGCCAAGCGCTTGCTCGAGGCAGCCGTCTCGCTCGATCTCGTGTCGCGGCGCTCGGGCGAACGCTACGGGCTCGGTTCGCACGGGGCCGCTTTGCGCGCCAATCCCGGCATTGCCGCGATGGTCGAGCATCACGCACTCGTCTATCGCGACTTGGCCGATCCGGTGGCGCTGCTGCGCGGGGAAGGAAAGAGCACCGATCTCGGCGGCTATTGGCCCTATTCGCAGGCGGACGATCCGCGCAATCTTTCGGCCGAACAGGTCGCCGCCTATTCCGAACTCATGTCGGTCTCGCAGCCGTTTGTGGCGGCCGACATTCTCGATGCCTATCCGCTCGATTCCCATCGCTGCCTGCTCGATGTCGGCGGCGGCGAGGGCACGTTCCTCGCGTCGGCCGCTTCCCGCGCGCCGCATCTCAAACTCATGCTGTTCGATTTGCCGCAAGTGGCGGCACGCGCGCGCACGAAGTTCGCGCTGGCGGGATTGGCCGCGCGTGCCACCGCCTATGGCGGCGATTTTGCGCGCGACTCGTTGCCAGAAGGGGCCGACATCGCCACCCTCGTGCGCGTGCTGCACGACCACAACGACGATACGGTGCGCGCGATTCTGCGCGCCGTGCGCGCGGCCTTGCCGCCGGGCGGCACATTGCTGATCGGCGAACCGATGGCCGACGCGCCCGGTGCGTCCACCGTCGGCGCCGCCTATTTCGGTTTCTATCTGTTGGCCATGGGCCAGGGGCGCGCGCGCTCGGCAGCCGAGCTTTCGGCGTTCCTGGCCGAAGCTGGATTCGTCGATATCGGCCATCGACCCACCCGTCTGCCGTTGCAGACAAGCGTGATGCTGGCGCGGGTTCCGACATAAAATGTAAATCCATGTTGACATCACAAAGTGTCAGCTTAATATTACTGCCAGGGTTCGAAAAAGGCCGCCCAACAGGCGCCCGAGGGGAAACAGACCGCATGGACACGCTTGCTGTCGTGCTGCAGGAACCGGAAAACATCGATTTGCGCCGCATCGATCTGACGCCGCCCGGCGACGACGATGTGGTGGTCGATGTTGCCTGGAGCGGCATCAGCACCGGCACGGAAAAACTGCTGTGGAGCGGGCGCATGCCGACATTTCCGGGCATGGGCTATCCGCTTGTTCCGGGCTACGAATCGGTCGGCCGCATTGTGTCCGTGGGCGCCAACGCCGCGCGCGAAACCGACCGCCGGACGGGCGAGCTGGTGTTCGTGCCGGGGGCGCGCTGTTTCGGCTCGGTGCGCGGCCTTTTCGGCGGGGCTGCCAAACGTCTGATTGTGGGCGGCCGCAAGGTCGTGCCGCTGCCCGAGAAGCACGGCGAACAGGGCGTGCTGCTGGCCCTGGCCGGCACGGCCTTCCACGCGCTCGCCCCCAACGGCGCCGACGGCGAATTGGCGCTGCCCGATCTCGTCGTCGGCCACGGTGTGCTCGGTCGATTGATCGCACGTATCGCGGTCGCGATAGGGGCAACGCCGCCGACCGTGTGGGAAGTCAACAAGCTGCGCAGCGGCGGGGCCGTCGGCTATTCGGTCGTCGATCCGGCCGAAGATGCGCGGCGCGACTATCGGCGCATTCTCGACGCGAGCGGCGACGCAAGCCTGCTCGACACGCTGATCGGCCGTTTGGCGCCGGGCGGCGAGATCGTGCTCGCGGGCTTCTACAGTGCGCCCATCCAATTCGCGTTCGCGCCCGCCTTCATGCGCGAGGCGCGCCTTCGCATCGCCGCCGAATGGCGCGAGGGCGACATGGCGCAAGTCAAAAAACTGCTGGCCGAAGGGCGCCTGTCGCTCGACGGCCTCATCACCCATCGCAGTGCCGCGGCGAGCGCAAGCTCCGCCTACCGCACGGCGTTCGACGACTCGACCTGCCTCAAAATGATCCTGGATTGGAGTGCGACCGCATGAGCGAGCTTTCCCCGACCGACGCCCTTGGCCAACGCCTGCGCGCCGAAGCGGCAGCCCCGCAAGGCCCAATCCCCGTGACGCCGGCCACCAAAGCCACGCAGATCATCGCGATCTACGGCAAAGGCGGCATCGGCAAGAGCTTCACGCTCGCCAACCTCTCCTACATGATGGCGCAGCAGGGCAAGCGCGTGCTGCTGATCGGCTGCGATCCCAAGAGCGACACCACGTCGCTGCTGTTCGGCGGGCGCAGCTGCCCCACCATCATCGAAACTTCGTCGCAGAAGAAGCTGGCGGGCGACCAGGTCAAGATCGGCGACGTGTGCTTCAAGCGCGACGGCGTCTACGCGATGGAGCTCGGCGGGCCGGAAGTGGGCCGCGGCTGCGGCGGACGCGGCATCATCCACGGCTTCGAACTGCTCGAAAAACTCGGCTTCCACCAATGGGGCTTCGACTACGTGCTGCTCGACTTCCTGGGCGATGTGGTGTGCGGCGGCTTCGGCCTGCCGATCGCGCGCGACATGTGCCAGAAGGTCATCGTGGTGGGTTCGAACGACCTGCAGTCGCTGTACGTCGCCAACAACGTGTGCTCGGCGGTCGATTATTTCCGCAAGATGGGCGGCAATGTCGGCGTCGCCGGCATGGTCATCAACAAGGACGACGGGACGGGCGAAGCGCACGCCTTCGCCGAGAAGGTCGGCATCCCGGTCCTGTCCGCGATCCCCGCCGACGACGACATTCGCCGCAAGAGTGCGAACTACGAAATCATCGGCAAGCCCGGCGGGCGCTGGGCGCCGATGTTCGAACAGCTCGCAACCCAAGTGGCGGAAGCCCCGCCCGTGCGGCCCACGCCCCTCAGCCACGAAAATCTGCTGAACCTCTTCAAGGGCGATGCGGTCGGCCGCGGCGTGGTGCTCGAACCGGCGACGATGGACGACATGTGCGCCGGACAAGCGGCCCTCGAAAAACCGTCGCTCGAAGTCGTCTACGAAGGGACGTGACCGCAATGGCCGACTCCGCATTGCCGACACCGACGCCCGCAGGCTCGGGCTGCCACGGCGGCCGCGAGACGATGCTTGAGGCCGCACGGGCGGCCGGCAAGAGCGAAACGCTCGACCGGCTGCTCGCCGACTATCCGCGCGGCCCGCACGACCAGCCGCAATCGATGTGCCCGGCCTTCGGGTCGCTGCGCGTCGGTTTGCGCATGCGCCGCACGGCCACGATCCTGTCGGGCTCGGCCTGCTGCGTTTACGGCCTCACCTTCACGGCGCATTTCTACGGGGCCCGCCGCACGGTGGGTTACGTGCCGTTCAATTCCGAGTCGCTCGTGCGCGGCCAGCTCTTCGAAGACATCCGCGAGGCGGTCTTCAAAATCGCCAAGCCCGAAGACTACGACGCGGTCGTGGTCATCAATCTGTGCGTCCCCACCGCCTCGGGCGTGCCGCTCGACCTGCTGCCCAAGCAGATCGAGGGCGTGCGCATCATCGGCATCGACGTGCCGGGCTTCGGCGTGCCCACGCATGCGGAAGCCAAAGACGTGCTCGCCGGCGCGATGCTCAAATACGCGCGCCTCGAGGCCGAAGAGGGCCCGGTGCAGCGCCCGCGCAACCACAAGGCCGACCAGCCGACGGTGGCTTTGATCGGCGAGCTCTTTCCGGTCGATCCGATCGGCATCGGCGCCATGCTGCAGCCGATGGGTTTGGCGCTGGCGCCGAGCCTGCCGTCGCGCGAATGGCGCGATCTCTACGGCGCTCTCGATTGCCGCGTCGCGGCCGCGATCCATCCCTTCTACACGGCGACGATCCGCGAATTCATCGCGGCCGGCCGCCCGGTCGTCGGCTCCGGCCCCATCGGCATCGACGGCACGGCCGCCTGGCTCGACGCGATCGGCAAAGCCGCCAACGTCGCCACGGCCAAGGTCGAAGACGCCAAGAACAAGACGCTCGGCGCCTTGCGCGGCGTGATGGCGGCTTCGCCCATCAAGGCGCGCATCACGCTGTCGGGCTACGAAGGCTCGGAACTGCTGGTCGCACGCCTGCTCGTCGAAGCGGGTGCCGAAGTGCCTTATGTGGGCACGGCCTGCCCGCGCACCGAATGGAGCGATCCCGACCGCGAATGGCTCGAGACGCGCGGCGTGCATGTGCAGTACCGCGCCTCGCTCGAGCAGGACGTCGCCGC
Source organism: Rhodospirillaceae bacterium (assembly GCA_027490975.1). Lineage (GTDB taxonomy): Bacteria > Pseudomonadota > Alphaproteobacteria > CACIAM-22H2 > CACIAM-22H2 > Tagaea. Next base: position 27,779 of record JAIXXA010000095.1, read on the forward strand.
GATGATGGAGGTCAAACCCGATCTCGCCGTCGGCACCACCCCGCTCGTGCAGAAAGCCAAGGAACTCGGGATTCCCGCGCTCTATTTCACGAACATGGTTTCGGCGCGGCCGCTGTTCGGGCCGGCGGGCGCAGGCGCCCTTGCCGCGATCGTGGCGGGCCAGACCAAGGGCCGCGAACGTTTCGCGCGCATGGTCGGCTTTTTCGAAAATGTCGGCACCGGCGAAGGCACGGGCTACGGCTTCAAAGACGTGCCCAAGGATCCGCCGGGTGCCAAAGAGCGTTTCCGCAAGGCGCGCCTCACGCGCGCCAAAGCCGACGCGCCGACGGCGGAGGTCTAGCAGATGCTTGTTCTCGACCATGACCGGGCAGGCGGCTACTGGGGGGCGGTCTACGCGTTCTGCGCGGTGCGGGGTTTGCGCGTCGTGATCGACGGGCCGGTGGGCTGCGAAAACCTGCCGGTGACGGCGGTGCTGCACTACACCGACGCGCTGCCGCCGCACGAATTGCCGGTCGTCGTCACGGGCCTGTCGGAAGAATCGCTGTCGATGGACGGCACCGAGGGTGCGCTCAGCCGTGCCAACGGCACGCAAGACCCCGACATGCCGGCCGTCGTCGTCACGGGCTCGATCGCCGAGATGATCGGCGGCGGCGTCACGCCCGAAGGCTCGGGCCTGATGCGCTTCATCCCGCGCACGATCGACGAAGACCAGTGGCAGACGGCCGACCGCGCCATGTACTGGATGTGGACCGAGTTCGGCGCCAAACGCACCAAGATCCGCCCGCGCAAGGCGCGCGCCGAGGGCGTGAAGCCGCGCGTCAACATCATCGGGCCGATCTACGGCACGTTCAACATGCCGTCGGACCTCGCTGAGATCCGCCGCCTCGTCGAAGGGGTGGGGTGCGAGATCAACATGGTGTTCCCGCTGGGATCGCATGTCGAAGACATCGCGAAGCTCCCCGACGCGGACGTGAACATCTGCATGTATCGCGAGTTCGGCCGCAAACTCTGCGAAGCGCTCGAGCGGCCCTATCTGCAGGCGCCGATCGGCCTTTCCAGCACCACCGCCTTCCTGCGCAAGCTGGGCGAGTTGACCGGCGTTGATCCGGAGCCGTTCATCGAGAAGGAAAAGCACACCACGATCAAGCCCTTGTGGGATCTGTGGCGTTCGGTGACGCA
>JAIXXA010000171.1 GCA_027490975.1 Rhodospirillaceae bacterium
GATCGCCGACATCGCGGTCGGCCAATGGATGTGGCGCTACGTCACGCTCGTGCCCGACCGCGCGCCCACGCCCAACCTGCAGGCGTGGTACGAACGCCTGCAACAGCGCAAAGCCTTCGCCAAGATCGTGATGCAGCCGCTCGTCTGACGCCGGAGCGGTTCCAGACCAGTCGGAATCGACAGGCGATTTCCGAAGATCGCGAAATCGGATCCGAGCAAGACGCTTCATGCGGCCGAACAAGATCGGCCCGACATTGCGGCGACGCGCCCTGCCTGGCGCGCGCGCCACGCGGAACCGAGCGCCGGGCTGCGCTACTTGACGCCGTGCAGCCTCGATCTCGGTTCCATCGGGCAGTTCTTCGCGAAGGTCGAAGGCGACTCGCGGAGCGTCGGCGCAGCAACCGTCGATATGCTGTTGAACGCCATCCCGTCCTTCGCACCGACGGCGTGCGCCGAATACTTCGCAAACGCCCGATACAACAAGGCGAAACGGAGCCCGCTCTAGATCGCGGCGGCGATCTGCGCCTCCGCCCGCGCGATCGCCGAGGGCGCGTCCCAGGCGACGCCCTCGGCGCGCAGGACGGTCACGTCGGGAATGCCGAAAAACACCATCATGTGGCGTAGATAGGGGGCGAGGAAATCCTCAACCGCCTGCGGGCCCGATGTGTAGATACCGCCGCTCGACAGAAGGAAGACCGCAGAGCGCGCACGAGCCAGACCCCGGCGCACGCCGCCCTCATAGGTGAAGGTCACGCCTGGGCGGGAGACATGGTCGATCCAGGCCTTGAGCGCTATCGGGACCGTGTAGTTGTGTATGGGCGTGGCCACGATCAGCGTATCGGCCGATTGGAACTCGGCGGCCAGGCGGTCCGACAATTCGAGCGCGCGCGCCTGCTCGGCCGTCCGCGCCTCCGGCGGCAGGAACATCGCGGCGATGAAGCCGCCGCTCAGATTCGGCAGCGCGTTTTCCGGCAAGCTCAGATCGCGAACCGTCAGGGTTTCGTCGGGGAACTTGGCCTTGCGGCGGGCAAGGTAGCTGTCCAGCATTTTGCGCGAGACGGAGGTAGCGCCGTTGGGGCTGCAGGTAAGGACAAGAGCATGTGCCATCGCGATTTCCTTTGAAGGCTGGTGTTTTGTCGGAAGAAGGCGGTGCCGCCCCCTTTTCGGTAGGTTTCGGTTGAGGTGCTGAGTGTCAGTTCAGGGTCGCGTTGCTGCCGCCGTCTCCATATCATGATGGACATCATCAACGACGTTATTCATGACAAGCATCATCAATAACGTCAACTGCAAAAGCGAGAAATTGCGATGAAGGTGTCGGCGGCAAAAAAAGCGCAGAATCGCGAGGCGATCTTGGCCGCGGCGGGACGCCTTTTGCGCGAGAAGGGCCCTTCCGGCGTCGGCGTGGCGGAAGTGATGGCCAGCGCCGGCATGACCCACGGCGGATTCTATGGCCACTTTCCGTCCCGCGAAGAACTCACTGCGGTTGCGACCGCACAAGCTTTGCAGCAGGCCACAGGCTACCTCGCCAAAGCCGTTTCCGACCTAGGATTGGAGGGTTTTGCGCGGCAGTACCTTGACAAGGCTCATCTTGAAGAGGTGAGCCGGGGCTGCCCCATCGCGGCAACCGCCACGGATATTCCGCGCCAACCAGACCCCATCCGAGCGGCCTTTGCAAAAGGCCTGCGCGGCTATCTTGAAGCGGGTATCCCGGAGGGGACCGATCGAGCGGTTGCGCTTTCGCGACATTGCGGCCTGATCGGCGCGCTTATCCTCGCGCGCGCTGTCGCCGACGAAGATCGGGCTTTGGCCGAAGAATTGCTGCTGGCGGCGCAGAGCAGCTAGAACGGCGCCGGAATGGTTGGGAGCGGCGCTGTCGTTGCATTTGCGCGGGCGGATATTCCGAACGGCTGAAGGAGCGGCTTCGCGGCACGCAGTGGCGCAGCGCTTCGAGGTTGCCGCGCGCACGGCCATCGGGCTGAGGCAGCGACACCGGTGAAACGCCATCGGACGCGCCGTCCCGTGCTTCGAACACGCAAAACGTGCCGAATGCTTCGCAAACGCCCGATGCAACAGGACGAGACGAAATCCGCTCTACGCGAGCAGCCAGCGGCGCAGCGCGTCGTTGGTTTCGGCGGGCTTTTCGAGCGTGGCCAAATGGCCGCAATCCTCGAGCACGCGCAATTGCGAGCCCGGAATGTCGGCGGCCATTTCCTGGCTCAGCGCAAGCGGCGTCGCCTGATCCTCGCGCCCGCACAGAACAAGCGTCGGGCACGCGATCTGCGCCAGCAAATCGCGACTGTCGCGCCGGCCCATGATCGCATTCTGCTGGCGGCAGAAAGCATCGGCCCCCACGCGGTTCGTCATCGCTTCGACCGTTTCGATAAGGCTCGGATCGCGTGCGGTCGATTTGGGGCTGACCCAATTGTGGATCAGCTGCGGCGTGACGCCCTTGAACTTGCCGCGCTTGGCGTGGGTCACAAAAAGCTGGCGGCGGCGCTGCTGCTCGGCCGTGTCGGCGCGCGCCGAGGTGTCGAGCAGCGCCATGCGCGCGATGCGCGTCGGCGCTTGGCGCAGCAGTTCGAAGGCGAGATAGCCGCCCATCGACAGGCCCGCAAGCGCAAAGCGCGCAGGTGCTCGGCCCAGCACGTGGGCGGCCATGCCTTCCATCGTGTCGGCCTGCGTGAGATCGGCCACCTGCATGTCGGCGACGTCGCGCAAACCCTCGAGCTGGCTGCGCCACAGCGCGGCATCGCAGAGCAGGCCGGGGAGCAGAACGAGCGGGATGCGGGTCATTTGATCAGCGCCAACATGTCTTTGAATTCGGGCGTACCGGCCCGCCCCAGCCATTCGAACAGCACCATCTCCGTGCTGACGAGCACTACGCCCGCTTGACGCAGCCGGTCGGCCGCCAACGCGCGGTCGCTTGCACTGCGCGACGACGTGGCATCCCATGCAACGACAACGTCTAGCCCGCGTTCGGCAAATCCGAGAGCCGATTGCAGCACGCACACATGCGCCTCGATGCCGCACAGCAC
>JAIXXA010000119.1 GCA_027490975.1 Rhodospirillaceae bacterium
ACACCTGCGGCCTGTTCGAAAACGACATCCGCAAGATCGCCGACCTTGTCCATGCGGCGGGCGGCTATTTCTATTGCGACGGGGCCAATTACAACGCCATCGCCGGCCGCGTGCGCCCGGCCGATCTCGGCGTCGATGCGATGCACATCAATCTGCACAAAACCTTCTCGACGCCGCACGGCGGCGGCGGCCCGGGCTCGGGGCCCGTGGTGCTCTCGGCACTGCTCGCACCCTATGCGCCGCTGCCCTACGTGGTGCATGGGGCGAACGGCTTCGCGCTCGTCGAGACCGCGACGGGTGCGGCCAAGCCCTTCGGCCGTCTCAAAGCCTTCAACGGCCAGATGGGCATGTTCGTGCGCGCCCTTGCCTACATGCTGAGCCACGGCGCCGACGGCATTCGCCAAGCTTCGACCGACGCCGTGCTGAACGCCAACTACATCCTCGCCCGCCTGCGCGACGTGATGACCCCGGCCTTCGACGGCGGCCCGTGCATGCACGAGGCCCTTTTCGACGACACGTTCCTCAAAGATACCGGCATTTCGACGCTCGATTTCGCCAAGGCGATGATCGACGAGGGCTACCATCCGATGACGATGTATTTTCCGCTCGTCGTGCACGGGGCCATGCTGGTCGAGCCGACGGAATCCGAGAGCAAGGAATCGCTCGACGCATTCATCGACACGCTGCGCTACCTCGCGCTCGAAGCGCGCAAGCCGGGGGCGGCGGCTTGGTTCCAGGCGGCCCCCCGTTTGACGCCGCGCCGACGCCTCGACGAGACCCGCGCGGCGCGTGCCCCGGTGCTGCGCTGGAAACCGCCCGTCAAATCGGCGCAAGCGGCGGAGTAGCGCGCCGAAAAAGCGCTCTATCTACAGGTAAAGTCTGGCAAACGCGCTTGTTTTCCCGTGACTTGTGCAGTGCAAACAAGGATAGTCCGGCGGTAACGGGAAACCGATGGCCGGGGGACAAAATGAATCGCGAGCAGGAAGTCCGTTTGCAGGAAGGCCTGCGCGAGGCCGACGGCAATGTCGGGCAGGCGGCGCAGATCGAACGCCTGATCGCGGCGATCGATGCGTGCCGTGCCTGCCCGTCGCGCGCGCAAGGCCGCTTCTGCGCGACCTGCGCGCTCGATGCGGCTGACGCGCGCGTCTGAGCGCCTACAGAACCTTTAGCCCGGCCTTGCGCCGGCCGAACCAATCGATATAGGCCGGATTGACGGGCTCGAACTCCACATGGAGTTGCTCAGGCTCGGCATCGCGCACAACAAAATACTGGGTGCCCGACAGCCCGTCCAAGCGCAAGGAACCCTTGCCGCCGACTGCCAGTTTGAGGTTGGTGCGCACACATGCCCCATGCTCCGAGGCGTTTGCCAACGTCGCGTCGTGGCGTTTTCCCGCGGCATCCGTCAATTCGATATCGGCCTTGATCGCGTAGCGCGGGAACACGCGCCGGTCGGCTTCGGCCGTCGAGGTGCGTACGACGCGCACCAGCGTGTCGCGCAGGCTTGCGATCTCGTCGGTGACCGACACGACGGCCGCGCGCACGTCGGCGGCACTGGTTTCGACCGAGCTTGCCTGGGCGCTTACGCGACCGATTTTGGCGGCGACTTCGCGCGAGGCTTCGGCCGTCTGCACGACGTTGCGGGCGATTTCCTGCGTGGCCGCACCCTGTTCTTCCATCGCGGCGGCGATCGCGTTGGCGACTTCGTCGACCTCGCGAATGCGCTCGCCGATCTCCGTTACGGCGGCGACGGCGGCATTGGTGGCGGCCTGGATTTCGCCGACTTGGCGGTCGATGTCTTCGGTCGAGCGGCCGGTCTGGTTCGCGAGGTTCTTCACCTCCGAGGCCACAACGGCAAAGCCCTTGCCGGCATCGCCCGCGCGGGCCGCTTCGATCGTCGCGTTGAGGGCCAAGAGATTGGTCTGGCCCGCGATCTGGCCGATGAGCTTCGTCACTTCCGAGATTTTGGCGACTGCATCCGAGAGCGACTGGATGGTCGCGCGCGCATTGTCGCCGCTGGCGACGGCCTGCTTGGTCACGATCGAGGCGCGCGCAATCTGCGCCGAGATCTCGCCGATCGAAGCGGTGAGTTCTTCGGCCGCCGACGACACGGTCTGCACGTTGACGAGCGCTTGTTCGGACGCTGCGGCAACGGCCTGCGAATCGCTCGACACTTCTTGCGCAAGCCGCGTCATGCCGTCGGCCGCGTTGTCGGCCGCGCGCGTGTTGCGCGAGATGGTTTCCACGGCCGCCGTCGTTTCGCGTTCGACCGTTTCGGCCATGCCGCGCATCGCGGCTCTTTTGGCGGCTTCCGCCTCGGCGCGGGCGACACTCTGCTGCGAGCGGAGCCGTTCGTTTTCGATCGCGTTGTCCTTGAAAACCTGGACGGCCTTGGCCATTTCGCCGATCTCGTCGGCGCGCTCGCGCGCCGGAATTTCGCGCGCGGTGTCGCCGTCGGCGAGCGCGCGCATCGCGCCCGTCATGGTGCGGATCGGCCGGATCATGCCGAGAATGACGCCGCCCACGCCGACGATGGCGAGCAGCATCACGATGCCCGACACCAGCCACAGCACGAGAGTGAAACTGCTTTCTTGCTCGGATGCGTAGGCTTCCGTCGCTTCGTTCATCTTTTCGGTCGCCGTGACGGCCGCGTCGATGCCCGCGCGATGGCGTGCATAGGCGGCCTGCAGGCCGCTATAGGCCGCCTCGGCGCGCCGCGGGTCGCGCGCTTCGAGCGCCGGGATCAGCTGTTCGTCGACGATCTTCCAGAATTCCACGCCCGGCTGGTGCGCATCGACCGTCAGCTTGCGGCGCACGTCGGCATCAATGTCGGTCGCCGGATTGCGCCAGAAGGCTTGGCGCGTGTCGTAGTCCTGCTTGAGCTTGGCGAGCGCTTGCTTGTGCGCGGGCACGTCGCTGCCTGGCTGCATCGCAAGCGTCGCTTCCAGATAGGCCTCTAGAACGTAGGCGGGCGGGGGCAGAATGTCGGCCACGAGGTCTTTGCCGAGCACGACGCGCTCGTAGACCGGACCGCCGACCTTGAGTTTTCGCAAAGCCGAATCGCTGGTGAGGACCGTCGCGGCAAAGCCGACAATGACGAGGAAGCCGAGAATGTTCGCCAGCGTCGCCAACTTGAGTTTCAAGCCCATCAGCAGGGGTCCTTCGTTAGGGTTGCTCGGAAATCAGCAAATCTGATCCTGTAAGTTTGTTTTACCTTACATACTTATCGTCTTTTTTGCAATCATTCTGGTTTTCGGGCCAAAACACCAGTCGCCAGGCTCCAACAACGAAAAACCCCGCCCGGCCGTTGTCGGCGGGGCGGGGTTCTTCGGCGGCCCAAACGGGCCAAAAAGCTTTAGTTCAGGCGCGCGGGCAGGGCTTGGATGGCTTGGCCGACGATCGCGTCCTGACGACCGACGTCGAGATGCTTTTCGAGCAGTTTGGACGTCGCCGCGATCGCCAAATCGACGGCGGCGCTGCGCACGTCGGACGTCGCCTGCACTTCGGCCTGGGCGATGCGCTCGAGCGCCAGCGTTTCGCGCCGCTTGAGCGAGGTCGCAAGGTCGGCCTCGGCTTTGGCAGCAAGGCGGGCGGCTTCTTCCTTGGCGGCCGTTACGATCGCGTCGGCTTGCGCCATCGCGTCGCGGTGCTTGGCCTGGTATTCGGCCAGCAGTTTTTCGGCTTGCGCACGCAGATTGGCGGCTTCGTCGAGGTCTTTGCGGATGCGCTCGGCGCGCGCGTCGAGCCCGCCGATCACGACCGATTTGGCCGGGCCCCAGGCGAGATAGAACAAGGTGAAAATCGCCAGCGTGATCCAGAGATATTCGCTTTGAAGAATGGCCATGGCTGTTTCCTTAAGCGCGCGCGGCGGCGGCCGCGGCTTTGGCGTCGGCTTCGCTCACGGCGAGGCCGCCGATCTTGCGCGCAACGTCGACGGCGATTTCGGCGGCGAGCGCTTCGACGTTCGAGAGGGCGGTCGTGCGGGCGGCTGCGATGGTGGTTTCTGCCGACTTGATCTTGACGCTGAGGGCCGCGTTGAGTTCGGCCGATTTGGCGGCGGCTTGCTTGGCGAGTGCGGCTTCGGTTTCGAGGCGCACGGCCTGGGCCTTGGCGCGGCTTTCGGCGAGCGCTTTTTCATAGGCGGCGATCATCGCGTCGCTGTCGCCCTTGAGGGCAGCTGCCCGATTGAGATCGCCTTCGATCTGCTTCTCGCGGCCTTCGATCGCCGCGCCGAGCTTCGGCAGCACGTTGCGCGACAGCACGCGGTAGAAAACCGCAAAAATCAAGATCAGCCAGAAAATCTGGCTGGCGAACCAGGTTGGATCGAATTGCGGCATCGGCAGCCCCGAGACGAAAAAGGGAGAAGCCGGGCGGGCCCCGCGCGAGACGCGCGGGGCCCGCCCGGCGGGAACGGTCGTTAGGAGACGAAGATCAGGATCGCGATGACGAAGGCGAGGAGCGCGATGAATTCCGTCACGGCGAAGCCGATATACGCGAACACCTGCACATTGTCCTTGGCGGCCGGGTTGCGCGCGACGGCGGCGATCAGGCTGGCCCACACCGAGCCCACGCCGATGCCCGCCCCGATCATGCCGATCGCGGCCAGGCCCATGCCGATGAGTTTTGCTGCTGCTGGTTCCATCGTCCTATTTCCTTCTTTTCTACGAGTTTACTGGTCGCTCGCCGCTTTCCGTCCGCCGGTCCACTTTTTTCGGGGCAGGCGAAAGGCGACCGCGCTCAGTGCAGGTGGATCGCGTCGTTCAGATAGATGCACGACAGGATCGTGAAGATGTAGGCCTGCAATGCCGCCACGAAGAATTCGAGGGCGGAAATGCCGACCAGAACCGAGAAGGGCACCACGCCCGGGATCACGAAGTAAGCGCCGAGGCTGATCACGAAGCCCGCGAAGATCTTCATGATGATATGGCCGACCGTCATGTTGGCGAACAGACGCACCGACAGCGAAATCGGCCGCGCCATGTACGAAATCACTTCGATCGGGATCAGAATGGGCGCCGTGGCAAGCGGAGCGCCCGACGGGAAGAACAGGTGGAAGAAATGCGTGCCATGGCGCGCAAAGCCGATGCCGGTGATGACCAGGAAGATGATCAGCGCCATCGTAAAGGTCACGACGATGTGGCTCGTGAAGGTGAACGAGCCCGGGATCATGCCCGCGAGATTGCCGAACAGCACGAAGCAGAACAGCGTGAAGAAAAACGGGAAGTATTTCTTGCCCTCGTCGCCCACATTCTCGCGCACCATGCCCGCGATGAATTCGTACATGAGCTCGCCCATCGACTGCAGGCGGCCCGGCACCAAGCGCGCGCCGTTGGCCGAGGCCAGCAGAAACAGGGCGGCCGCACCGGCGGCCAGCGTCATCCACAAGGCGGAGTTCGTGTAGGCGAGGTTGAGGCCCGCCACTTCGAGCTGCACAAGCGGCTTGATCTGGAACTGGTCAAGGGGGCTGGACACGGTGTGCAAATCTCCGAAAACGGCGTTGCAGCAGAAAAATCGGGCCGAAACTCTAGACGGGCGGACCGGGCTTTGCGGCCTGGTCGTCCGCCACTTTTTTCTGGGCGGCGGTTGCCACCCGGATCACGTTGCGCATGCCGGCAGCAGCGCCCAGCATGAAAAACGCAAGCGTCAGCCAGGGACTCGTCGAAAGCCACCGGTCGAGCACGTAGCCCATCCCGGTGCCGACCGCCAAGGTCGCCAGCAATTCGACTGAGATGCGAAAGCCGAGACCCAACTGGCCGGTCTTGGCCCCTGCAGCCGCAGCCGAACGCGTTGCCGATTTCGTCCGGCGTTGCTGCACGGCCGCGACTTTGGCCGTGAAGGCTTCAAGCTCGCGGTTCCGGTCGTCGGAATCGGCCATGCTCGAAGCTCCGGTGAAAACGGCAAAAAAGACACGGAAATCCGCACCTTTCCACCCGTCTGACGGCGCGGACAATAGGGATGGGACTTGGCTCTGTCAAGCGCCTTTAGAGAAGGCCAAGTGCTTGATCCGCCATTGGAAAAAAGGCTGCGTCAGGCGGTCGCCCGCAGCCTTTCCGCACTGCGAAGATCGACCGAGACAAGGGTCGAGATGCCGCGCTCGGCCATCGTCACGCCGAACAGCCGGTCCATTTTGGACATGGTCAAGCGGTGGTGGGTTACGACGATGAAGCGTACGCCGCTCGAGCGGCCGATTTCGTCGAGCAGCTTGCAGAACCGGTCGACGTTGGCGTCGTCGAGCGGGGCATCGACTTCGTCCATCACGCAGATCGGTGCCGGGTTCGTGAGGAACACCGCAAACAGCAGCGCCAAAGCCGTCATCGCCTGTTCGCCGCCCGACAGCAGCGTGAGCGACTGCAGCTTTTTGCCCGGTGGCGAGGCCATCACGTCGAGCCCGGCTTCGAGCGGATCGTCGTTGACCTGGCCGTCGGCCCCCATCACCGGGCTCAAGGTCAGGTGCGCACGGCCGCCGCCGAACAGGCGCTGGAACAGGTCCTGGAAATGGCCGTCGACCTTCGTGAAGGCTTCGCGCAGACGCTCGCGCGCTTCCTTGTTGAGGCTGCCGATGCCCTGGCGCAGCTTGCCGATCGCCTGCACCAGATCGTCCTTCTCGTTGCTCATGCCGGTGATCTGCGCTTCGACCTCTTCGGCTTCCTGCTCGGCGCGCAGATTGACGGGGCCCATATTGTCGCGCTCTTTGACGAGCCGCTCGAGACGGCGTTCGATGTCGCCGATCGCAGGCAGATCTTCGTCGGCTTCGACCATGCCGGCGGCGAGCGTTTCTTCGGGCGCGCAGTCGAGCCGCTCGCGGATCGTGGCGGCAAGCTGCTCTTGGGATTGTACCTGCTGTTCGCTGTGGGCTTGGCCGCGCACGCGGTCTTCGCGCGCTTCGACAAGGGCCGCTTCGACGGCCTTGAGTGCGCGCTCGGCGTCGCGCACGGCCGTCTCGGCCGCGGCGAGCTGGTCGGCGGCATTGCGGCGCAGCTGCGCCATTTCCTGCGTCTTATCGGCGAGGCTCGCCCGGTCGGCCGCGATCTTGGCGGGGCGCTCGGCGAGGTCGAGGCGCTCGCTTTCCGCCAATTCATGGCGCTCGACCAAGGTTGCGATCTGGCGCTGAGCCGAGTCGGCGCGGCTTTCCCAAGCTTGCTGCTCGTTGCCGATGCTCAAGCGGCGGCGCGCGCGGTTTTCGCGCTCGCGCGCAAGGCGCTGCGATGCCGCTTCGCGCTCGGCCAAAAGCTGGCGCGCCTGGCTCAGAGCCTGGCGGTCTTCGGCAAGCTGGGCGCGCGCTTGGGCCGGATCGGGGATCGCATCGAAGCGCTCTTGCGCACCCGCCCGGCGCGCGTCGAGGTCCTGGCGGTCGGCCAGGATGCGCGCGATTTCGGCCCCGAGCAGGCCGAGCTTGGTCGACTCGGCTTCGGTTTCGCGCGTGAGGCGCGCGATCTCGGCGCGTGCCGCTTCGATCGCATTGCCGGCCGTGCGCGTTTGCTGGCGCGCTTGCTGGTCGGCGGCTTCTGCCGTTTTCGCAGCCGCTTGGGCAGCACTGTAGCGCGTGCGGGCCCCTGCCGCGATTTCGCGCGCGCGTGTGCACTCGTCTTCGAGGGCCGCCAGACGATTGCGCATCGTCAGCAATTCGGCGGCCTGCGAGGGGGCCCCTGCGGCCTGCACGAAACCGTCCCAGCGCCACAGCGCACCCTCTTTGGTCACGAGGCGCTGGCCTTGCGCCAGCTGGGCAGCCAGGGCGGCACCTTCGGCCTCGTTCGCGACGACGCCGATCTGCGACAGGCGGCGCGCCAAAGCGGCAGGCGCTTCGACATACGACGCAAGTGCGACCGCACCTACGGGCAACGGCGGCGGATTGCCGGCAATGTCCAGCACGCGCCATTGGCGCGGGGCGGCCGCATCGAGGCCTGCCGACAGATCGTCGCCAAGGCCCGTGCCGAGCGCGGCTTCGAATCCGGGCGCGACTTTGAGCGCGTCCATGACAGGTGCGAACGGCCCGGCGTTCTTGGTGATCGCTCCGACCGCACGCGCGATACCTTGGCGCTCGCCGTCGAGCTTCGAGAAGGTCTGGTCGGCATCGCGCAACGCTTCGCGCGCGGCGAACTCCTCTTCCTGCGCCGCGCGGCGCGCACCCTCGGCGTCTTCGGCGGCCGACATGGCCGCGGCAAGCTGCGCTTCGGCTTCCGCCAAGCGCGCATCGAAGGCGGCGCGTTTTTCGTCCGACCCGGCAAGCTGCGCTTCGAGTTTGGCCTTGTCGGCTTCTTGGGCCGCCAAACGTTCGCCAAGGCGCGCCAAACGCGCTTGCGCATCGCCGATCTCGCGCTGCAAAGCCGCGCGCTCGCTTTCGGCTTTGGCGACGGCTTCGGTTGCGCGCGCAAGGGCCGCGTCGCGCGTTTCGACCGTGTCGCGCTGGCTTGCGATCTCGTCGCCGAGGGCAGCGGCTTCGCCGTCGGCGCGGGCGTCGGCTTCGGCCAATTCGCCAAGCTCGGTCTCGAGGCGTGCGCGCGCGTTCTGCGTGTCGGCGAGCAGGTTTTCTTCGCGCTGCTTGTCGCGCGCGAGCTGTTCCAGCAGCACGTCGAGTTGGGCGATCTGCGCCAGCGTGCGGCGCTCTTCGTCGGCGAGCTGTTCGCCCGCCACTTCGAGACGCGTAAGCGCGGCGGCGGCTTCCTGCTCGTGCTGGCGCAAGTCGGGCAGCGTCGCCTGCGCTTCGGCGAGCACGGTCGAGGCGGCGGCCGCGCGCGTCGTGATGTCGATCACCAGCGCTTCGGCAGCGGCCAGCTTCTCGGCTGCGGCTTGCGTGTCGGCGATCTGCTGCTGCCAACGCAGGTGGAACAGGATCGCCTCGGCGCGGCGCACGAGGTCGCTCATGTTGCGGTAGCGTGCCGCTTGGCGCGCCTGCTTCTTGAGGCCTTCGAGCTGCACGCCGAGCGTGGTCAGCACGTCGTCGAGGCGGGCCAGATTCTGTTCGGCGGCCTTGAGCTTGAGCTCGGCTTCGTGGCGGCGCGAATGCAGGCCCGTGATGCCGGCCGCCTCTTCGAGGATCTGGCGCCGTTCGGTGGGCTTCGCCTGGATGATGGCGCCGATGCGCCCTTGGCTCACCAACGACGGCGAATGGGCACCGGAGCCCACATCCTGGAAGAACAGCTGCACGTCGCGTGCGCGCACTTCGCGCCCGCCGATGCGGTAGGCCGAGCCCTTTTCGCGCTCGATGCGGCGCACGACGTCGAAATCGGCCATGTCGTTGTAGGCGGCGGGCGCCTTGTGCTGCGGATTATCGACGAGCAGCGACACTTCGGCGACGTTGCGCGCGGGCCGGCTCGACGTGCCCGCGAAGATCACGTCGTCCATTTCGCCGCCGCGCAGCGCCTTCACGCGGTTTTCGCCCATCACCCAGCGCAGCGCTTCGACGAGGTTCGACTTGCCGCAGCCATTGGGGCCGACAATGCCGGTCAGCCCCGGTTCGATCGCGAACTCGGTCGGTTCGACGAACGATTTGAAGCCGGACAGGCGAAGCTTGACGAACTGCATCGACGATACTCCTCAGGGACAGGCTTACTTGACGAGCGGTGCGAGAATTCGCTCGAGCTCTTCGAAAGTGGGCGCACCGCGCTGCACCTGGCCGTTCACGACCAGGGTCGGCGTGGCCTGCACGCGATGTTCGCGCTCGCCGGTCATCGCTTGCGTCAGCACGGCGTTCTGGATTTCGACATTGGCAAGGCACGCATCGATCGCGGGCTCGCTCATGCCGCCGGTGCGCGCAAGGCGACGGAGAGCGGTCATGGCCTGCTCGGCCGAGCCGCGCGTCCAATTCGCCTGCTCGGCGAAGAACACGTCGAGATAGGTGAAATAACGGTCCGGGCCGCTGCAGCGCGCCAGCATGGCGGCATTGAGGGCGAGCCGGTCGAGCGGGAAATCGCGGAACACGAAGCGGACCTTGCCGGTTTCGACGTATTTTTCCTTGAGGCGCGGCAGAACCTCGGCATGGAAGCGCGCACAATGCGGGCACGTGATCGAAGCGTATTCGATGATCGTGACCGGCGCGTTGGCGGCTCCCACCACAAAATCGAGCCCTTCGGCGCGCGGCCCCTGTTGGGCCTGGGCGGGCGCCGAAACGAAGGCCGCAAAAGCGGCAAAAAAGGCGAAGATTGTCGAGATATGCTGGTTTTTCACGGTTCCACCCACAAGATGTTGTGACACTAACGACTCGAAGTGCGACTCCTCAAGGCCTGAATCCCAATGGGGATAACTCGGCCTATATCACCGGGAAATCTGGGCTTTTCCGCGGCGTTTGCCGACGAGTCCTGCGCCCAGCCGGGCAAGGGCCGCCTGCAGATCGGGCGTTGCGACCGATTCGATGGCAGCGGCAATGCTTGTCTTCTGGGCATCCGACAGCGGCAAGGGGGCTGCCGCCGGCAGGATCGGGCGCTCGGGCATCGGCCCTTGGACAAATCGCAGCCTTTCGACCGCCTTGAAGCCCGCAAAACGATTGATGCGCTCGAGCAGCAGGGGGGCAAGATGCTGCAATTCCATGGCCGCACCGCCCGAAACGCGGATGGTGAGCGTGCCGGCCGATGGCGGTGCTGCAACGCCTTTGGGCGGGCGCGGCGGGGTCGAAAGCTTCTCGGGCAGGCACGAGCCCGCGAGGGCCGGGCCCACAATCTCGCCCCATTCGGCCACGATCGTGGCAAAGGCGGGCCCGCGCCGCTTCAGCGCTTCTTTGGTGACTTTGGGAACTTGGGCGGCGATTGCCTTGAGTGCCATCGGGCGCAGTCTAAACTGGGACCGCCCCGACTCCAACGCCGGAAGATTCTGCAAAAAATGAACGCGCTCGCCGCCGCCCTGCTGGCTTGGTACGACCGCCATCGGCGCATTATGCCGTGGCGCGTGTTGCCCGGCGCCAAGCCCGATCCTTACCGCGTCTGGCTTGCCGAGATCATGCTGCAGCAGACGACGGTCGCCACGGTCGGGCCGTATTTCCAGAAATTCGTGCGCGCCTGGCCCGACGTCGGCGCGTTGGCGGCCGCTCCGCGCGAGAGCGTTCTCGAAGCTTGGGCCGGTCTCGGCTATTACGCGCGCGCGCGCAATCTGCACGCCTGCGCGCAATATGTGGCGCACAATCTGGGCGGCGTTTTCCCCGATACCGAGCAAGAGCTGCTCGAACTGCCGGGCGTGGGGCCATACACCGCAGCCGCCATTGCCGCAATTGCGTTCGACCGCCCGGCCGCCGTGCTCGACGGCAATGTCGAGCGTGTGTTCGCGCGGGTGTTTGCGGTGGCAACGCCGTTGCCCAAGGCGAAGACCGAATTGCGCGCGCATGTGGCCGATGCCGTGCCGCCCGAACGGCCCGGCGATTTTGCGCAGGCCACGATGGATCTGGGGGCGACGATTTGCGCGCCTCGTAAGCCGAGTTGCCTGCTCTGTCCGCTCAAACTTGCGTGCCTGGCGCATCGGGCAGGCGAGGCCGAGCGCTATCCGGTCAAAACGCCGAAGCCCAAACGCCCGACGCGGCGCACGATCGCCTTTGTGCTGACCGACCGCAGCGGGGCCGTATGGCTGCGTCGCCGCCCGGATCGCGGGCTGCTCGGCGGCATGATGGAAGTGCCGTCGACCGAATGGCGGGTCGGTGCCGCGAGCGAGGCGGCGGCACGCAAGGCCGCTCCGGCTTCGGCGGCGTGGCACGCCTTACCGGGCAAGGTGCGGCACGGCTTTACGCATTTCGAACTCGAGGCCGTCGTCTGGCGCGCGAGCGTGCGGCGCAGCGACGTTGCGGGCGGGCAGTGGGTTGCGGCCGAGGCGTTGGCCGACCAGGCTTTGCCGACTGTGATGCGCAAACTCATCGCCCACGGTCTGCCGAAAGTTGCCGTCAAGAAGCCTTGAGGCACGCGGCCAGATCGTCGGCGAGTTTGGTCAAGATGGCGGCGTACGCCTCTTGGCCGGGCGCGATGCTGACGCCGACATAGTCGATCGTCGCCACGCGCGCCGATGTCCCCTCGACGACCGTCGCAACGAGGCTCGGCTCGAATTGCGGTTCGGCGAATACGCAGATCGCTTGCGCGCGGCGTATGCGCTCGCGGATCCGCTGCAGGCGCTGGGCGCCCGGCCGGCGCTCGGGGCTGACCGTGATCGAGCCCGCGGGCGTGAGGCCATAGCGCGTTTCGAAATACTGCAAGGCGTCGTGGAACACGATGAAGGGCTTGCCGGCAAGCGGGCGCAGCGTCGCTTCGAGCTTCGTGTCGAGCGCTTCCAGATTGGCCGTCACGCGCGCGGCATTGGCGCGATAGCGCTGCGCGTTGGCGGGATCGATCTCGGCCAAGGCTGCGGCCGTCGCACCGGCGAGCACGATCGCATTGCGCGGATCGAGAAAAAGATGCCCGTCGTTGCGTGTGTCGCCGTGTGCATGGCCGTGCGCATGCGAATGGCCTTCCCACGGGCCACCTTCGCGCGCGGCCAGCAGCACCGTGCCGGGCAGATCGGCCCACAGGATCTGGCGCGTCTTGGGGCCGAGGGCGCGGATTGCACGCGCCATCTGCGTTTCGAAAGCGGGCCCCACCCACACCACCAGATCGGCGGTTTCAAGCAGGCGCGCATCGCCCGGGCGCAGCGCGTAGACGTGCGGCGACGCCCCGCCTTTGACGGCCGTTTCCGGCGTTGCGATGCCGTCCATCACGCCTGCCACGATCGACTGGATCGCCGGGAAGCTTGCGACCACGCGCGGTTGGGCGCCAAGCGGCGTGCCGAGCAGACAGAGCGTTGCAGCCAGGATCGGAAGGAAGCGCATTTTGCCTCGTCAATGAAATAGTATAACAGCGGCATCGGTTATAGTATAACAATACCATGAAACGCAACGCCCCTGCGCGCGACCCCGGCAAACACGATCATCGCAAATGCGTGCACACCGCCCTTTCGACGGCCGAAGCCGTGTGCAAGGCGCGCGGCGAGAAACTCACGCCCGTGCGCAAGCGCGTGCTCGAACTCGTGTGGGCGAGCCACCGGCCGGTCGGCGCCTACGCGCTGCTCGACAGTTTGCGCGCCGACGGGCGCTCGGCCGCTCCGCCCACGGTCTATCGCGCGCTCGAGTTTCTGCTGGCCCTCGGCCTCGTGCATCGCGTTGAATCGCTGAACGCGTATCTGGGCTGCGCGCATCCGGCTTCCGACCATGCGGCGCAGTTTCTGATTTGCCGTCAGTGCGGAACGGCGGCCGAACTCGAAGAGTCCGATATCGCAACCGCGATCGACCGCCACGCCAAGCGCGCGGGCTTTGCGGTCGAGCGGCGCACGGTCGAAGCCATGGGCCTGTGCGCTGCGTGCCAGACCGCGTGACAAGCCTGCTCGAAGCGCGCGGTCTTGCCAAAAGCTACGACGCGAGGGCCGTGCTGTCGGACGTCGACATTGCCGTTGCGCAAGGCGAGATTGTCACTTTGATCGGTCCCAACGGGGCCGGCAAAACCGTGCTTCTGCGCATTCTGCTCGGGCTCGAAGCGGCGGATGCCGGGCGCGTGGAACGCAAGCCGGGACTCACGATCGGCTATATGCCGCAGAAGATCGAAATCGACGCCAATCTGCCGCTCAGCGTGGCGCGATTTGTTGGTTTGGCCGGGCGCTACACGAAAACGCAGATCGCCGATGCGCTCGCCGAGACGGGCATCGCCGCACGGCGCGAAGCGCCGATCCAAGCCTTGTCGGGCGGCGAGTTCCAGCGCGCGTTGCTGGCGCGCGCGCTGCTGCGCCGGCCGCAGCTTCTGGTGCTCGACGAGCCGGCCCAGGGCGTGGACGTGACGGGCCAAGACGCGCTCTACGATCTTTTGGCGCGCGTCGTGGCGCGACATGGCTGCGGCGTGCTTCTGGTGAGCCACGATCTGCATCTCGTGATGGCGCGCGCCGACCGCGTGGTGTGCTTGAACGGCCATGTGTGCTGCACCGGCAAGCCCGCCGCCCTCGGCGACGATCCGGCGTTTGCCGCCCTGTTCGGCGCGCGCGGTGCGGCAAGCGTTGCCGTCTATCGCCACCGCCACGACCACGAACACGCGGTGTGCGCCGATCCAGCGCACGATCACGGCCCGCACGGGCATCGCCATGGATGATTTCGTGTTGCGCGCTTTGGCGGCAGGGCTTGGTTTGGCCGCGATCGCAGGCCCGCTCGGCAGTTTCGTTTTGTGGCGGCGCATGGCGTTTTTCGGCGATGCGCTTGCGCACTCGGCCCTGCTTGGCGTGGCGCTCGGCTTTCTGCTGCATGTCGACGTCAATCTCGGCATGGTCGCAATGTGCGTTGCGTTTGCGCTGGCGCTGACGGGGCTGCTCGCGCGCTCGCGTTTGGCGCCCGACACGCTTTTGTCGATCTCGGCATTTACGGCCTTGTCGGCAGGGCTCGTCGTGCTGTCTTTCCTCGACACGGTGCGCGTCGATCTGATCGGCTATCTGTTCGGCGATCTTCTGGCCGTTTCGCCAAGCGATCTGGTTTGGATCTGGGGCGGTGCGCTGGTCGCGCTGGCCGGGCTTGCCGTGATCTGGCGCCCGCTTTTGGCAACGACGGTGCATGCCGATCTTGCTGCCGTCGAGGGCACGCGCGTGGGCCAGGTGCGTCTTTGTTTCGTGCTGCTGCTGGCCCTCGTGGTAGCGGTTGCCGCAAAGATCGTCGGCGCTTTGCTCGTGACGGCGCTGCTGATCGTGCCGGCGGCCGCCGCGCGGCGCTTTGCGCGCAGCCCCGAGCAGATGGCTGTCGGGGCCGCGACCGTCGGCGCGCTCGCGGTTGCGGGCGGGCTTGGCGCTTCGCTCTTGCTCGATACGCCGTCGGGACCGTCGGTCGTGCTGACCGCAAGCCTACTCTTCGCGCTGAGCCTGCTTTAGGCCTGCCGCATGCACGGCCACGGCAACGGCCGTGAGCAGCACGACCGAGCCCGCTTGATGGGCCGCGGCCAGCGGGATCGGCACCCACAGCAGCAGGGTCGCAATTCCGAGAGCGACTTGGACGACCCCGGCAAACGCCATCGCCAGCGCGGCACGCGGCACCGCTTTGAAAAGCCGCCAGGCGAGCAGGCTTATTGCGACCAAGCTCGCGATGCCGAGCCAGCGATGGTTGAACTGCACGGCCGCATGGTTTTCGAACAGGTTTTTCCAGAACGGGGCGATGTCGCCGTAGCCGGCCGGCACCAAGGCCCCGTCCATCAGCGGGAACGTGTTGAAGGCAAGGCCGGCATCGAGTCCGGCCACGAAGGCACCCGCCATTGCGGTCGCAAAGACGAGGGCCAGCACCGCAAAGCCCGCGCGCGTTCCCGAACTTTGCCCAAAGCGCAGACCGAGGGCCGTCCACAGCAAACCCAAATACAAAGCCAGCGCCAAACTCAAATGCGTCGCCAGACGATATTGGCTCACCGCCAGCATGTCGGGCTTGAGGCCGCTCGAGACCATCCACCAGCCGATCAAACCTTGCAGGCCGCCGAGGCAGAACAGCGCAAACAGTTTCACGGCCCGGCGCCCGCGCAATTGGCCGCGCAGCACAAACCAGAAAAACGGCACCGCGAACACGATCCCGATCAACCGACCCCAGAAACGGTGGAACCACTCCCAGAAATAGATCGTCTTGAACGCCTCGAGGCTCATGCCCGCGTTCATGAGCCGGTACTGGTCGATCTGGCGGTATTTGTCGAACTCGGCCTGCCAAGCCGCGTCGCTGAGCGGGGGCAGGATGCCAGAGACCGGGCGCCATTCGACGATCGACAGGCCGGATTCGGTGAGGCGCGTGATGCCGCCGATCACGACCATCGCAAAAATCATGGAGCAGCACAGGAAGAGCCAAGTCGCGATCGCGCGATCGGCGTTGCGCGCCGGTGCGCGCGGGAGGGCGGCGGTTTGGGGGGCGGCGATATCGACCA
This sequence comes from Rhodospirillaceae bacterium, assembly GCA_027490975.1. Classification (GTDB taxonomy): domain Bacteria; phylum Pseudomonadota; class Alphaproteobacteria; order CACIAM-22H2; family CACIAM-22H2; genus Tagaea. Next base: position 15,861 of record JAIXXA010000119.1, read on the forward strand.
TGGGAGGGACATAGACCCAAAAGCTTCGCACCGCCAGTGCGTCCGGTCTTGACTTTTACAGTCCCGTCGCGAGAAACGTACGCATACAAACAAAGCCCCCCGAGGCCCATGAAGTCAACCGCGCGCCGCCTTGCCGTTGCCAAACCGCCCGCACAGCCTGCCGCGTTGTCGGCCGGCGCGCCGCTGCGGCTGGAATCGGACTATGTGCTCGAGCAGCATATCGGCCATTTGCTGCGCCGCTCGCACCAGCGCCATGTCGCGAATTTCGAAAAGGGTTTGGGGGTGCTCGACCTCACGCCGACGCAGTTCGCGGCCCTCGCCAAAATCGGCGAGCGCGGCGAAGTGTCGCAGAATCTGCTCGGCCGGCAGACGGCGATGGATCCGGCGACGATCCAAGGCGTCATCCAGCGGCTGATGGCACGCAATCTGATCGAGCGGCGCTCGGACCCGTCGGACCGGCGCGCCACGCTGCTGCGCTTGACCCCGGCAGGGCTGGCGCTCGCCAAAAACGCGATCGTGAAGGTCGAAGAAGTTTCGCAAACCACGCTCGCCCCGCTCGATGCGCGCGAACGTGCGGCGCTTGCGCTGCTGCTGCAGAAGCTTTCGGGCCTTGCCTAACGCTGCGGATTTTTGAGGGACGCAAAAACACGATGAGCGCTTTTTTCGATGCCGAAGTTCTGAGCGTCCACCACTGGACCGAACGCCTCTTCTCCTTCACCACGCGGCGCGAGCCGACCTTCCGGTTCCTCAACGGGCAGTTCGTGATGATCGGACTGCCGATCGGGGGCAAGCCCTTGATGCGGGCCTATTCGGTGGTCAGCGCCAACTACGAAGAGCATCTCGAATTCCTGAGCATCAAAGTGCCCGACGGCCCGCTCACCCAGCATCTGTGCAAGATCGTGCCCGGCGACAAAATCCTGGTCGGCCGCAAATGCACGGGCACGCTCGTGATCGACAATCTGGTCGCGGGCCGGAATCTCTATCTCGTGGGCACAGGGACGGGCTTGGCGCCGTTCATGAGCATCATCCGCGATCCGGCCACGTACGAAAAATTCGAGCGCGTGGTGCTGCTGCATGGCTGCCGCGAAGTGGCCGAGCTTGCCTATGCCGATTTGATCGAAAAGGAGCTGCCGCAGCACGAGCTGATCGGCGAACTCGTTTCCAAGCAGCTGCTTTACTATCCGACCGTCACGCGCGAGGGTTTCCGCAACCAGGGCCGCGTAACCGATCTCATCGATGCCGGCAAGATCGAGCGCGATCTGGGCCTGCCCGCCCTCGACGCCGCCCACGACCGCGCGATGATCTGCGGCAGCCCTTCGCTGCTGGCCGATTTTGTGGCGATCCTGCAGGCACGCGGCTTCGTCGAAGGCAACTCGGCCAACGCCGCAACCTACGTGGTCGAGCGCGCCTTCGTCGAAAAGTGACGCTTAATGCAGCGTGGCAAGATGCGCGTTGAGCCGGAATTCGGCCGGCCGGATCAGCGTGCTGTGCGCGACGCGGACCTTGAACAGACGCCCGTCGAGGTTTTTCTCCCAGAAATCGAGGAATTTCTGGAGGACCGGAAATCTCGGCGCCAGATCGAGGTCCTGCCAGACAAAAGTCTGCAGCACGGACGGGTGATCCGGCATGCGATAGAGGATTTCGGCTGTGGTAAGGCGGTAGTCTTCGAGTTGACGCGCAAAATCCGACATGATCTTACACCTCCTGTTCGATGGCCCAACGCCCCAGGCCATGCAACAAGTGTGCGACTGTCATATTCTTTTTTCAATATATAAATCAGTGTCTTAGCAGCATGTAACGACGAGTGCTGCCAACCCCTTGACGGTGAAGCTGGCTTTCCCTATTTGCATTGGCACTCGCGCCGAGCGAGTGCCAATTCAGGGCGCCAATCCAGGGAGAACGAACCGATGAAATTCAAACCCCTTCATGATCGCGTGGTCGTGCGCCGCGTCGAGGAAGAAACGAAGACCGCCGGCGGCATCATCATCCCCGATACGGCCAAGGAAAAGCCGATGCAGGGCGAAGTGCTGGCCGTCGGCCCGGGTGCACGCAACGACAAGGGCGAACTCATCGCCATGTCGGTCAAGGCGGGCGACCGCATCCTGTTCGGCAAGTGGTCGGGCACGGAAGTGAAGATCGACGGGCAGGAACTGTTGATCATGAAAGAAAGCGACATCCTCGGCACCCTCGAAGGTGCCGCCGCACCGGCCAAGAAGGCCGCCTGAACCAATTTCTGAAAGAGGACAACGAACATGGCTGCTAAAGACGTCAAATTCGCAGGCGATGCGCGCGCGCGCATGCTGCGCGGCGTGGACATTCTCGCCGACGCCGTCAAGGTGACGCTGGGCCCGAAGGGCCGCAACGTCGTGATCGAGAAGTCGTTCGGCGCTCCGCGCATCACCAAGGACGGTGTGACGGTCGCCAAGGAAATCGAACTCGCCGACAAGTTCGAAAACATGGGCGCCCAGATGGTGCGCGAAGTCGCGTCCAAGACCAACGACGCGGCCGGCGACGGCACGACGACGGCCACGGTTCTGGCCCAGGCGATCGTGCGCGAAGGTGCCAAGGCCGTGGC
>JAIXXA010000122.1 GCA_027490975.1 Rhodospirillaceae bacterium
CGAGCGATGCTGCGGCAAGCCGGGCAGGCGGCCGGGCGCGGGCAACTGGTGCCGGCGGCGCGGATCACGATCCACGCCGCCGTGCATGCCACGCGGGCCGATGTGCCTGTCGCGGCGATCAAGGCCGCCGCCGCGCGGCTGACGGCAGGTCTGCGATGATTACGATCACGACCGATGTCGAGATGACCAGTCTCGACAACCTGATCAAGGCGGCGGGCCCGGCGGCGAATGTCGGCATCGCCCGCGCGCTCAACCGGGTCGGGCGGCCGGTGCAGACCGCCTATCTGCGCGAGGTGCGCAAGATCCTCGGCATCCGGAAACATCCGCTCGCCAAGGGCAATGTCACGCAGATGACGAAGCGTGCCACCTCGACGCGCACGGCCAACCCGGGCCGGCTCGAATACTCGCTCGCCGGGTTCGGGCGAGGCCTGAACCTGATCTGGTATCAGCCGAAAGAGACGCCGCAGGGCCTCAACGTGCATTGGCTCGGCGAGCGCAAGGTCGTGGCCCGGACTTTCATGTTCGGCGGGCGATTCCCGAAACGCCACGGCGGCCTCGCCAGGCTCTCCGGCAAGGCGCAGATTCGCACGGGCGCCGGCCGCAACGCCTATTCCCCGGCGGCCTATGGCCCCGGCTTCGCCGAGGGCATGATGCAGCCCGACGCGATGAATGTCTGGACAACCCGCGCCAGGGCGCGGCTCGCGCCCGAAATGGGCCAGCAGCTGATGGCGATCCTGATGGGTTACGCGCCCTCGGCCTATCGCACCCGCGCCGGGCTCTCCGGTCCATGAACGCCCTGTTCGCCGCGCTCGATGCGGCCAATCTCGATGCCCAGCTTGCCGTGTTCGGCCAGCCGGCGACGCTTCTCCCCGCGCTGCGCGCTGCCGGCCGGGATCCTGATGCGCCGCCGGAGCCGGACCCGCAGGTCGCGGTGATCCCGGTGATCGCCATCCGCACCGAGTATCACGAGCGCGTGTCCGTCTCGGATAACGGCATCGGCCGCGTCTCGCACGGCTTTCGCTCCACGCCGTCCGGCTTTCGCCGGATGGCCACGCTGCGCCAGCCGGAAGGCATCGTTCTCAAGGCCGGCGACGGCTTCGCCTGGCAGGACAGGCCGGGTTTCACCTACCGCGTCACCGAGGTGCGCGGCGATGGCATGGGCGGCGTCATCCTGCTGCTCGCCGAAACCGGAGTGGTGTGATGGCCGCGCTCTCGCGTCTGGCGCTCCGGCTGGCGACGGTCGAGGCGCTGAAGCCTTATGCCGCCGTCATGGCCGATGCCGGCTATCCGACGCTCGCGGGCATCAACATCCGCGACTCGCTGATCGATCCGGCCGAGGCCAAGGAGATCGTCGAGACGCTGCCATTCTGCGCGGTGTTCACCGACGACGCCGACGGCGCGGCCATCGGCTCGGCCGAGGACATGGCCGATGGCACGGTCGAAACCGTCACGCTCGGCATCGAGATCATGCTGCCGGTGCGCGAGACCGCCACGGAGTCCGCGACCGTCGCGCCGACCGATGCGCGGGCCGAGGCGCTGCTCGATCTGCTGGAAACGCAGATCAGCCGCACGCTTCAGCGCGCCCGCATGGATGGGCCGCTGCGGCATGTGCTGCTGGCTTTCACTGCCCGATCCTCGCGCCCCTGGCGAGATCCCGACAGCGGGATGAAGCTCACCGCCCGGCGCATCGAGATGACGGCGCGCATCCGGTCCGAGGGCGACATGCCCGAGGCCGGCACGGGGCTCGATCGCCTGCCGTCGCCGCTGCGCGAGGTGGCGCGCGCGCTGCCCGTCGGATCGACCGGCGCGGCCACGGCCACGGCCGTCGCCGCTGCGCTGATCGCGGAGACGCCATTCGATGCGCTGGAGCGGATCGTCATCGGCATGAACTTCACCCGCCCGGCGGGGTCGGCGCCTGCCGATCCGCTCGCTCCCGACCTGTCGACCGAGGTCCAGTTCTAATCGCGCTGTCGCGCGTTGCGGGGGCTACCGCGCGTCGCGCTACTTGAGCCCCCGCACCCCGAGGATCACATGACCAACATCACCGTCATTCTGGCCGATCCGGCCCATGCGTTGCCCTGGCCCGGCGTGCCGGGCCGTGTCGTGACCGGCGCCGAGCCGTTCGAGGTTCAGGCCTCGCATCCGTTCTGGGCCGCGCTGCTGCGCGACGGCTCGATCATCCCCGCCCCAGCCAAACCGGCCCCGAAGGCCGCTGACAAGAAGGACGCTTGACCATGGGTGTGCTGTTCAATTTCATCCCCGGCAGCGGCCTCGTCGCGCCGGGCATCTTCGCCGAGCGCAACTCGGCCGGTTCGTTCGAGTCGACCAGCTGGGTGCTCGTGCTCGGCCACAAGTCGGCGGCGGGCTCGCTGGCGAACAACCTGCCGACGCTGTGCTCGACGCAGCAGGAAGCCGGGCTGCTCGCCGGCAATGGCTCGCAGCTCTACGAGACGTTCCGCACGGTGCGCCGCGCCGCTCCGGCGATCCCGATCTACATCGCTGTCGTGCCGGTCACCGGCGTCTCGCCGGTCTGGACAGTCACGGTCGGCACGCTGGCCGCCGGTGGCGGCACCGGCACGCTGGAAATCGCCGGGCGGCGCGTAAACCTCTCGGTCGCGCCCGGTGAAACCGCCGCGACGACCGCGACCAATCTCGCCGCGGCGATCAACGCCTGGCAGGATCAGCTGACCGGCGCGTTCCTGCCGGTCACGGCCACGGCGGCGACCAATGTGGTGACGCTCACCGGCCGCCATGCCGGCACCACGATGAACGAGATCGAGGTGTTCGCCGATGGCAGCATCGCCGGTAACCTGTTCTCGGCCTCGACGCTGACGATCGCCGCGACCGTGCCGGCGACCGGCACCGCCGATGTCTCCGCCGCGCTGGCGGCCATGGGCGATCTGCCGCTGCACTGGATCGTCTCGCCGTTCTCGGAGGACGCCAACATCACGGCGGCGCGGAATGCGCTCTCGGATGTCTCGGGCCGCTGGGCCTGGCTCACGCAGCTCTACGGCCATTACTTCACGGCGCGCACCGGCAACACCGCCGCGCTCACCTCGGCCGGGCTGGCGCAGAACGACGATCACATCACCATGATCGGCCGCACCGCCTCGCCGACGCCGGGCTGGGAGTGGACCGCCTCGCTTGTCGGCCGCGTGCTCGGCTGGCTGGCCGATGCGACCAATGGCAACGCCGCCCGCAACCAGTCCGACCTGATCGCCGAGGGTGTGCGCCCGCCGCGCGACGCGACAACCTGGCCGAACTACGCCACCCGCAACGCGCTGCTGCAGAGCGGCATCTCGACCTGGAAGGTCAACGCCTCGGGCGACGTGGTGATCGACAAGCTGATCACGATGCGGCGCCTCAACGCGGCCGGCCATGCCGATGTCACGTTCCGCGACATCCAGTCCATGGCGCAGGCGATGCACGCCCTGATCTACATCCGGGCACAGCTCTCCTATCGCCACGCGAACAAGGCGATTGCCGACGAGAATCCCTCCAACATCCCGACCGTCTCTACGCCGGGCGGCATCAAGGCCGACGTGATCGAGTTCTACTCCGATCTCGTCAATCGCGGCCTGTTCGAGGATCTGCGCAAGTTCGCCTCGACGCTCGTGGTCGAGCGCGACGCCGACAACCGGGCGCGGGTCAATATCGGCCTCAACGATATGGACCGCACCAACCCGCTCGACATCTTCGCGCTGTCCGCCTTCTTCCGCGCGTAGTTCTCTGGTGGGGGCTAACGGCCTTCGGCCTGCTTGAGCCCCCACACCCCCGCTTTATCCAGGAGACACACCCCATGGCTGACTATGGCCTCATCACCCTGCGCGTCGATGGCGCGAACATCTCGGTTCGCGGCTCGGTGCAGGAGAATCCGTCGCGCATCTCCAGCGAGATGGTGATCAATCAGGACTTCTCGCAGGATCGCACGATCACGGCGATGAACTACCGCATGACGTTCTCGCTCGCGCTCCGCGACCGGGCCGGCAATGCGATCGATCTCGACGCGATCATGCGCCGGGCCGAGGGCACGGTGTCGTTTCTCGGCGACGCCGAGAAGAAGATCCGGACCTACTCGGGCACGGTGTTCTCGGGCGACCCGCAGGTCGATCTGTCCAATGGTGAGGTCACCGGCCTGACCGCGACCGCGACCGGCCGCATCGAGACGAATATCTGATGACTGCCCGCATCGAGGCGCTGGCCGATGGCTCGGCCCGCGTCCATTTCGGCCGTGGCATCCCGTGCCCGGATGGCGTCTCGGCCGTGCCGCCGGAGCGGCTGTTCGTGACGTTCCGCCCGCCGACGATCGGCGAGATGATCGATCACGACGACCCGGTGACATTCGTCACCGACGGCGAGCGGGTTGTGCCGGTTCTCAACCGCGAGGTGCTCCGGCTCTGGATCGAGCGGCTGATCACCGATCATGACATGACGATCCTGTCGCGGGTCGCGGCGCCTGACATCGGGCGGCTGATCGTCGAGGCCGTCTCCGGTTTTTTTACACAAGCCCCGGCGAAACCGGGGCTCTCCTCCGGCGGCTCGTCGCCGCCGGCGTCGGCCTGATCGACGCGCTGGCGCTGCCGTTGCCGCGCGCCCGCAAGATCCTCGCAGCACTGGACTCCTGATCGATGGCCACCGTCGTTCGCGCTGAAGCCGTCATCACGGCGCAGAACCGGCTGCGCCCGGGGCTGACGAGCGCCGTCCGCGATCTCGAGAAGTTCAAGCGCGCCGCGGCCGCCGCCACGCGCCAGCAGCAGATGATGGAGCGCGCCTCGACGGCGCTGCGCGCCGCCGGCGGGCTGTTCGTGGCCGGCAACGTCGCTGGCCAGGTCGCCGCCGCCACCAGGCGCTACGCCGATCTCGACCGCCAGATGACGCGCATCGGCATCACCGGCGACGCCTCGCAGGAAGAGGTGACCGCCGGACTGAAACAGATGCGCGATCTGGCGCAGGAAGTCGCCGCGCCGGTCGACCAGATCAGGGCCGGCATGGACGCGCTGACATCGTCGGGCCTGTCGTTCAAGGAGGCGCTGGCGATGCTGCCCAGCGTGGCGCGCACCGCGCAGGCCTCGGGCGCCGGCTTCGACGATATCGCGAATTCGTCGCTCGCCGCTGTCCGGCATCTGAAAATTCAGGTCAAGGACCTGCAGCTTGCGCAGGACATGATGGCGTTCGGCGGCCAGATGGGCCAGTTCGAGCTGAAGGATATGGCGCGCTACCTGCCGTCGCTCGCGCCCGCCGCCAAGGCCGTCGGGTTCGAGGGCACCAAGGGCCTCGCCCGCATGGTGGCGATGCTCCAGGTGGTGCGCGAGGGGGCCGGCACCTCGGAAGAGGCGGCGACCAACTTCGCGAACATTCTCCAGAAAATGGAGAGCGAGGAAACCGTCAACAAGTTCGAGAAGATGGGCGTCGATCTCCGCAAGGAGATGGATCGCGCGCGCAAGTCCGGCGCCGATCTGTTCGAGACGTTCGTGAAGGCCTCGCAGGTCGCGCTCAAGGGCGATATGTCGAAGCTGCCGCAGCTGTTCGCCGATGCCCAGATGCAGAAGGGCATGCGGGCGCTGCTCGACGGTTACGGCAAGATCCCGGACATGGTGTCGAAGCTCGGCGGCGCGGCCGGCACCGTGCAGGGCAATCTGAAGCGCATCACCGCCGATACGCAGGCCGCCATCGACCGGCTGGGCGAAGGGGCCGATCGCGCGAAAACCGCGCTCGGCTCGCTGGCCGCCATCGTGGCCGGCCCGGCGATGGAGGCTGGCGCGCAGAACCTGACGCGGCTCGCCGAAGCGATGGAGCGGGCCGCGAATGCGGCGAAGGAGCAGGGCGTCGTCGCTGCCGCAAAGCAGATGGCCGGCGACCTCAAGGCGGCCGTCATCGCCGACCATAAGCAGGCGAGCGAGGATTTCGCCGCCGCCGAGGACGACTACGCGCTGCAGAATCTGGCGGCGGAGAACAGGTCCGGCGACGATGCCGGCGACATCACGCTCAACTATCTGCGTTCGCAGCCAGCCTCGCCGCAGCGCGACCGCGAGATCAGGGACTACGAGGCCTCCCGCGCGCGGCATCAGACCCGCCGCGCGATGACCGGTGACGAGGAGCGGGCGCTGTCGCGGCAGCAGGCCCGGCTGCGTGATGCGCGGGATCCGAAAGCCAATCCGGAATACACCAAGCTGCCGCTGACGACGCCGCAGTTCGATCAGAACGATCCCGCCATCGAGGCGATCCGCGAGCAGGCCCGCGAAGCCCGTCGCGCCGCCGCATTCCGGCCTGATACACGCCCCACCGGCCCGCTTGTCCAGGCTGCGCAGCCGCCGATCCGGCCGGACAACGGCGCGATCCAGATCATGGTGCAGGGGCTGGAGGAGGCGGCGGGCAAGGCCGGCGACACGCGCTCGGCCGTGATCGAGATCGGCCCGGCGGCACAGACCGCCGCGCAGCAGATGCAGTCCAGTTTCAACGCATCGATCGCCACGATGATCGGTGAGGTGGATCGGCTTCAGCAGAAACTCAATTCGCTTCGCGCGCCGTCGCTCTCGTTCGGCGGGGGCGGTGGCCTCAACACCGGCCGCGTTCTGCCCGAGGTGCAATGATGTTCGATGTCAGCCGGCTTCGCCCGGCCTCGTTCAACGGCCGGCCGTTCTGGGTCGAGACAAGCGAGACGGAGGCCGGACATCGCGTCGCCACCACGGGTCGGCCGGGCGGCGTACAGGTCAACGAGAGTTTCGGCCCCGCCGCGCGCAAGTACATCATCGAGGCCTATGTCATCGGGGCCGGCTACGAGGCCCGCGCCGAGGCGCTGATCGAGGCGGCCGAGAGCGCCCATGCCGGGTTGCTGATCCTGCCGGATCAGCCGCCGGC
>JAIXXA010000197.1 GCA_027490975.1 Rhodospirillaceae bacterium
CAGCGGTGGGTCGCCCAGCGGCGTCAGGCTGCCGCCGATATTTCCGACCAGGAAGATGAAGAAAACGAACACGTGCACGTTCTTTTTGCGCCACGCGTTCGCGCGCAGCATCGGCTGGATCAGCAGCATGCACGCACCCGTCGTGCCCATCACGCTCGCGATCAGGGTGCCGAAGGCCAGCATGCCCGTATTGAGGGCGGGCGTACCGACCAGATCGCCGCGCAGCCGCACGCCGCAGGCCACGACATAAAGCGAAAACAGCATCACGATGAACGGAATGTATTCGAGCAGCATTGTGTGCAGAAACTCGTAGAGTGCCACGTCGGCGCCGAAGATCGCGGCGCACGGCGCCAAAAACGCGAGCGCGCAGGCCACCGCGAATTTACCGTAATGCGCGTGCCAGAAATGCGCAGCCAGCAACGGTCCCAACGCAATGCCAAGCAGGATCGCGACGAACGGCAAGACCCAGACTAGGCCCATGAGGTTGCCGGCCAGCTTGGGCGCGTCGGCCGCGGCGGCAAGGGCAGGGAAGGCGGCGAAAACGAGCGCAAGGGCGACAGTTAGGATTTTCATGCACGCGAATATGCCTATCGGGATGCCGAAAGCCAAGCCATTGTGGCGGGCGCCTTACCCGGCCATACTGCGAATCGTTGCTGTAATTTCGTGCTTTAAATCTGGTGTTCTATGACGACGCTCGAACTGGTTCGCCTCAATCTCCTGTCGCCGATGGTGCTGTCGTTCGTGCTGGGTGCGGCAGCGCATCTCGTGCGCAGCGATCTCAAATTTCCGGACCAAGTCTATTCCGCGCTGTCGATCTATCTCTTGTTCGCGATCGGCCTCAAAGGCGGGGTCGCATTGTCGGTCGCACCGTTCGGTACCGTCATTGTGGCGTTGCTCGCGGGCTTCGCGCTGGGCACTGCGATTCCGCTCTGGTCGTTCCATATCCTCACCCGCCTCGGCAAGTTCGATGCGTCGAACGCCGCCGCGATCGCGGCCCATTACGGCTCGGTATCGGCCGTCACCTTCATTGCCGCGACCGCGTATCTGCAATCGGCGGGGTTGCCGGCCGAAGGCTTCATGCCGGCCGTGCTCGCGGTCATGGAAGTGCCGGCCATCGTCGTGGCCTTGCTGCTGGCGAAGCTCAAAGGGGCCGCGGACGGCGATTGGCGCGCGGCGTTGCCGGAAGTGCTGGCGGGCAAGAGCATCGTGCTGCTCGTGGGCGGGCTTGCGATCGGTTTCCTGGCCGGTCCGACGGGCTACAAGTCGGTCGCCCCGTTTTTTGCCGATCCGTTCCAGGGGGCGCTGTGCCTGTTCTTGCTCGATATGGGGCTTGTCGCCGCCCGGCGCCTCGGCGACTTCAAGCAGGTCGGCCCGTTTCTGATTGCGTTTGCGATCGTGATGCCGGTCTTGCACGGTGTTTTGGGCGTGTTCGTGGGCTACGAGATCGGCCTGTCGGTCGGCGGGGCGACGATCCTCGGCGTGCTGGCGGCGAGTGCGTCCTATATCGCAGCCCCTGCCGCCGTGCGCATTGCACTGCCCGAGGCCAATCCGGGCTTCTATTTGACCGCGTCGCTCGCGATCACGTTCCCATTCAATCTGGTGGTGGGACTGCCGCTTTACTTCGCTTTCGCGCAGATGCTGAAAGGGCCGTGACATGACTGTGGCGCTCAAACTCATCACCGTCGTGGCTGAAGAGGTCGTGGCTCCCAAAATCGCCGAAGACATGATGCGCCTGGGCGCATCCGGCTACACGATGGTCGAAGCGCACGGCCAGGGCTCGCGCGGCAAGCGCATGGGCCGGGTGGGGGAACTCAATCTGCGCATCGACGCGGTGGTCAGCGAAGCGGTGGCCGAAAAAATCATGGCCCGGCTTTCCGAGCACTATTTCCCGCGCTTCGCGACGATCGCGTGGCTTGGCGACGTCTCGGTGCTGCGCGGCGACAAATACGTCTAGCCGCTGCGCGAGGCGCGGCAACTCTCTGCCGCTTCCTCGGCGCTCGCGGCTTGCGCAAACAGCGCATTCGCTTGTCCGCGCGACGCGGCGAAAAGCTGGCCGAGTGCCGCACCGTCGGCGCCGCGCGGCAGATCGATGCGGCGCGGCGCTTCGGCTACGCTGCCGTCGGCGGCGATGCGCATTTCGATGCCCCACCAGCCTTGGGCGGTCGGCCCCGGCACGCCGTAGCGCCGGTCGGTGAGCCGCACCACGGTCGAGCCGTCGTCGGAAGCAGCGAGGCTCGGCCACACTTCGCCCATCGCAAACCACGCGAACAGCTTGCCCTCGGGCGTGGCCAAAGCCGCGTCGATCGCCGGATGGTGCTGGGGCGCGAAACAAAGCCACGCGATGGCCCCCTTCTGGTCCGCCGTTGCAAAGCCGACGCGTGCGCCCTCGGGCTCGTCCACGACGATGCGGCGCAGCCAGGGCTGGAAAATCGTCGTGTAGACGCGAACGTCGGCCGGTTGCACGGCTTCGGCGGCCAGCTGGGCGCGGGCGCGCGCTTCGACCTTGGCGTTGTTCGAAACGCCGTAGAACAGATAGGCGCTCGTGGCAAAAAGGGCCGCGAACACGGCGAGGAAGGAGAATCCCGCGCGCGGCCGCCAGAGGGCAACGATCAATGCCGCGAATAGCGGCAGCGTGTAGCCCGGATCGATGATGCCGAGGCCGGGCATGGCAAAACGCGTTGCATCGAACGGGGCGAGCAGCTGGGTTCCGTAGATCGTGAAAAAATCGAGCAGCGGATGGGTGAGGAGTCCGAAGAAGAAAAGGGCTATCCAGGCGGGCGCGGCATCGTGGCTGCCGGCCGGCTCGAAGGGCTTTGTGCGATTGTGCATGCGCCACACGATCCAGCCCAGCAGCGGCCCCATCACGGGTGCGAAAAACAGCCCATGTGTGAGGCCGCGATGGTGGCGCCATTCGGCCCAGCCGTCGGTCAGCATCAAGGCGATATTGTCGAGATCGGGGACGGTACCCGCCAGTGCCCCGAAAGCGATGGCGCGTCGGCCCAAACGCCGCCCGGCGACGGCATAGCCGACTGCGGCCCCGAGGGCTGCCTGCGAAAACGAATCCAAAACGGCCTCTTTTGTGGCAGATCGCAAAGGCGGGGACACTAGCCCATCCTTTTGCGCGATTCCATTGCCTGCGATTCGATTGGTTGCAAAGCCCTGGCCGAATTGCCAAAGTCTGGTCTGGACGTTGCATGATATGCGGCGAAATGACCGGCGGGCGGCGACCGGCAGCGTTTGTTGCGGGTGGGTAAGCCAAGGAGGATGGGGTGAGGCAGACGCAGTCCTCGGCAGGGGCCGCTTTCGACGAAATGAGCGCCGCCGACGGCACGGTTCGGCCGGCCTACGCTGAACTTGCGGGCTGGCTCGAGCGCATGCCGGCAAGCCAGACCGACGCCAAGCGCCGCGAGGCCGATCTGCTGTTTCGCCGTCTCGGCATCACCTTCGCCGTCTACGGCGAGGGCGGGGATCCCGAGCGCCTGATCCCGTTCGATCTCATACCGCGCGTGATTACGGGGGCCGAGTGGCAAGCTTTGTCCGAAGGGCTTGTGCAGCGCGTGCGCGCGCTCAACGCGTTTCTCTACGACGTCTATCACGGCATGAACATCGTGCGCGCGGGCAAGATCCCGAAGGATCTGGTGGTCGCCAATTCGCAGTACCGGCCGGAAATGATCGGCGTGGCGCTGCCGGGCAACGTCTACACGCATATCGCAGGCATCGACGTGGTGCGCGTGTCGGAAAACCAGTTCTACGTGCTCGAAGACAATGCGCGCACGCCGTCGGGCGTGTCCTACATGCTCGAAAACCGCGAGGCGATGATGCGGCTCTTTCCCGAGCTGTTCAGCGCCAACCGCGTGCGTCCCGTCGGGCACTATCCCGACGAACTTCTCAAATCGCTGCGCTCTTTGCCGCCGGAAAACTGTCTGAACAAAGACGAGCCCACCGTCGTCGTGATGACGCCGGGCGCCTACAACTCGGCCTATTTCGAGCATGTGTTCCTGGCCGAGCAGATGGGCGTCGAGCTGGTCGAAGGCCAGGACATGTTCGTGGACGACGGCTTCGTCTACATGCGCACGGTCGCGGGCCCCAAGCGGGTCGACACGATCTACCGGCGCCTCGACGACGCGTTCATCGACCCTGCCGCCTTCAATCCCGAAAGCGTCCTGGGCGTGCGCGGCCTGTTCGACGCGTACCGGCGCGGCAACGTCAATCTCGCCAATGCGGTGGGGACCGGCGTCGCCGACGACAAGTCGGTCTACCCTTACGTGCCCGAGATGGTGCGCTTCTATTTGGGCGAAGAGCCCAAGCTCGCCAACGTGCCGACCTACACGCTGCGCAACAAAGACGATCTCAAATACGCGCTCGAGCATCTGCCCGAACTCGTGGTCAAGGAAGTGCACGGCTCGGGCGGCTACGGCATGCTCGTGGGCCCCAAATCGACCAAAGCCGAGATCGAGGATTTCCGCCAGCGCATCCTCGCCAATCCCGACAACTACATCGCGCAGCCCACTTTGGCGCTGTCGACCTGCCCCACTTTCGTCGACGAGGGGGTCGCCCCGCGACATGTCGATCTCAGGCCCTATCTGCTGGTCGGCAAGGACGTGAAGCTGGTGCCGGGCGGCCTCACCCGCGTGGCCTTGCGCGCCGGCTCGCTCGTCGTCAATTCCTCGCAAGGCGGCGGCACCAAAGACACTTGGGTGCTGGAGGAGTAGCAATGCTTTCGCGCGCCGCCGATTCGCTCTACTGGATGTCCCGCTACATGGAGCGCGCCGAAAACACGGCGCGCTTGCTCGACGTTTCCTACCGCATGTCGCTGACCGCGACCGACGCGTATTCGCAGCAGACGCAGTGGGAGCCGGCCCTCGTCGTGGCGGGCTGCGAAGCGCCCTTCAAGAAGACGGGCAAGAAGATCGACGCGCGCAACGTGATCGAGTATCTGGCCCTGGCGGCGGACAATCCGTCTTCGATCCGCTCGGCCTTGTGGATGGCGCGCGAAAACGCGCGCGCCATGCGCACGCAGATCACCACCGAAATGTGGGAAGCGCTCAACGCGACCTGGCTCGAGATGCGCACCCTCGACTACGCCAAAATCGAGGCGATGGGCTTGCGCGCGTTTTTCGACTGGGTCAAGGAGCGCAGCCATCTGTTTCGCGGTGTGGGCTACGGCACGATGACGCGCGATGCCGCTTACCGCTTCGTGCGCGTGGGCACCTTCCTCGAGCGCGCGGACGCGACCGCGCGTCTGCTCGACGTCAAATACCACGTGCTGCTGCCTTCCACGCGCGACGTGGGCGGGGCAGTCGACTACTACCAGTGGGGCGCTTTGCTGCGCTCTGTTTCGGCCTTCCAGGCCTATCGGCGCCTCTATCGCGACGCGATCGTGCCGCGTCGCGTGGCCGAGCTCCTGGTGCTGCGCGAGGACATGCCGCGTTCGCTGCGTTCGTGCTTCCGCGAGCTCACGCGCTTGCTCGACGAGCTGCGCGAAATGTTCGGGCGCGACTACGTGTCGGCGCGGCTGGCCGACCAGATGTACAACCGCCTGCGGTTCGAGACGATCGACAACGTGAACAAGCAGGGTCTGCACGAATTCTTGACCGAGGTCGTGGAGAACAACGCCGAAATCGGCAAGGCGATCGCCAAAGATTTCGGTCTGGATTTCTAGACCTCCAATTTCCAGGCGCGCAGAGAAGCGCCGTTTCGGGAGCGAAACCTCGATGACCTACGGTGTCGGATTGTTGCTCGAAGACGGGCTCGTTCTGTGTTCGGATTCGCGCACGCATGCGGGCGTCGACCATGTTGCGATCTTCAACAAGATGCATGTCTGGGAAAATCCAGGCGAGCGCTGTCTCGTGCTGCTGACCGCGGGCAATCTTGCGGTCTCGCAGTCGGTCGTAAATCTGCTGACCGAGGGTCTCGGCAAAGACCGCACCGAGACGCTCGCCAATGTGCCTTCGATGTTTGAGGCGGCCCGCCTCGTGGGCAGGGCGGTGCGCGAGATCTACGATCTCGATGCCGCCCGTCTCAAGGAGCAGGGCAGCGAGTTTTCGATTTCGCTGATTCTGGGCGGCCAGCTCAAGGGCCGCCGCCTGCGCCTGTTCCAGATCTATTCGGCCGGCAACTTCATCGAAGCTTCGGCCGAAACGCCCTATTTCCAAATCGGGGAGACCAAATACGGCAAGCCGATCCTCGATCGCGTCGTGATGGGCAAAACCACGCTCAACGAAGCGGCCAAATGCGCGCTGATCTCCATGGATTCGACGCTGCGCTCGAACGTGTCAGTGGGTCTGCCGGTCGACATCGCGATCGTGCGGCGCGACGAATGCCGCGTGGCGGTGCGCCGGCGGCTCGACGAAAAGGACATCTATCTCTCCGACATCCGGCGCCGTTGGTCCGAAGGTTTGCGCTCGGTCTTCCAGACCGTGCCCGATCCGGACTGGAAAGTATGATTTCGTGCTGACCGACTGGTTTTTCTACGCGCTGGCCGTGCCGGCGTTTCTGGTCGTCGGCATTTCCAAAGGCGGGTTCGGGTCGGGCATGGGCTCGATGGGCGTGCCGCTTATGGCGCTCGCCATTCCAGTGCCCCAGGCCGCCGCCATCATGCTGCCGCTGCTGATGGTCATGGACGCGATCGGCTTGTGGAAATACCGCACCCAGTATGCGCGCGGGCACATGGCGTTCCTGATGATCGGCGCCGTTCTCGGCACGGTCCTCGGCTATCTCGCCTTCGAGCGTCTCGACGAGGCCTGGGTGCGCGTGATCGTGGGTGCGGTCGCGGTGATCTTCACCGCCAACGACTGGATCGTGGCGGCAATCGGGCGTGCCGCACCGGCGCAAGGGCCGAACTGGCCCAAGGGGATTTTCTGGTCGGCCGTCTCCGGAGTCACGAGCTTCGTCGCCAATGCCGGCGGGCCGCCGTTGCAGGTCTATCTGCTGCCGCTGCGGCTCGACAAAACCGCGTTCGTCGCGACGACGGTCGTGTTCTTCGCGGCGATCAACGCGATGAAGCTCGGTCCGTTCATCTATCTCGGCCTGTTTTCGTTCGAGAATCTGGCGACGAGCCTCGTGCTGCTGCCGCTGGCTCCGCTCGGCATGGCGCTTGGCATCTGGCTGCATGCGCGCGTACCCGAAAAGCCGTTCTTCTTCTGGTGCAACGTGTTCCTGCTGCTGACGGGCGCGAAGCTGCTGTGGGACGGCATTGCGGCGCTGCAGCAGCGCGGGGGGCTTCCGCCGGAGATATTTTAAGTCTAAAGTAATTCCTTCGAGGCGCAACGACCGGGAGTTACGGGCCATGAAAATCGTCAGCATCGGCGGCGGACCGGCGGGACTCTATTTCGCCATCCTGGCCAAAAAAGCCGATCCGTCGCACGAGATTCTCGTCGTCGAGCGCAACCGGCCGGACGACACGTTCGGCTTCGGCGTCGTGTTCTCGGACGAAACGCTCGGCAATTTCGCCGCCGCCGACCCCGAAAGCTACGCCGACATCACGCGCGCGTTTGCGCACTGGACGGACATCGACATCCATTACGGCGGCACGGTCGTGACCTCGGCCGGGCACGGCTTCTCCGGCATGGCGCGCAAGAAGCTGCTCGAAATCCTGCAGCGCCGCGCGGCCAGCCTCGGCGTGCGCATCGCCTTCGAGACCGAAGCCAAAGACCCGAGCGACTTTCCGGACGCCGACCTGATCCTGGCTGCCGACGGCGTCAATTCCGGCATCCGCGCCAAATACGCCGACCGCTTGCAGCCCACGCTCGATTGGCGGCGCAACAAATTCGTGTGGCTCGGCACCACGCGCCCGCATCCGGCTTTCACGTTCCATTTCAAGCCGCATGCGACGGGCCTTTTCCGCGTGCACGCCTACCAGTACGACGCGACGAACTCGACCTTCATCGTCGAGTGCACGGAAGAGGCGTGGAAAAAAGCTGGTCTCGACCGGGCGAGCGAAGCCGAAACGCTGGCTTTCTGCGAGGCCCTGTTCGCCGAAGAGCTCGACGGCCATCGCCTCGTCGCCAACCGGTCGATCTGGCGCACCTTTCCGACCGTGCGCTGCGGCAAATGGTCGTTCGACAATGTCGTGCTGATGGGCGATGCGGTCCACACTGCGCATTTCTCGATCGGCTCAGGTACCAAACTTGCGATGGAAGACGCGATCGCCCTTGCCGATGCGGTCAAGCGCCACAAAAGCGTGCCGCAGGCGCTGGCTGCCTACGAGGCCGAACGCAAGCCGCAGACCGAAGCGATCCAGCGCGCCGCGCAGGTGAGCCTCGAATGGTTCGAGGAGACCGAGCGCTATGCGGGCAAGCTCGCCCCGCTCGATTTTGCGATGTCGATGCTGACCCGCTCGATGCGCATCACGCACGCGAATCTGAAGCTGCGCGACGCGAAGCTCGTCGCCAGGGTCGATGCGGCGTTTGCCGAGCGTTTCGGCGCCCCCGCCGAGACGCCGCCGATGTTCGTGCCCTTCAAGCTGCGCGGACTCACGCTCGCCAATCGCATCGTCGTGTCGCCGATGTGCCAGTATTCGGCCGAAGACGGGCTTGCGAACGACTGGCATCTTGTGCATCTCGGCAGCCGCGCTCTCGGCGGTGCCGGGCTCGTGATGACCGAGATGACCGATGTGAGTGCGGACGGGCGCATCACGCCCGGCTGCGCCGGCCTCTATGCGCCCGAGCACGTCGCCGCATGGAAGCGCACGGTCGATTTCGTGCACAAGAATTCGCCCGCGAAGATCGGCGTTCAGCTCGCGCACGCAGGCCGCAAAGGGTCGACGCGCAAAGCCTGGGAAGGCATCGACCAGCCTTTGCCGGAGGGCAATTGGCCGCTCCTTTCGGCCTCCGCACTCCCGTACAAAAAAGACAGCCAGACGCCCAAGGCGATGGATCGCGCCGACATGGAGGCGGTCAAAGCCGATTTCGTCAAGGCCACGCGCTATGCGCTCGAAGCGGGCTTCGATCTCGTCGAAGTCCACATGGCGCACGGCTATCTGCTCGCGAGTTTTCTGTCGCCGCTCACGAATATCCGTACCGACGAATATGGCGGCGAAATCGACGGCCGCATGCGCTACCCGCTCGAAGTGTTCGATGCGGTTCGCAGCGCCTGGCCCGCCGATCGGCCGATATCGGTGCGCATTTCGGCGGTCGATTGGAAAGAAGGCGGCAACACGCCCGAACACGCCGTCGAAATCGCCAAACGCCTGAAGGCGCACGGGGCGGACATTGTCGACGTGTCGGCGGGCCAGACGGTCGCCGACGACAAGCCGGTCTACGGGCGCCTGTTCCAGACACCGTTCTCGGACCGCGTGCGCTTCGAGGCCGATGTGCCGACCATGACGGTCGGCAACATCTCGTCGTGGGCGGACTGCAACACGATCCTGACGGCCGGGCGCGCGGATCTCTGCGTGCTCGCGCGCGCGCATCTCTACGATCCCTACTGGACGCGCCACGCCGCCTACGAGCAGGGCTACAAAATGCCCTGGCCGCCCCAATACGGCTCTGCGCGCAGTTTCACGCCGCGCGAGAGCCGTTGAGGGCAGGGGTTTAGCGCGCGTTCAGCAGTTCCGGCACGCGCAGCAGGATCACTTCGTTGTCGTCGGCCTTGTCGAGCGAACGACCGGCCGAGAAGGGCAGATTGTTGTCGTTGCCCACGACGATGTGCTCGGCATCGACCACATCCACGTTTTCGATCGTGAAGAACGGGAAGGTGAACTTGCCGTTCGCGCCGCCCTGGCGCGCGAGGTTGCGCGGATCGGCAATGTCCATGAGATCGATATGGCCGAGCTTGCGCAGCGAAGCACCCGACGCGACACCCTCGAAACTCACGACATAGACGCGCTTGAGGCGGGCAGGCGTGTTGAAGCACGTCGGTGCGGGCTGGCCCTGCGGGCAAGCGCGCGCGGGATCGCCCTCGCCGTTGTCGCGTTCGATCACGAGTGCGCGGTTGGCGTCGATCATGTTGAAG
>JAIXXA010000026.1 GCA_027490975.1 Rhodospirillaceae bacterium
GCGTGAAGCTGTACGTGCTGACGCTTGTGCTGTCGGCCATGGCGTTGGCATTTGTCGCGGTTCGCGCCAAGGAGGCCCTCGATCTGCGCGCCGCCGTGGGCCAAGCCCAGGCCATCAACGCGATCGCCGACCGCTATCTTGCCGCCGCTGCCGATTGGGCGGTCGAGCGCGGCACGGCCAACACGGTGATTGCCAATCCGGCGGCCGCAACCCCCGCCCAGCGCCAGACGATCGCCCAGCGCCGCCAGGCCGGCGACGCCGCCTTTGCCGAGGCCGGGCGCCTCGTGGCAGCAGCCTCGTTCCTGCCCGCCAACGCCCGCCAAGTGCATGATCGAGCGGCCGAGCGTTTGCGCGGACTTGCGCCGTTGCGCGCGCGCGTCGACGCGGCGGCGGCACTCGAACCCGATCTGGTGCGCGATTGGTTTCCGGCGATCAGTGCGCTCGTGCTTGCGAGCATGGATGTGCGCATGGAGATCGAGCGCCAGCTCGATCCGCAGGCGCCGCAAGCGCTGCGCACGCTGTTCGAGGTCAAGGGCCTGCTCGCGACGATGAGCGAATTTGCGGGCCGCGAGCGCGGCGGGGTGGCCGGCATCATCGTCGGCGGCCGGCCGCTCGGCGTGGCCCAAGCGCTCGGCCAGGGCGAAAATCGCGGCCAGATCGTGCTTGCCCAGTCGCGGCTCGACACGCTGGTGCGCGGCGTGGATGCCGACCTCGCCCGCGCGATCGGCGAGGCGCGGGCCGCCTATTTCGAGACCTTCGGTCCGCTGCGCGCGCGCGTGATGGCCGCGGCCAATGCGGGCGAGCCCTATCCGGTCGCAGCCGGCGAATGGTTCGCCCAAGCAACGGCTGCCATCGAAAAAATCATTGCCGCCCAGGCCGCCGCAACCAAGGCGGCCGAAGCGACGGCGGTCGCCTCTTCGGCCGCCGCCAGCGCCGAGTTCACGTTCAATCTGGTGGTGGGTGCGGTCGTGCTCGCGATCGCGGCGTTTGCGCTGTGGATGGTCGCAATCCAGATCGCGCGGCCCTTGCTCGGCATGGCGGGCGCCATGCGCAAGCTTGCCGACGGCGATCTTGCGACGGACGTGCCGGGCGTGGGACGGCACGACGAGATCGGCAGCATGGCCGGTGCGATGGAAGTGTTCAAAGTCAACGCGACCGAGAACGAGCGCTTGAAGGCGGCGCAGAAGGAAAACGAAGCGCAGGCCGAAGCGCAGAAACGCAAGGCGCTGCGCGACATGGCCGATACGGTCGAACGCGAAACCACGGCCGCGATCGCCAAAGTGGCGGCCGCGACCGAATCCGTCGACGGCGTGGCCGACGGCGTGGCCAAACGCGCCGTCACGGTCGGCGAAAACGCGCAGTCGGTCGCGGCCGCATCGGAAGAAGCGCTGAGCAACGCGCAGACCGTCGCCTCGGCAGCAGAAGAGCTCACAAGCTCGATCCGCGAAATCTCGGCCCAGATCGGCCGGGCCAGTGTCGCCACGCGCGAAGCGGTCGCCACCAGCACGGATGCGCGCGCCAAAATCGGCGCGCTTTCCGCTGCCGTGGGCCGAATTTCCGACGTGACCAAGCTGATCGGCCAGATCGCGAGCCAGACCAATCTGCTGGCACTCAACGCCACGATCGAAGCCGCGCGCGCGGGCGATGCGGGCAAGGGCTTCGCAGTCGTGGCTTCGGAGGTCAAGAATCTCGCGAGCCAAACCGCGCGCTCGACCGAAGACATCGATCGCCAAGTGGCCGAGATCCGCGCCGCAACCGACGAGGCGGTGGCCTCCGTCGCCGCGATCGCGGAGCGCATTTCCGACATCGACACAGTCGCCAACTCGGTCGCGGCTGCCGTCGAAGAGCAGGGGTCGGCGACGCAGGAAATCGCGCGCAACGTTTCGCAGACCACAATGGCTGCCCAGGAGGTAGCCACACGCATCGCGACCGTGTCGAGCGACGCCGACGAGGTCGGCCGGCGTTCGGTCGAAATGCGCGAATCGATCGCAGGCGTGACGACGAATATCGAGCAGCTGCGCGCGGCCCTGGTGCGCGTCGTGCGTACCTCGACCGAGGATGCCGACCGGCGCATATTCAAGCGCTATCCGGTCAAACTGGCGGGCAAGATCGACGGCGGCATCAAGGTTTCGATCGTCGATCTTTCGCAAAGCGGGGCGTATCTTGCCGAAGTGCTGGATCTTGCCGCCGGCGCGCGCGGCCGCCTCACGGTCGATGGTTTTTCGCAGCCGCTTGAATTCGACGTGCGCAGCGCCAAAGACGGCGACGCCCATGTGGCCTTCACGCGCGAACCGGACGCCGCATGGCAGGCATTCGTAGCGCGCTACGCGAAAGATTGATTTCGTTGGTGATTTCTTGACGATTAAACCGTAGCGTCGTCGCCATGAAAGGTCCCGTCCTTATCGTTGATTCCCGCGCCGAGGCGAGACTGCGCACGGCCCAAGGCCTGTCGCAGGCGGGCTTCCAGGCCGTGCCGGTGCCGACGCCGCAGGATGGGCTCGCCAAGAGTGCGGCACTCGACATGCGTTTGGCCGTGGTCGAACTCGATGCGTTCGCGCCCGAGGTTGCGGCGACCGCGCGCGGACTCAAAGTACGTTGGCCCAATATCGGCATTGTGGCCCTGGCAAGCGCCAAACGCGGCAAGACCGACACCGAAATGCTGGCGGGCGCGCGTGCCATCGGCGCGCATGCGTTCTTCGTGCATCCCGTGGCCCCGGCCGATCTTGCGCGGCGCTTGGACGAACTTGCGCGCCTGAGCTTCGGCGCGCCCGAGCGCCGCCGCACCGCCCTCGTCGTCGACGACAGCGAGACGATCGGCGAAATCATGCGCGCGTTTCTCAAGAAAAACGGCTTCAACACTGTCGTCAAACCGACCTGGGAGGCAGCCTTGAGCGGCTGGGACACGCTCGGCGTCGATCTGGTTTTCACCGACATTTTCATGCCGGGGATGGGCGGGGTCGAGGGCATTCGCCTTGTGCGCGCCAATTGGGCGCCGGTGCCGATCGTGGCGTTTTCCGAAGGGCTCGGCGGGCGCATGGCGCCCGACCAAGCGCTGTTGGCCGCGCAGAAAATCGGCGCCGACGCGATCCTGTCGAAGCCCCTGAGCGAGCCGCGCGTCATGGCGGCGGTGCGCAGCGTGTTTCCGCCCGACAAAAGGCGCGCCTCGGCCTAAAGAGAAATCGGCACGTAACCATCCTCGCAAGCGGCGCGAAGCGTCTTGGGCAAGGCATTGTCCAAATCGAGGGGGGGCAACATGCCGAAGAGCCGAGCCGCTGCCGCTTTTGTGCGCGCCGAACGCGCCTTCGTGCGCGGCGATTGGGGCCAGGCCGGGCGCATCCTCGCCTTCCGCCATCGCAACCGCACGCCCGACCGTTTCAGCCGCGAACTGCAGCAGCGTCGTCGCGACGTCGCGCAACCAGCCGCCGACCTGCGCGCCTGAAGCCGCCCGCCAGCGCCGACCGGCCCGGCTGGCCTCGGCGGCCGAATCCTGCAATCGTGCGGCGATGTCGCTCGACGCATTCGATCTTTCGCCCGACCGTGCTTTTGCGGCGCGGTTGACGCACCCGGACCTGGCTCGACTTTTCGTGTACTGGTCGAGGTTGGCGCGCGACGGCGTGCCGGCATACCGGACGTTTGATCCGATCGCGGTTGCCTTCAGCCTGCCGCATCTGCAGCTTTACCGGCGCGTCGTCGGCGGCGACTGCGCGAGCGAATACCGGCTCGATCTGGTGGGCGAGAGTGCGGCGCAACTCATCGGCGCCAACAATCGCGGCAAGTTGCTCTCCGACGTGCTGAAGCCGCAACGCCTCCCGGAACGTCTTGCTCTGTTCGACCGGCCGCTTGCCACCGGGTTGCCGATAGCGTATCGCAGTTTCCTCGCGAACCCGGGCCGCGAGCATCGGCTGCAGAAGCGACTGCTGCTGCCGTTCGCCGAAAGCACTGCGGGGCCCGACCTCCTCATCGCGATGGTCGTCGGCTTCCACATCGAACCCGACCAGGTGCCCATTCCGGGCCGCAGCGAAGGCATTCTCGAGACGATTGCGGCAAGCCGCGGCGACGTCGAAGCGGCAGCGGCAGAACACTGACACGGCCGGCGGGATGGGGCGATGGACGCATTTTTGGTTTCGACGGGCGTGGTTGCTTTGGGGGAAATCGGCGACAAAACACAGCTTCTGGCTGTTTTGCTGGCCGCGCGTTTCCGGCAGCCGATTCCGGTGATTCTGGGCATTCTTGCTGCCACGCTGCTGAACCATGCGCTGGCGGGTTACATCGGCACGCTCGTCGCCGATTTTCTGGCGGGGCC
>JAIXXA010000172.1 GCA_027490975.1 Rhodospirillaceae bacterium
GGCGTGCCGTCGACGGCGGCTTTCTGCCGCCCGAACAGCCGGCGGGTTGGGCGTTTTCGATCTGGTTCCCGATCTTCGTGCTCGGGCTCGTCTATGCGGTGCACCAGGCCCTGCCGAGCGCGCGGGAAAACCCGGTCTATCGACGCATCGGCACGGCAACGGCCGCGATGTTTGCCGCCGGCACCGTCTGGATGCTGTGGACGCAGATTTTCGGCTCGTCGGTCGTATTGCTGCCGCTGATCTTCGCCATGTATGCGGCGACGATGGTCGCAAGCGCCGGCCTGTCGGGATTTGCCCTCGAAGGGCGCCTGCCGCGCCTGCTGCCGGTGCTGCTCGGGCTGCAGGGCGGATGGCTCACGGCCGCCGTTATGCTGAACACCACCTCGGTCGTGCGCGGCAGCATCGCCGAGCCGTTCGGCCTGTCGATGAGCCTCTATGCGCTCGCCACCCTCTTGCCCGCGACCGTGCTCGCCATGGCGACGATCCTCGCCCGGCGTGCGAACGGGTGGTTCGTGTTTGCGTTCGGCTGGGCGCTGGTCGCGATCGCCTTCACCAACATTGTGACGCAGCCCAATTGGCCGATCGCCGCGGCCACGCTCGCCGCCCTCGGCGCCATCGTGCTCGGCCATCAAAACTTTATTAGAACATTGAAGTTTAAGGAAATATAGACTATAGTGACAATTAGCTCTTTTCGGCAGAAGCCGAGGCGGGTGCGCTGTTTGACATTGTGAATATCAGGGGTCTTCGGGCCGGCTTTTGGCGACCGGCGAAAAAAGCCGTCACATGTAACCTATTTCAAAAATGAATCTTTCAAAAACAGCGTGTTACATGACGTTCCTCACAGAGATGTAACCTTGGGCAACCTATTCTGACGCCTTTGGTAACCTATTGTCGCCTGCCGCTGTCGCCTATTTCGCGGGCGCCTATTTCAGAGCGGCGTCAGCCGATCTTGAGGCTGTGGAACGTCAAGCGCCGCCAGCCGCCGCGCAGCGGATAATGCCGCTCGACCGGGCCTTGCGGCACGAAGCCGAGCTTGGCCAGCACGCGCTCCGAAGCCCGGTTGCCAGGGAAGGTTTCGGCCACCATCTGGCGCGCCCCCAAAGCACGCGCCCGCGCGATGCAGGCCTGGCCCGCCTCGGTCGCGTAGCCGAGGCCGCGATAGGCGGCCCCAATCCAGTAGCCGAAGCCGGGGACGCCGTCGCGCGGGCCGCCGAAGCCGCTGGTGCCGATGAAACTGCCGTCGGCCAGGAACAGCGCGAACACGTGCCCGCCCGGCCCGGTGCGCAGTTCGATCCATTCGGCCGCCGTCTTCGCGGTCAACGGATCGGGCATGTGCGAGAGCATCGCGATGGCGGCCTGGTCCGGCCCCAGCAAGGCGGCAAAAGCCGGCGCATGGCTCGTGCGCAGCGGTTCGAGGATCAGCCGCGGGCTGGCCAAGCGCACGTCGTTTGGAACGTAGAGATCGGTCGGCTGGCGCATCGCGAGGCCCGATCGCCCTTCCCGGCCCCTAGCGCCGCGTGGCGAGCAGCCGGGCCTGGCTGCGTTTCCAGTCGCGCGTGGCGATCGCCTCGCGCTTGTCGGCCTTCTTGCGGCCCTTGGCGAGGCCGAGCTCGAGCTTGGCGATGCCGCGCGCGTTGAAATAGAGCTGCAAGGGCACGAGCGCCATGCCCTCGCGCGTCACCGCACCGATGAGCTTGTTCATCTCCACGCGGCTCACCAGCAGCTTGCGCGCCCGGCGCGGCTCGTGGTTCTGGCGATTGCCGCCCGCGTATTCGGGAATGTGCGCATCGATGAGCCACAATTCGCCGTTGCGCTCCACCGCATGCGCCTCGCCGATCGCGATCCCGCCCGCCGCACGCA
Organism: Rhodospirillaceae bacterium; assembly: GCA_027490975.1. GTDB lineage: Bacteria > Pseudomonadota > Alphaproteobacteria > CACIAM-22H2 > CACIAM-22H2 > Tagaea. Next base: position 1,861 of record JAIXXA010000172.1, read on the forward strand.
GCGATTTGACCTCGGTGCCGGTCAGCACGAGGCCCGCTTCGAGCGTGCGTTCGATCGCAAAATCGTGCCGCGCCTTGCGATTGGTCGCGGCGACTTTGCGGCCTTGGTCGGGTGCAGGCATCTAGCCCAAGAGGCCGGCCCCCTTGAGGGCCGCCTTCACGCGCTCTTTGGTCTGGGCCGCGATCGGCCCCAGCGGCAGGCGCACTTCGTCGCTGCACAGGCCCAGCAGCGAAGCCGCGTATTTGACGGGGCCGGGGCTCGTCTCGGCGAACAGCGCCTTGTGCAGCGGCATCAGGCGGTCCTGCAGCTTCAAGGCCGTCTTGCCGTCGCCCTGCAAGGACGCCGCCTGCATTTTCGCCACGAGCTTGGGCGCGATGTTTCCGGTCACGGAAATGCAGCCGACCCCGCCCGTGGCGTTGAAGGCCAGCGCCGTGCCGTCGTCGCCGTCGAGCTGGCAGAAATCGGGACCGCAAGCGAGGCGCTGCAGACCCGGGCGCGTCAAATCGCCGGTCGCGTCTTTGACGCCGACGATGTTCTTGATCTGCGCCAGACGGCCCATCGTTTCGACCGACATGTCGACCGCGCAGCGGCCGGGGATGTTGTAGATGAAGATCGGGATCTTCACCGACTTGGCGATGGCCTTGTAGTGCAGATAGAGGCCTTCCTGCGTCGGCTTGTTGTAGTAGGGCGTGACCACGAGGGCGGCGTCGCAGCCCACGCGCTCGGCATGGCGCGTGAGGCTGATCGCCTCGTCGGTCGAGTTCGAGCCCGTTCCCGCCATCACGGGCACGCGGCCCTTGGCGGCGGCCACGCACATCTCGATCACGGCTTCGTGCTCTTCGTGGCTCAGGGTCGGGGATTCGCCGGTGGTGCCGCACGGCACCAGCCCGTCGGTTCCTTCGCGCACCTGCCAGGCCACGAATTTGCGGAACGCCGGCTCGTCGACCTGACCGTTGCGGAACGGCGTGATGAGCGCGACGAGCGAACCCTTGAACATGGCGGATCTCCGGCTTGGAACTTCGGGGGGCGGCGACTGCAACAAAAGGAGCGCGAAATTAGACCCCCCGCCCTGCTTTCGCAACAAATGCCTTTGGCTTGCGCTGGCACGGCCTCGCGGTCTTAACTGCGTGCCATGAATACGCGTATTCGATTCGACCGGCGGCTTGGGCGGTGGTCCGGGTTGGCCATCCTCTGCTTGCCTTTGGCGCTCGGCGCATGCGCGCGCAGCGATGCCGCCGTCGTCCCGCCCGCTTCCCTCGTGGCCGAGGCGCAAACCGCCGAGCCCGTGCAGGTCGCGGCGGCACCCGCTGAAGGCGATACGCTGCTGGCCCAAGCGGTCGCGAGCCTGTCCGCCGGGCCGCCCGCCGGGCCCATCGTCACGGCGGCGCGCACGATCCAGCCGATCGGCGCACCCGTGCTCAATGCGCGCCAGCGCGAGCTCTATACGCAAGCCTTCGCGGCCGTCGAAGCGGGGCGCTGGGAGGCGGCACGCACGCTGCTCGCGCGCGGCGACCATCCGGTCGCCAACAAGCTGTTCCGTTGGCTCGAGCTGCAGCTGCCGCGTTCGGGAATCGCTTTCGAGGACATCGTCCAGTTCGTCGACCAGAATCCAGATTGGCCGTCGCTCGAAACGATTTCGCGGCGTGCCGAAGAAGCGCTGCTCGACCGGCCCAGCAACAACACGCTGGTGCTGGCGTGGTTCGGCACGCGCAATCCGCTCACGCCGGACGGCGCCATGCGCTATGCCGATGCGCTGACGGCCTCGGGCGAGCGCGAGCGGGCCTTGCGCGTGATCCGCGAGCATTGGGTGTCGGGCACGTTCAACGAGGTGCAGCACAGGCGCTGGCTCGAGCGCTATCGCGGCATGCTCGAGCCGCAGCACCATATCGCCAAACTCGACCGCCTCGTGTGGGACGGCAAGGCCGAAGAAGCGCGGCGCGTGTTTCCCCTCGTGCCCCAGGAGCGGCGCACGCTCGCCGACGCAAGGCTGCGCATTCGGGCCGGCGGCAATGTGGAAGCGCAAGCCAAGCGCGTGCCCGAAAGCCTCGCCAACGATCCGGGCCTGCTCTACGACCGCGTGCGCGCGTTCCGCCGCGCCAACCGCGAAACGGCCGCGCGCGAGGCGATGCGCAATCTGCCGCGCGATCTGGGCCGGCCCGAAATCTGGTGGAACGAGCGCGCGGTGCTGGCGCGCCGCTCGATCCTGGCGGGCGATGCGGCCGAAGCCTATCGCCTCGCCCGCGACCACCGCATGCAGCAGTCGCACGGGGCCAATTTCCTCGAGGCCGAGTTCCTTGCGGGCTGGATCGCACTGCGCCGCCTCAACGACGCCAAGGGCGCGCAAGCGCATTTCGAGCGCGTGCACGAAGCCGCACGCTTCCCCGTGTCGCGGGCGCGCGGCGCCTACTGGATCGGGCGCGCGCTCGAAGCGCAGAACCAGATCGCGGCGGCCAACGACTGGTACAATCGCGGTGCTGCGTTCCACACCACCTATTACGGCCAGCTCGCCGCCGCGCGCAGCAAAAGCCCGACGCGCCCGACCTGGCCCGGCCCCATCCTCGCCACGGCGGAAGATCGCCAGGCGTTCGCGCGCAACGAAGCGGTGATCGCCGCGCGCATCCTGCTCGAAACGCGCGAAAAGCCCGAGCGCGTGCGGCCGTTCCTCGTGCGGCTCGCGAGCGTCGCGCGCACGCCCGGCCAGCATGCGCTGGTCGCCGAGTTCGCGCACCAGCTCGGCCGCAACGATCTTGCCGTCGTCGTCTCGAAGCGCTCGGCGCAGACGGCGGGCGTGCAGCTCCACGATCTCGGCTGGCCGGTGCTGCCGATGACGGGCGAGCGGCCCGAGCGCGCTTTGACCTATGCGATCATTCGCCAGGAAAGCCAGTTCGAACCCGAGGTTGTGAGCTCGGCGGGCGCGCGCGGCCTCATGCAGCTGATGCCCGCCACTGCGCGCGCGGTCGCCAAAACCGAGAACACGCTCGGCAACCACACCGACGCACGGCTGTTCGAACCCGCCTACAATATCCGCCTCGGCCGGTCTTATCTCGCCTCGCTCATCGACGATTTCGGCGGCTCCTACGTGCTGGCGATCGCGTCCTACAATGCGGGGCCGGGCCGGGCGCGCGAATGGATGCGCAATTTCGGCGATCCGCGCCAGCCCAACGTCGACGTGGTCGACTGGATCGAGATGATCCCGTTCGAGGAAACGCGCGGCTACGTGCAGCGCGTGATGGAGAATCTCCAGGTCTATCGCCGCAACATCGCCCCCACCCAGACCGCTTTCGACATCGAACGCGATCTGCGCCGCCGGAGCAACTGAGATGGGCATGCTTTCGATCAGCAGCGCCGGGCCTGCCCACGCCGGCACCGTCGCCGCCCTCCACACGGCGAGCTGGCGCACCGCCTATCGCGATATTCTGAGCGAGGCGTATCTCGCAAACGCGCATGTCGAGCGCGCGCAGTATTGGCAGGCGCGCATGGCGGCGTGGAATCCGGCACGCAGCTTTCTCGCCCTTGCCGAGCAAGACGGCGATGCGCTTGGCTTCGCCTGCGTGATGGCCGATGCCGAGCCCGAACACGGCGCCCTCCTCGACAATCTGCATGTGCGGCCCGACGTCAAACGCGGCGGTATCGGCCGCCAGCTCCTGGTGCGCGCAGGCGCATGGGTCGCGGCCACGCTGCCGGGCACAGCCATGCATCTCACGGTCTATTGTGCCAACGAAAACGCGGTCGGCTTCTACCGGCGCATGGGGGGCGTTGCGAGCGCGCCGCACGCCTATCGCGCGATCGACGGAACGGAGCACCAGGTTCTGCGCTTCGTTTGGAAAGCCCCCGGCGCGATCGGCGCATGAGGCCGCGTCTCGTCGTCTTCGACATGGACGGGGTGCTCGTCGATTCCGAGCGCATCGCCAACCGCATCTTCCACGCAATGCTCGTCGAACAAGGCGTGCCGCTCTCGCTCGAACAAGCGATGCGCCGCTATATCGGACGCAGCATGGCCTTCGCGGTCTCGGACATCGAAAAAAGTTTCGGCATCGTGCTGCCGCCGGATTTCGCCGAAACCGAACGCGCAAAAGTACTGGCGGCCTACGAGGGCGAGCTGCAGGCGGTGGCAGGCGTGCCCGAACTGCTCGAAGGCTTGGATCTGCCCTTCTGCCTTGCCTCGTCGAGCGATCCGCCGCGCATCCAGCGCAGCCTCGAATTGTGCGCCCTTGCCGCGCATTTCGAGGGGCGCTGTTTCAGCGCCAGCCAAGTCGCCAACGGCAAACCCGCCCCGGATTTGTTTTTGTTCGCGGCAGCACAGATGGGGTTCGCACCCGCCGACTGCGTCGTGATCGAAGACTCGCTCGCAGGCCTTGCGGCCGCCAAAGCCGCCGGCATGAAGGCCTATGCCTATGCGGGCGCCGGCCACACCGATCGCGGCGAACTTGCCGCGACCGGTGCCGTGGTCGTCGACCGGATGGCCGAACTCGCTAAGGTTTTGCGAGCAGATTGATCAGCGAGGACGTGTCCCAGCGCCCGCCGCCGCGCGCTTGCACGGCTGCGTAGAACTGGTCGATCACGGCCGTCATCGGCAGGCGGGCTTTGTTGGTTTTGGCTTCCTCGAGGCAGATCGCGAGGTCTTTGCGCATCCAATCGACCGCAAAGCCGAAATCGAATTTTCCCTGCACCATCGTCTTGGCGCGGTTTTCCATCTGCCAGGAACCGGCGGCACCTTTGGTGATGACCGAGAGCACCTTGTCGGTGTCGAGCCCGGCCTGGACCGCGAAATTCATGCCCTCGGACAGGCCCTGAACGAGGCCCGCAATGCAGATCTGGTTCACCATCTTGGTGAGCTGGCCTGCCCCTGCCGGGCCCATCAGGGTCAGCGCTTTGGCGTAGATTTTGAGCACCGGCTCGGCCTTCGCGAACACCGCTTCCGCACCGCCGACCATGATGCCGAGCTGGCCGTTTTCGGCCCCCGCCTGGCCGCCCGACACGGGTGCATCGAGAAAGCCGAAGCCTTTTTCCGAAGCCGCCTTGTCGAGCTCGCGCGCCACCTGCGCCGAGGCCGTGGTGTGGTCGACAAAAATCGCCCCTTTGGCCATGCCGGCGAAAGCGCCCTTGTCGCCATACACGACCGAGCGCAGATCGTCGTCGTTGCCGACGCATGCGAGCACGATGTCGGCGCCCTTGGCCGCTTCGGCCGGCGTCGCGGCCGATTTGCCGCCGTGCTTGGCCGCCCAGGCCGCAGCCTTGGCCGCACTGCGATTGTAGACCGTCACGCTGTGGCCGGCCTTCTGCAGATGGCCTGCCATCGGAAAACCCATCACACCCAAACCCAGAAAAGCCAGATTGGCCATACGCAGAACTCCTTCAAAGACACGCAATGAACGCAAGATCGAGCAGAATCGCAGGCCCGCGCACGGCCCAAAGATACACGGCCCCCGCAAACAGCAAAGCCCCGCCCGCCATCAACCCGGATTGTGCTGCCGTGAGTCGCATGTTTCGCCCTCAGCCTGCCGCCGCCAGACGCGGCTGCGGGGCATCGCGCAGCGGCCAATGCAAGGCAGCGGCGATGAAACCCGTGGCTACGCAAAGCCCCCAAACGACGTCGTACGATCCGTACATGTCGTAGACCTTACCACCCAACCACGCGCCCATAAAGCTGCCGATTTGGTGCGAGAAAAACACGATGCCGTAGAGCGTGGACATGTAGGTGGTGCCGAAAATCTGCGCCACCAACCCCGAAGTCAGCGGCACGGTCGACAGCCAGAACAGCCCGAGTGCCGAGGCGAAGATCATCACGCTGGCTTCGCTGATCGGGGTCAGCAGAAACACGATGAACACGAGCGAGCGGCCGATATAGATGCCCGCCAGCAGATACTTCTTGCGCCGCAGCTGGCCCAGCACGCCCGCCGTGTACGTGCCCACGATATTGAAGAGCCCGACCAAAGCGAGCGACCACGCCCCGACCCAACCGGGCAGGCCCTTGTCGGCGACATAGGCCGGCAGATGCACGCCCACGAACACAACCTGGAAGCCGCACACAAAAAAGCCGATCGTAAGCAGCCAGAAACCCGAATGGCCCATCGCTTCTTTGAGGGCAGCCCCCAGCGTCTGCTGGGATTGGGCCGCCGCCGGGGCGGCCAAGCCCCGCAAACCATAGGCGAGCGGCAAGATTGCCAAAGCGCTCAGCGCGATCGCGAACAAAGCGCCGCGCCAATCCAAGAGGTCGAGCAGCACCTGCGCATACGGCATGCAGGCAAACTGCCCGAACGAACCGCCCGCCGCGACGATGCCGAGCGCCAGCGAACGTTTCTCGGGCGGCGCCGCACGGCCCACGGCCCCGAGGATGATCGAGAAACCGGCCCCGGCCATCGCCAAACCCTGCAGCGTATTGCCGACCAGGATCAGCGTGCCGTCCTGCGCGTTCGACAGCGCCCAGAATCCGCCCGCATAGAGCAAGCCGCCGATCAGCACCGCGCGCGAAGTGCCAAACTTGTCGGCGACGGCACCGGCAAACGGCCCGGCCGCCCCCCAAAGCAGGTTGGAAACGGCAAGCCCGAACGCAAATACTTCGCGCCCGACGCCGAGATCGATCGTCATCGGTTTGAGGAACAGGCCCAGCGTCTGGCGCAGCCCCATCATCACGGTAAGCACCAGCGATCCGCAGATGAGGATCGTGAGGTAACTGCTCTTGCGTTCCATTGCCGTCCCCCCCGAGGCTTCAATGGACCAGTTTCGCAAGCGCACGCAGGCGCTTCAAGCCCGCGATTGTCGCGATACGCTTGACGTTGCCGCCAGCGTCGCTTCGGCCAATTGGCGGCGGCGATGGGCGTTCAGGCTGATTTCGTCCATGTTTTGCTGATCTTTGCGCTCGAGCGCGTCTTTGTCGGCCTTGATGCGGGCTGCGAGTGCGGTTTCGTAGCGCTTGAGCGTCTGGAAGGCTTCGGAGACGGCCTGGCGCGCCTCTTCCAATTGCGGTTGCAGGCCGGCGATCTGTGCGGCCAAGCGTTCGCGGCGCTGGATCACGCCGCGCGCATAACCCGCATAGGCGAACATGCCGACCTCGAGTTCGCGCGCATGGCGCTGCTCCTGTTCCTTCTCGGCTTCGAGGGCGACGGCACGCGCCTGCAGGGTCGCTTCCTGCTGCTCGATTTCGACGAGCACGCGGCGCTTGTCGTCGAGATCTGCCTCGGCCAGCCGAATGAGCGAGCGCAGGCCCTTGGTCTTGGCCGCCATCTAGCGGCTCTCAACCGGCAAGGGCCGGCTCTTCGGCACTTTCGGCGGCAGCGCCCGGATCCAGCATGCCGAGAATCTCGGCGAGCCCGGCATAGCCTTGCGCCAGCAACGCGCGCTCGCGCTTGCCCTGCTTCAGAAAATTCTCGATTTCGGGCTGGTAGTGGATGGCTTCGTCCACAAGCGCGTCCGAGCCGCGCCTATAGGCACCCAGGCGGATCATCTCGGCCATGTCTTCGTACTGCGCCATGAGCTGGCGTGCCCGCGCCACAAGCGCGTTTTCCGACGGCGTATTGCAGCCCGGCATGGTGCGCGAAACCGAGCGCAGAATATTGATGGCCGGATAGCGGCCGCGTTCGCCGATCGCGCGCTCGAGCACAATGTGCCCATCGACGATGCCGCGCACCGCATCCGAAATCGGCTCGTTCGTGTCGTCGCCCTCGACGAGCACCGTGAAAAGGCCCGTGACACTGCCCTGCCCCGTGCCGGGACCGGCGCGCTCGAGGAGGCGCGGAAGTTCGGCAAACACCGACGGCGTGTAGCCTTTGGAGGCCGGCGGTTCGCCCGCCGACAGGCCGATTTCGCGCTGCGCCATGGCAAAGCGCGTGACCGAATCCATGAGGCACAGAACGTCGCGATCGAGATCGCGGAAATACTCGGCGATCGCGAGCGTCATGTAAGCCGCCTGGCGGCGCATCAGCGGGCTTTCGTCGCCGGTGGCCACCACCACGACCGCGCGCGCAAGGCCCTCGGGCCCGAGATCGTCTTGGATGAACTCCTGCACTTCGCGGCCGCGCTCGCCGATGAGGCCGATCACGACCACGTCGGCGGCCGTGTAGCGCGTCATCATCGACATGACCGAGGATTTGCCGACGCCCGAGCCCGCAAAAATGCCCATGCGCTGGCCGCGGCAGCAGGTGAGAAACGTGTTGATGGCACGAATGCCGAGATCGATCTTGCCGCGCACGCGCTGGCGTTTGTGGGCGGCGGGCGGCGAGGCTTTGATCGCGTAAGGGGCCGGGCCCATCGGCAGCGGCCCCTTGCCGTCGAGCGGTTCGCCGAGCGCGTTCACGACGCGCCCCAGCCACGCGCGATGCGGATAGATCACGGGATCGGAATCGGCGATTTCCGCACGGCTGCCCACGCCGATCCCATCCACCGTGCCGAACGCCATCAGCAATGCGCGGCCCTGGCGGAAACCCACGACCTCGCACGGCACGCGGCGACGGTCGCGTGTGCCCACAAAGCAACGCGAGCCCACGGCCAGCAGATCGTCCACGCCGCCGATCTCGAGCAGCATGCCTTGCACGGCCGAAACGCGGCCATAGTAGCGATAAGTCGGGATGCGCTCGACGGCGGCAACCAATTCATGTGCGGACATACGCGCGATCACCCGTCCCGAAAAGTTGGGGGAAAATCCGAGGGTTACGGACCGTTGCGGAGTGTAACCAAGTTTGATTAACGTTGCGTAAATTTCTGCATAAAGATTTGATAAATAACGCCGTTTGTTTCGAATTGTTAACAACGCGCCTGCCGTGATACCGTGTTAACCAATTTCCCGGAGGCCCTGACGATGCGCGTGCTGCTGGTTGAAGACGATCAGGCAACGTCCCGCTCGATCGAGCTGATGCTCAAGCAAGAAGGCTTTGTCTGCGACACGAGCGCGCTTGGCGAAGACGGGCTCGAGGTCGGCAAACTCTACGACTACGACATCATCCTGCTCGATCTGATGCTGCCCGACATGGACGGCTACGAGGTGCTGCGCCGCTTCCGCGCCGGGCGCATCAAAACGCCGATCCTGATCCTGTCGGGCCTCACCGAGCTCGACGCCAAGATCAAGGGCCTCGGTTTCGGCGCCGACGACTATCTGACGAAGCCCTTCGACAAACGCGAACTGGTCGCGCGCATTCACGCGATCGTGCGGCGCGCCAAGGGCCATTCGCAGTCGATCATCAAGACCGGCAAGCTCATGGTCAATCTCGAGGCGCGCACGGTCGAAGCGGGTGCGAGGCCTCTGCACCTTACGGGCAAGGAATACGCGATCCTCGAATTGCTGAGCCTGCGCAAGGGGACCACGCTCACCAAGGAGATGTTTTTGAACCATCTCTATGGCGGCATCGACGAGCCCGAGCTCAAGATCATCGACGTGTTCGTGTGCAAGCTGCGCAAGAAACTGTCGACCGCCTGCGACGGCGAGAACTACATCGAAACGGTCTGGGGCCGCGGCTACGTGCTGCGCGACCCGCCGGCGAAGGGCAAGGCGGCGTGATCGGCGGGGCCGCTTAGCTAGGGACCGCTTAGCTATCCGGCCTTGGCCGCCCCGCCGGGGGCCACGACCTGGTAGATGCCGCGCTGGCCC
>JAIXXA010000076.1 GCA_027490975.1 Rhodospirillaceae bacterium
ATCATCATCGGCAATATCATCGACAACGCCGACAGCTTTGCCCTGGTCGAACGGATGCTCACCGCACCCCGCCCGGTGATGGGCACCACAGGGGTGCTCTCGCTACTGCACGCGCCTGACCTCGGCAGCGCGCTCAAGACCGTGGTGCGCGCGATCGCGGCGCAGAACCCCTTTGTTCTTATCCGTCTGGAAGAGGCCGACGGCCGGATCGCCATCAGCCTGTCGCCGCCCTGGGCGATGGGGCCGCTGTTCCAGTTTTCCGCAATGACGGGGCTCGCCCTGATCTACCGGGCCGTCGAGGCGCTGTCGTGCGCCAACTCGGCGGAGATGACCGTGGAGACGCGGCTGGTCGGCGTCGAACAGGCGCTCCCGGTGCTCGCCGCATTTCAGTGCAACATCCGCCATTCGCCAAACGTCGAGCGGTTAAGCCTGCCTGCCGACTGGCAGACGATTCCCAATCCCGATTACGATCCGATGCTGTGGGCGGTCGCGCAGACCAAGATCGCCGCGCTGGAAAGCACCACCGGCGAACCGGCGGACGTGGCCAGGATCCGCGCGGCGATTGCCGACATGCTGTCGCGCGATCATCGCGTGCCCCGGCTCAAGCAGATTGCGATCGAGCTCGACACATCGACCCGGACGCTGTTGCGACTGCTGGCGCGTCACGGCACCGGCTTTCATCGGCTGGTAGAAGAGGAGCGCCGGGCCAAGGCAGCACTGTTGATCGCGGATTCCACGATCTCGCTGTCCGAAACGGCGCGGCTGCTCGGCTTTACCGACATGTCGAGCTTCGGCCGATCGTTCCGCCAGTGGTTTGGGGATACGCCCGGCAATGTCCGCAAATCCTGGGTAGGCGGCCCTTCGACCCCGCTGTGAAAGTGGCCGGTTGATGGCACGTCGGGGTCCTGAGGGACTGGTCAGCCTGTGCACCAGCGTGGGGTTCGAACGCGCTGCCTATTACGGTATGCAGAGCATTCTGGCGCTGTATCTGGCCGAAACGCTGGTGGCGCGGGACAGCCTGGCGGGGATCTGGCTGCTGCCGCAGCTGGCGCAGCTTTCGGGTACCCAGGGGATTGCGCTGGCATCGGTGATCACGGGATTGTTCGTGTCGCTGGCAGCACTGGCGCCGGTGCTGGGCGGTGTGATCGCAGACCGCTTGCTCGGGCAGCATCGCGCCATCCTTGCCGGCGGGCTCATGATGGCGGCGGGCCACGCACTGATGATGGCCGAGGCTGCGCTGCTGCCGGCGCTGGGTGCCATTGCCTTGGGTTCGGGCCTGTTCAAGGGTCCGGCCGCCGCGCAGCTGAGTGCGCTGTACGCGCCACAGGATGACGCGCGGGTCGAAGGCTTCCGCATGTTCTACATCGCCATCAACCTTGCCGGCCTGCTGGCGCCGCTGATCATCGGGACCGTGGGCGAACGGGCGCACTGGCACGCCGGATTTGCCTTGGCCTGCGCCAGCATGGTCGCAGGGCTGGCGATCTATCTGGCGCAGTTCCGTGCTGCAGCTGCAGCCCCGATGCGGCACGACGCTGCGACCGATGCCGCCGATCGGCCGGACGGCGGCGATCTGATAGCACTGGCCATCCTGGGCGGCAGTATCGCGCTGATCACCGTCGGCAACGCGCAGATCACCAATGCCTATCTGCTCTGGGTGGACCAGGGCTTCATCCTGTCGATCGGGGAATGGCGCTTCCCTTCCAGCTGGATGATCGCCGCCGACGGCCTGCTGGGGCTGGTCGCGCTGACCGTATCGGGGCTGGTCTGGCGGTCCCACGAGCGAAACCGGGGCGCGGTGAGCGCGGCTGGCAAGGCGGCGCTGGGCGGGGTCTTCGTCACAGCTGGTACCGGCTGTCTTGCGATGGCCGCGCTGTTGCACGGCAGGACCGGCGTTCCGGTCTATTGGGGCCTGGGCTTTCAGCTGCTCAACAGCCTGGGGCTCGCCAACGTTCTGCCGGCGGCGATGGCAATGTTCGGGCGATCGGCCAGCCGCCAGCATGTGGCCACAACCATGGCAGGCTTCTATCTGGCGATGTTCGCGGGCGGGCTCGCCAGCACGGCGCTGGCAAGCCGGTTCACGACCTTGCCGATCCTCACCTTCTGGAGCATTCATACCGCGTGTGCAGCAGCAGGGGCATCTGGCCTGGCGATAGTGTGGTTACGCGGCACCCGAACGATGCGCCCGGTACCTGCGATCTAACGCTTCAACAATGTGTCTTAAAAAATGGTGGACGCACTAGGGCTCGAACCTAGGACCCGCTGATTAAGAGCGGTAATCAGCGGGTCCTAAGCACATTCACGACGTCTCAAATTCGTTGATTTTCAATTACATGAGTGTCACTGTGTCCCAATGAATATCGGGGTATTTCGGGTCAAATGTTACCTAAGGTAACACCCTGAAAGGTACTCTATGGAGGCACAGATGGCTTCGAAACCGGTAGGTCTGACAGACGCAAAGATCAGAGGGTTGAAAGTGCCCCCTGAAGGTCAGATGGAGATCAAAGATGCGATCGTCCCTGGTCTGCGTCTCAGAGTTGGGGCGTCTGGCGCGCGAACGTTTCTTTTGCGAAAGCGGGTTGCTGGCGTCGTGCGGAATATCACCATTGGCAGGTATTCCGACCAGTTCGGTCTGATGGATGCTCGGAAGAAAGCGCGGATTGTGCTTTCCGATATTGAAGCAGGCGGAGACCCTTATCAGCACGTGCCGAAGCCGACTCGGGGCGCTGCGGCAGGCACACTGCGTGGCATGTGGCCGGACTACAGGGCCGCCAAAGCCGACCGCAGGTCAATTGCCGAGATAGAGCGGGTTTTCAACCGGCACATCCTTCCGAAATTCGGGGACCGGATGCCCGAGACGATCACGCGTGCGGAGATTACTCGGTTTATCGACAGCATAGCATTAGAGGCTCCTGTGATGGCGCGCGGCGTCCTTGGCCAGTTCTCATCCTTTTACGGGTGGGCTTTGCCCCGGCTGGAACGACTGCAGTTCAATCCCTGCAGAGACGCTGGACGTCCGCCCCCGCCTAAGGCGCGCGATCGGGTTCTCGACGTGCGGGAGGTGGGATTGCTTTGGAACATTCTTGGCGAAGAGGGTCCCCCGTTTGGGCCTGCTATCAAGCTGCTGCTGTTGTCAGGTCAACGCAGGAACGAGGTGTTCAGTGCGGATCGGTCAGAATTCGATTTCGAGGGTAGTCTCTGGACCATACCGGCCAATCGCGCGAAGAATGGGATAGCTCATCTCGTGCCACTGGCTTCACCGGCAATCGACCTGCTGAACGAGATTTGGGCGCTCAGTGACAGCGACAAACTGCTGGCATCCCGAGGTGATACTGAAACCGGTCCAAGCGGTTTCAGTAAGACAATGGCGCGCCTTCGTCGGGCGATGGAAACCCAGATGGGACGTTCCGTTCAGCACTGGACCCTCCACGACCTCCGGCGGACAGTTGCAACCGGCCTTCAAAGGCTTGGTGTCCGTCTGGAGGTAACGGAAGCTGTACTCAATCATGTATCTGGCTCGAGGGCGGGTATCGTTGGCGTCTATCAGCGTCACAATTATCTTGAGGAGAAGAAGGCGGCTTTGGAAGCCTGGGGAGACGAATTGATCAGACTTGCGGCATGCCATCAGCTCAACCCCAAGCTGCCGCCTGTCAGGCAGCGTCGAAGTTCAGATACGATGGTTGCACTAGGCAAAGCCAAGGGCGAGGGTGCCAAGCGAGCCGCTGCTGTATCCGCAGCTAGACGTGCACCCAGTGAATGTGAGCAGCGGACCTAATTCGCTCAATTCGTGTTGCGAGGTCATTTATTTGCGTCTTGTTGTGTCAGAAATTGGTCCGGTTGGAGATAGTCCGCTCTCAAACAACGAAGGGCGATAGCAGACATTTAAAGGCCACATAATGAGATAACTATAATTTGGGCCCTAGAGGCCGTTTGTCTCAGGCCAAAAATATTTGAAATTCGTCTCGAGGAACTCGAATTCGAGGATTCGTCCAGTTTGGCATGGAGACTTGATTGGAACTACGTAGTTCACTCAATATTTTTCCCAGCTGGCTGTAACTGACAACGCAGGCGTCAAGTACAGTAGGCCACAATTCGGCCCAAAGTACGCCGTTACGACCCGCGCCCTGAATTATCTCAAGAGCCAGCACCCGTGCATCTATCGTTCCATTCCTTATTTCCTTTGCGCTCCGTTCCTCTCGCTCAAATGGGGTGACCGCCTGAAAGAGATCCTCCATACCCGTCTTGGTTGTTCTTGCCGTGGCCTTAGCCTCCGAACGATTTACGGCCTGAGCTTCGAGTGCAGCGATTTGAGCATCCCGAAAAACTCGAATTCCCTTCGGATGACGAGTCAGGAAAATTAGCTTGTAGCAGGTGCGCTCCTTCTCAAGCTCGTCAACGGTAATTTCCGGCGCAAAGTTGTATTTTCCCAGCTTCGCGAGAGTGCGTCGCGCGCCTTCCGTGATAGCCTCCTCCTTGGCCTGCCCAGCCAGCTGAGCCAACATCGCTTTTCTGTCATCATCATCCCCAAGCTCATTGAGCCAAGATGTAAGGGTTGGCATCGCATCGGTATGGGCAAATCTTTGGGCGAATTTTAGCATAAAAGTCAGCAGAACTTCAGAAGACGGTCGAAGGAACATCTGGTTAAAGGGCGAAAGCTCTGGAACGCCTTTGGGATCGAAATTAAAGAACGAGAATGACCCAGATGGGATACCGGCGAGAATATTATCGGCTTGAACTTCTGCCCTTCCCGGATAAGTTATAATTTCAATATCCGGATATTTCTCCTTATGCTGCGCCAGTTTAGCATAAGCCTCATCGTCCTCTTCAACTAAATGTGCGGACATCAGAATATCCCGACCGTTTCTTTTCCATACCGCCTTAGCTCCCCTCATCGCGCGCAAGGCGATATCAAAGGAAGTGTCGCTGAGACCGGGGCATTTCGAATTCCACGGTCCAGCGAAGAAATCTACGAACGCAAAATGGTCGTACTTAGAAGCCACCTTTGCGATCAGCGTCGGAAGATAGCGCTCGATAAAGGTATGCTTTACGAGAGCAGGGCCTCGACCTTCGTAGAATTTAGAATCCACCATCAACGAAACGCCCTATTTCCGAGATTTTCTATCTAGTCTTGCAGAGGCATTTTTACTCTTCAGAAAATTTCTCAAGAGCTTCGGCAACACAATTCATCAGCCGCTCTCGCGACTCAATGGCACCTGTTCGTGAGCTATGCTTTGCAAAAAACCAAAGCCAAACAGAAGGTGCTTCAACAGGTGCATTAAAATTAAATATAACTGATCTTAGCTCAAATTTTACGTCCCAACGGTCATTTCCAACGTTAGCGCGGAGGGATTTTTCAATATAAACTGAAACATCTTTCACGATATTAAATTCGAAATTCTCGAACCGGGAGTCAGCAATTTGGACATACCCACCAGCTACCTGTCTGGTACCCCATCGCGCCGCGGAATTCACGTGTGTCCCAAGATCACAACCTAAAGAGCAAACTTGGGATCTGGGCTGAGATAAAGCGATAAGTAGACGGAAGAGCGCGCCACTTTCTGCTGCCTCCAAGACTTCTCTAACCAGTTCGGGTTTTCCGCGCAGGTCAACAAAGCCGTGGTTGCGTCGAATATCATCATAAAGCGGCGGATATGGAACTGTGGTTCCTTTTCCTCCTTGGTCTGATCGAACCTGGAGTGCCACACCTATGCTCGCCGAGCTCGCGGAATGCCATCCCAAACCTCGCCATCCAGAAGCCTACCAGCAGCCTTCTTGCCGAGGCGAAGCATCGTGGTACCGTCTTCGACCGCTTCCGAACGGGCCTTGGCCAAGTTTATTCCCTGGCCTGGCGCCCAGTCCCCCCACTGCTTAAAATGAAACGGTATGTCAGCTGCCATGCACTCATTTAAAAGCGTACGAAACCAAGATGGGCTAGAGGGCCGTGCTTTTGGACCACTTTCTCCACCTGTGATTACCCAATCGACAGTATGGGTCCAATGCTTCAAACTGAGCGGCCCTAACAAGGGTTCGGCCGAAATGAAACGGACCACCGCAGGAATCTTGGCAAGCTCCGAAAGCCGTTTATCCGCCCACTCTTGATTTTCAGTAGTAGTGCCAATCCAGACATTGGTGGGCCAGACGCCGTCCCATGGAACGCAACCTAAAACCCTATCGGGTCGCTTCGTCAGCAGAAGCCAATCGAGCCATGGCGTGTGCTCAATTAACGTCCATAAGCGCTCTCTATGGGAGTCGAGTTCAGCCCGGTCTTCAAACACGTCTGCCATGGACGCACAAAACACTCGAGCGCGTTCGCCCGATTTCTTTGCTTCGCTGTTCCATTTCAGAGGCTCGGACCAGTGCTTATCGCCGAAAAATCGCCGCCGAGAATTGATTCCCCAAACATCCTCACCCAAGCGCTTTGCCCATGTATGAGCGTAGCAATGTTTACACGCTGGCGATAGCTTGACGCATCCCCACCACGGGTTAAACGTGTGCGTAGTCCACTCAATTCGCGAATTCTTAGCCAATTTTCCGCTCCTGCACGGTAGCACCAGCAGTCGCCTTGCGCACAACCAACCGCTTATAGGCACGTTTAATTCGCGCGTTGTCCAAAATTCCTCTCCCGTTTGCAATAGGGCTTGACGGCGCCCTCGACGCGAAAATCGCTAACGCGAACCGGGCGAATTGTCCTTAGCACGAATTGCCCACAGGAACAATGGTGGAACATTTGCGCTTTTGGTCTAATGTTCTGGCCAGCGGAATTACAAACGAAAAGTAGACTCAGACATATATGCAAGAACGCTAGACAAGTTGGCATCAAGACGGCATGTCTAAGGCTTCCCTCAATTCTCAGAAAGCCCGCGAATGGCGAAGGCACAGAATGTCGATCAACTGTCCCTTGGTTTGCCGGGCTTGTACGAGGCTGCCCGTCCGCCGCGAGAGTTAGCCGATGTGCCCGACAGTCGCGGTTATCATTGGCGGATCGGTTCGCAGATACCAACTCTTGGCGTTCATAGCGTAGCTAAACACGAGATTTTTGAGCGCTACATCGATGCATACATTTCGACGCTGACAAAGAGCCATCAGCAGACGCGCCTGAAACTCACCATTGTTGACGGCTTCTGTGGCGGAGGTCGCTATTGTCTGTTGGGTCAGGAGGTCGATGGATCTCCCCTTCGGATGCTTCAGGCCGTCGAGCGAGCGGAAACCAAATTGCGTGAAGCCAGGACCCGCGGATTTACGATCGAGGCCGATTTCGTGTTCGTAGACCAGAAAAAGGAGCATTTGGATTTCCTGGAGAATGTATTGCGTTCGAGAGGTTTCGGAAGCCGGATCGGCAGCTCCATCCGCTTGTATCATGGCGCCTTTGAAGATTTCGCGAGAGACATTATCGGGGACATCCGCCGCCGAGGACGAGCGCATCGCTCGCTATTCTTTCTGGATCAGTACGGCTGGAGTGGAGTTCGTATGTCCACAATCCGGAAGATAATGGATGAACTTGCCAACCCCGAAGTCGTTCTAACCTTCATGATCGATGCGTTGATAAACCTCCTGTGCGAAAAGAATTCTGAAATTAGGGCCCTCGCCGATATTGATTTTTCAAGAGAGGATGTAAGGGCGCTAATCGACATGAAAGAGCGGCGTGGCTGGAAGCGGTTGATACAGAATACTATTTATAAGCACATTCAGCGTGTTACGGGCGCAGAGTTTTACACACCATTTTTTGTTCACCCGCCTGAGTCTCACCGAGATTACTGGCTTTTGCACCTTTCTAAACACCACCAAGCACGAGAAGAGATGGGCAACGTATTTTGGGGAATGCAAAATACTATGGAGCATTTTGGCTCTGCTGGCTTTGATGCACTAGGATTTGATCCCTCGGTCGACGTTCGCCAAGGCATGATGGATTATCTTTTTGACGACAATGCAAAAGCACGTTCAAAAGACGCACTACTAGCGCAAATTCCGGACCTCCTGTTCGGAGCAGACTCCAACGGGAGAGCGCTGACAAAGAGGGAGCTTTTTGCATCCCGTGCCAATGACACTCCTGTGGTGTCCAGCATTGTCGATGACCAGCTAGCTGAATTGCGAGATTCTGGCGAGATAATCATAACAGGTCAAAAGCCAGGAACTGACCCACGCGAACGAATTCAGTCGGTTCGCGGTCGGACAAGGGTATTCCAATGGTCTGACGAAATACGGTTTGTAAGGCAGCGCCCCCTATTTTCGATCATTAAAACCCGAGCGGCATAAGCATTCTGGCTCAATTTGTGTTGCTTGTACCGCTCTCCAACCTCTTCCTTTCCTGCGTTTCGATCCGCCTTTTGAGCTGATTTATACTCAACTCCAGCTCACGGATTCGATCAGCCTGCTGATGCACGGTATCATTTGTCTTATCCACGAGTGCGACAGTTGTTCTAAGAGCCGTGCGCCCCGTCTCATATTGTGAGTACAATGTTGCCAAAGCCCCAAGGAGGGCGATCACGCCCAAGCTGGTCACCGTGATCTGAATTCGCTTGGCGCGGTCTTTGGCTTTCCGAGCGCTGTTCTTGGCCTTCATCGCAGTTTGACGAGTTCTCTCGATGGCATCGGGAATCGCGTTTTGAAGGGTTTTATGACTAAGACCGGGCTGAAGGATTTTGTGTCCACGCTGGGCTCCGAGGAGATATTCAGCAAAGGATTTATTGATTTTTCGTTTCTCAAACTGAACGATGGATCCCGATCTGGCCGGGCGCTCCTCCGAATCCTCGGTCCACTTACTGACCATCGAAGTCTTGGTGAACTCTGCCCAGATGAAATCCTCTCCTACCTGCAAAACATAGTTGTTGCTGGTCAAGTTATGCAGAGGCACCATAAGCTTTCCAGAGAACCCAGGATCTACCAGCGGCCCGGTTCCCAACAAAAGACCTTTGTGAACCAGGTCAATGTGAAGATTGAAGCGGACAGCAATATAGTTCGGAAGCTGGAAGGATTCCGCAGTCCGTACGTAGATAAGCGAATTGGATGGAATTACCACCTCACTTCTGGGCTCTAATATTTTAATTGGGGCGGTATCCGGCGACTTCGGATCCCAGAACGCGATTTCGTTGCCCACGCTTAGCGGATAAGACGCGGTTTTCCTTTTCGCCTCGTCGTACGGGAACACCATCGCTGCCGCCGTCATGTAGTCGTCGATGTCGGCCGAATTTAGCAGCGATGGGGCGATGTCGGGAAACGGATCCACGTCCTTCCACAACTCAGATTTGGCCAGCGATTGTACGAAGAGTGGATCTTCGGGGTCCGATGTGTTGGGATATTTTAGGCCCACCGTCGTAACCACAGCGCCCGCTGCGTCTTCGGCTAGCTCGATATCTAATTTTCGAGCAAGCTCCTTTACGCGCTCTCTCAATGATATCGCATCAGAAATCCGTTTGCGCAGCGGCTTCTTATCTGGAAGAGGTTGCGGTGTAGAAAGGTCTTTTGACTTGGCGTTGTCCATTCCTCTGCCCTTCCACGGCGTTTCTACCTTATAGGCAGGTCGGGTGCCTGATAGCCCATTGTTTAGAAGGATTGCGACTCTGAATGCAGCATAGATATGTAGGCGATGCGGGGGATTTTGCAAAATACTCGCTCTTGAGCTCCCTTACCAACGGCGACCCTTGTTTGCGTTTAGGAGTATTTTGGTATCTCTTTCCGAATGAGAATCATAACGACGACGGCCGCCATGTTAGCTATCTGAAACAGCCAGATATGCGCTTGCGCAATCCTGCGGTGCACGGAGCACTTGATAGCATTGTCAGATCGGGATTGCGTTCAATCCAAGCGGTGGAAGACTCATCAATTCTCCCCTCAACGACGCTGTTTTTTTCCGAAGTTGCGGCTATTCAAGGCAAACCCGACGACCGTTCGAACTATCGCCTTCATTGGTTCGCGCGAGGGCTTCAGCGATTGCGATCGTGTGACTTACTCTTTCTTGATCCTGACAATGGGATCGAAACCGTCTCGTTGAAAAAATCAGACTTCCGGGCCGGAAAATATGTGTTCTGGAGAGAAATTGAACAAGCGTGGGGAACAGGAAAATCCTTGGTTATCTACAATCACCTCAATCGTACAGCTAGCGCCTCGATGCAGACAGCGAAGCTTAAAGCAGAGTTGTCAATTAGGCTGCCGTCTGCTGAAATTATCGTACCGCTTTTATTCCGCCGAGGCTCTTGCCGGCATCTTTGGGTGATCGGGCAGCGTTCGCACGCTGAATCGCTCTCATTTAGAATCCGTCAATTTCTTGCGGCCGGATGGCAAGCCGACACTGACTGTGATTTAGACTAGCTTCTCGACCACACCGGAGTTGATCATTGCCCTCGGCGAAACGCCCAGCCAATCGATGTGCCGACCAATCGACGCTGATACCTTTGCTACAAAGCTGTAAGCCTTTGACGTCAGCCGCCCGGTAGCTACATCCGGGTCAACATAGTCTAAGTGGTTCAGCACTATCCGAGTAGGATTATTCACCGCGATTGCCTGCCGGACGATATCAGGACAAAAATGCCCAACACGCCGCGGAGCTTGTGTGACGGTAGTGAGTTCAGTCAGATCATCTGCAATACCGGCCTCGTACGCGATTGCATCCCAACGCGTCTCGAGCGGCAATGGACCAGACTGGCGACCGGCCACTCGTATAGGATGGCAGCGCAAAACCAACGTTATGTCGTCGACATCGAGCGGGCTGAGACCAGCCTCGGAAACAAATGCGCCTGCCGTTGTATCTCGGCTGGTCGCCTTTGGCCAAGCTTCCGCATGAATTGCCGACAGACCGAAACCTTGGGTCCCTTCGATTACTACTCGCCCATCAGCGTCGAGGATTTCCCGCGCCAACTGGGTGGTATCTCCAAGAAAGCTCTCAAGCTGAGGCACATCTTCCGCTCGGACCGCTGCCGGGAAATCACCAGCACCGCGTGAGATTCGAGACAAAACCGCCGCACCCGTACCCGATTGCGTTGAGCCAATCGCATCACGCAATTGCGATCTTTTTTCCCATTCTTTGTGCTGCGCCGTGATGATATGCGCGAGCGGGCTCACGACGATCTTAGAATGATCATATTGAAGCGCGTCGATCTCACGCAGAAAGATATCGACGTCAATATAAGCACCAGCCGGGATCAAGATGCGCAAATTGCCATCGATGGCTCCCGCGGGCAATTGCCGCAGGGCGAAACGCCGTCCATCTTGCGAAATACCAATGTGACCAGAGTTTGAACCTCCGACACGCATCACAGCAGCTACTGTCGGGTCGGAGCGAGCTATATGGAGCGAGGTCTTGCCTTTGCCCTCGGATCCATATTGGCCACCAACCACCACCGATATCGGCATATTTATCGTACCCCTATTCCCGCTTGGTTTATGACTCGGGAAATCTCAGTTTGAAATTGCTCTATTGAACCAAAATTATCAATGGTCTCTGCGGCCAATTGACCGAGCGTATCTATCATTGACTCCACCGGCTGGGCATCCGCCTCTAGAAATCCTTCCCGGGATTCCGCGATTCCGTCGGCACCCGACCGGCGCATTCGCATCTCGATTGGCGCGCGGATATGAATATGTCGGAAATGATTTCCGAAGCGCTCCACGAAAAATGCATGATCATCTGGCCACCTAAGTCCATCGACGACGATCAAATCTGCATCACCGGCCCTCTTGAGCACCTGCTCGCAAAGCCACGGCTGCCCTCGATTCTCGTGAAGTTCCATCCCGACTGCTTGGCGGGTTGCGCGGTCCAAAGGTAGATTTCTGGCTACTATCTCGTCGTCTATGACCAAACTGAAACGAGTGTATGTGTATCCGCTCCCTTCGATCCAGCGGGCGGCCGTAGTTTTTCCAGCAGCAATGCGGCCGCTCAACCCGATCACTAAGGGCATAGAACCTGCTTTCAAGTTTGGTACAATGAGCGGACTTTCCCGCTCCCCACCCAAGGCCTCAAATTTTCCATCCAATAGGAAGGTACCAACAAGCGCTGATGTTATGGCATCAAGCTCGTCATGGCTTGGCAAATCTTCGACGAAATCGCCGCTAATACCGAATTCAGCTAATCCGCGCTGGAGCCATTGCGGACCGGCGCCCTTGCGAGGAATTCCCATGATGTCCTGGGCTGCTCCTGGGTAGCTTTCGATTACCGGCACTCCCGCGCTCCTAAGTGCGGTCGCAAGTCGAATGCCACGCTCCGTCAACTTTTGCATACTCGGCAAAAGGCACGGGTAAACGTTTATTCCCCGGCGCTTTAAGATGCGCTCGCTAATGCGCATTATCCCAAATTCATCTCGACCGGGATCATCATCCGTCACTCTCGTCCGCCCAACAGGGAGGCAAAGAGGAGAATCGATTGAGACCAGCTGGGGCCGGGCTTGCAGTATTCGGCTTACGATTTCGCTGTCTGTTTTGACGAGGCAAGTCTCTGCGTGGTTGCCTTTCAGTAGACAATAGCCTGATGGCTTCGCTTCGGAGCCGGTAAGATCAACGCCAACGACCACCGCACGACTAGCCGACCGATCACCGAACACCCCATAAAATGACGAGGCGTTTTCTCGCAACGGCGGAGCAGGCAATCGCAAATCGGCGAGTGCTATAATCTGCTGTTCCAACTCGCCTTGGCTCATGCGAACAAATTCCACCCAAAGATCGGGATGCTCAACTTGATCGACAACAAAATCTAAAATTTTGCACATCCCTTGGATATCTGCGAGATTATACCTGACAAGCATCTTTAGAGCCGCGATGTCGCCTCGGAGGTATCGATGCCAAAGGAGAACGGCCTCAGCACCGTCAACTTCTTCCAAGCCGTTCCGCAGCTTAATGCCGAGCAATTCTTCAAGCACCTTTTGACCGCCGGTTAGACCCAACCTTCGAGTGGCGTAACGCAGATCAATGTGGGTGGCAGGTATCGATGCTTCTTCAAAAGTTTGTAGAAGGAATGGAACGTCGAACAGCGTGCCATTGAACGTTACCAGGGTCTCTGCCGAGGCCAGCTCATCCAAAAGATGTGAGGGATCTTCGCCTCGAACGTGGACGTAATATTGTCCGGCCGACATGTACCCGACAAGCGTAATCTCGTCATAGTATCTGCTTAGTCCAGTTGTTTCGATGTCGAGAAAGAGCACCCTGCGCGATGCGTCGATCGCGGCGAGAAGCTCGCGTTCGGCGCGCATACGCACGTTGGCAGGAACGGATGAACGACTGACCAAAAAATTATTTGAGATTGTCGAAGGCATTTGCCTGAAGCAACTCCAATGAGACTCGCATGGACAGGGCGGTCTCGAGAATTGTCTAGCATCAGTCCGTGCGCGATGCGAGCTAGCAAACTAGCTCTATGCATACAGGCTCCACGCCCTCTCTGCCCACCGCGATGTGTGGCAGCCTTTAGGCAGGTCCCGTCCACAGCCTGAACGGCCAATATAGGCGCGTTCCTGGCGGTAAGTTCTGTAGGGCCCGAATGGCAGCTCTCGGGCAGCGGTTGCGCGGCCGGCTATGACTGGGATCAGGGCGCAATGCTGACTGGCGACTTACCGAATTGATCACTTTCTGTAATGCTTTGGAGCGCAGGATAGATTCAGCCCTTCTGAGTCCTCACGGTCCAGACAAACCTCCACCAGCTTTGGCTCCAGCTGGCTTGGCCCGCTCAATCGCTAACCTCGTAGAACACCGGATTCCGCAGCCATTCCTCGATAGCCGATTCCCGCCAACCGCAGCATCGCTCGGCGAGCTTCACCTGCTTTGGAAACGTGCCCGCCTGGATCTTGCGGTACAGCGTCGCGCGAGAAAGCCCGGTGCGATCGAGCACGGTATTGAGCCTCAAGAACCTGTCGGGTGCATGGGATGCCATGGCCATTGTCTCCATCCTGTGATGTGATCTGCCCCTGCCTGCGACACAGATTGGCGATATGCCGCTTCGCGTCAATCGAGCCACTTGCGGTGATTTCGCAGGCAGAAGGGCAGGGGAGCGCTGCCGGCGTGCCGCCGGGAATGGCGGCGTAAGCAGAATATTTCTGCTCACAGCATCTCACTGTGTTTCTGCATTTGGCAGCGCATCTGCGGTCGCAGCAAGGCTGCGGCGTTTGCCCCGCTCGGGCGGGACACCGGGGGCGTCAATCGCCTCTAGCCACGCCAGGCCAGCGCGCAACCCGCGGTGCGGGTCCTCCACTTCGTTGCGGTGCTTGTCGCATGCGCGCTGTCCGTTGCAGCGTGGCTGCCAGCTCTTCTTCGCCGCCCCCCAGCGCCCCTTCCGGGCCGGGGCCGGATGGAAGGAGACAAGGCCATGGAAGACACTACCACACGCAACAGCCTCTACTCTGAGGTTACCGAGCGCATCGTCGCCGACCTCGAGCAGGGACGCCTTCCTTGGGTCCAGCCCTGGGATACATCACTCTGCGGCTGCACAATGCCGCACAACGCAGCAACCGACCGGCGGTACTCGGGCATCAACGTCCTGATCCTCTGGGCCGAGGTGGTCATGAGAGGTTACGGTTCCCAGCGCTGGCTGACCTACCGCCAGGCGAAGGCAGCTGGCGGCAATGTCCGCAAAGGTGAGAAGGGCACGACCGTCTGCTATGCCGACCGCTTCACGCCCAAGGCAGAAGCCGAACAGGCACGCGGCGAAGACCGCGAAGCCAGGACCGTTGCCTTCCACAAGCGGTTCACGGTGTTCAACATCGACCAGTGCGAAGGTCTGCCTGAGGACATGATCGCAGCGCCCGTTGCGACCGATCCCGTGCTCGCCAATGCCGAGGCCGATGCCATCATCACCGCCAGCGGTGCCGCGTTCAACATCGGTGGTGACGCAGCTTTCTACAGCCCGGCGCACGATTTCGTGCAGGTACCGCCGCAGGCCGCCTATCCCGAACCCATCAACTGGTATCGCACCGCCCTGCATGAGCTCGGTCACTGGACTGGCCACATCACCCGGCTGGACCGCCACCAGACCGGCAGCTTTGGCTCTGCATCTTACGCCCGCGAAGAGCTTGTCGCCGAAATGGCAGCAGCGTTCACCTGCGCATCGCTGGGCATTGCACCGACTGTCCGCCACAGCGATTACATCGCGTCCTGGCTCACCGTCCTGCGCGAGGATGACAAGGCTATCTTCCGTGCGGCCAGCGCTGCCAGCAAGGCTGCAGACTATCTGCTCAACCTGAAGGGAGAGGCGCCATGACGGCGCCTCTTTCCCACATCCGATACCGCGATAATGGAGCAGGTTCTCGCCGCGAGCACATGCTTCCAACTTGCCAACGATGCACCATCGCTACAGGGTGAACTTATGCGCACCGATATCGATCATCTGCCCGGTCAGAAGCAGCAGGAGCTGCAGGCAGCGGTGCGCATCCTGTTCGAGGAGTTCACCGCCGCGATCGGCAATACGACTGCGCCGTGGAAGAAGCAGGGCAGGATACTCAAGGTCATCCTGTACGGCAGCTATGCCCGCGGCGACTGGGTCGACGATCCGGTTGGCGGCTATAAATCCGATTACGATCTGCTGGTCGTGGTCAACGACGAGCGGCTGACCGATGTTGTCGACTATTGGGCCACCGCCGATGACCGGCTGATACGGGAAATGACGATCACGCAGACGCTGAGCGCGCCGGTCAGCTTTATCGTTCACAGTCTCAAGGATGTGAACAAGCAGCTCGAGCAGGGACGTCCGTTTTTCACCGACATCGCCGCGCAGGGCATCGCGCTTTACGAGGCTGAGGGCTTTCCGTTCGCTACGCCGACGAAGCTGGCACCCGATGCCGCGCGGGCTGAGGCGAAGAAGCACTTTGAGCATTGGCTGCCATTGTCGGAGCACGCGCTCAAACTTGCTCAAGTCAGCAAGGACAATGACGTAGCGCGTGATGCCGCATTTATGCTGCATCAAGCTTCTGAGCGGGCGTACCATTGCATGATGCTAGTGTTCACGCTCTACAGCCCCAAGTCCCACAAGCTCGGCTTTCTGCGCGGCCATGCCGAGGAGATTGCGCCCGAGCTGATCGAGGCCTGGCCGCGCGACGACCGGTTCAGCCGCCGCTGCTTCGAGCTGCTGCGACAGGCCTATGTCAACGCCCGCTACTCGCCGCACTACAAGGTCAGCGACGAAGAGTTGAACTGGCTGGGGACACGCGTTGCCATCCTGCAGGATCTTGTTCGCAAGGTGTGCGAACGTCGCCTTGCTGCTGAGGACTAACCCTGGCTTTTGTCGTCCCGTTGAGCTGCAAACGCCCGAGCACCGCGCCTGCGCCATAGCGTGATCTGCTGCGGCCCGCCGGCATCGCGGACCTTGGCGGCCGCCTCGACCAGAAGGCCATAGATAACCGCCCGATCATCATCGACCAGCTGATCGAACCCGGATTTTGCTACCAGCCCGCCAAGCTCGATCAGCCGCCGCGTCCGCTCGCGCCGGTTCACTTGCCAGTCTCTCGTATCATTGCGGGCTTTGGCTAGCATCAGCCGGTTGCGCTGCGCCCGCGCTCTGCGCAGCGCCGCCCGGCTGGCTGTCAGCGCGGTTGCCAGTTTCAGAAGGCGGGTGCCTTCCTTTGACTTTGCGCCCGCTGCGCTCCTGAAAGAACGCAGCGCCCCGTTTGCGCCACGCCTCCTTCCGGGTCGCGTCCTCATTGCTGTTAGCGGCAAGCAGCACGCCTGCCAGAACCTCACTCCCGAGCGCATCGGCACCGGTCGCGATCACCAGTTCGCCTAGCTGGGTCAGCCTTGCTGCTTTCAGTGCCTTTGCCCTGTCGCTCAGCACCTGAAGCTCGGCGTCAAAGTCTCTCGGTTTTCGCATGGGTCATGTCCCTTCGCTGTGTGTGAAGGACCAACCAGCTATGCCAATGTTGGCTCAGCGCCAACAGGCTGGGTCATTGTGAGACCCCGTCATCCCGAGAGCGATCAAATCGGTTGAGGGCGCGCTTATACGTCGTGCCGACGTTGCTTGGATGGCGTAAATGGACGATCGCCATGGCGATCTATCACCTCTCAGCGAAAGTCATCTCGCGCAGCACCGGCGCATCGGCGCTGGCTGCCGCCGCCTATCGCTCGGGTTCACGACTGCACGATCAGCGCCTCGATCGGCACCACGACTTCAGCAACAAGCCGGGCGTCGTGCACAGCGAGGTCATGCTGCCAGAAGGTGCGGACGAGGCCTGGCAGGATAGGGAAAAACTCTGGAACGATGTGGAAGCCGCAGAGGTCCGCAAGGATGCACAGCTGGCCCGCGAGATCGAGTTCGCGCTGCCGAGGGAACTCACCCAGCAACAGGCGATCGAGCTGGCCCGCGACTTTGTGCAAACCGAGTTCGTCGATCGCGGCATGGTCGCGGATCTCAATGTCCACTGGGACATCGGCGAGGACGGTCAGCCCAAGCCGCACGCGCATGTCATGCTTACGACGCGCGAGATCGATATCGCTGACGATGGCAGTGTCAGCTTAGGCGCCAAGGCCCGAGACTGGAACCGCACCGATCTGTTGACCCATTGGCGCGAAGCCTGGGCCAACATCGCCAACGAACGCCTGGCCGAACTCGATATCGACGCGCGCATCGACCATCGGTCACTGGAAGCACAGGGCATCGACCTGGAGCCACAGCACAAGATCGGCCCAGCTGCCTCGCGCATGTTGGCTGAGGGGCTCAGCAGCGAACGGCTCGAAGAGCATCACGCCATCGCGCGGTCGAACGGCGAAAAGATCATCGCCGATCCGAACATTGCGCTTGATGCGATCACGCGCGGGCAGGCGACGTTTACCACCCGTGACCTTGCCATGTTCGTACACCGCAACAGCGAGGACAAGGAACAGTTCGACAAGGTGATGTCGGCGGTGAAGAACGCGCCCGAACTTGTTGAACTGGGACGAGATGGCAAAGGAAATGAGCGGTTCACCAGCCGGTCGATGATCGAGACTGAACGCAGGCTTGAGCTTGCCACGACCAAGCTCGATGCGAGGCGCAACCATCCGATCACTGACCGGCAGCGCGAACGGGCCTTGGATCGCGCCAAGCAGCGCGGGCTCGATCTGTCCCCCGAGCAGCGCGGGGCACTGGAACATGTCACCAGCCCGCGCGGCCTCAGCAATGTCATCGGCTATGCCGGAACGGGAAAGAGCGCGATGCTCGGCGTAGCAAGGGAGGCCTGGGAACTTACTGGCTACGAAGTCCAGGGCGCTGCGCTGTCCGGCATCGCGGCTGAAGGCCTGGAGCACGGGTCTGGCATCGCATCGCGCACTATCGCCAGCCTGGAATATCAATGGGAGCAGGGCAGGGAGTTGCTCACCGATCGTCATATACTGGTGATCGACGAAGCAGGCATGCTCGGCACATGCCAGCTCGAGCGCGTGATGTCGGAAGCCGAGCGGCGCGGCGCGAAAGTCGTGCTCGTCGGCGATCCCGAACAGCTACAGGCAATTGAGGCGGGCGCGGCGTTCCGCTCTACCGCAGAACGCCATGGCGCTGTCGAAATCAGCGGTATCCGACGCCAGCAAGAGGACTGGCAGCGCGATGCGACACGGGAGCTTGCGACGGGCAGGACAGGCGAGGCGCTGGCGCGGTACGAAGATGCTGGACATGTGCATGTCGCGGAAACTCGCGAGGCTGCACGCACCGCGCTCGTCGGTGTGTGGGATCAGGATCGGAAGGCCGATCCGCAAGCCAGCAGGATCATCCTCACCCACACAAACGATGAGGTGAAGGCTCTCAACGAAGAGGTGCGGGAGCGGATGCGCGCCAGCGGCGCGCTGGGTCAGGAAATCGACAT
This sequence comes from Rhodospirillaceae bacterium, assembly GCA_027490975.1. Lineage (GTDB taxonomy): Bacteria > Pseudomonadota > Alphaproteobacteria > CACIAM-22H2 > CACIAM-22H2 > Tagaea. The sequence goes on from JAIXXA010000076.1 coordinate 18,735, forward strand.
CAGCGTTGAACGCGGTTCACGCAGCTTTGCCAGCGGTGACCGGATCATGTTCCTGAAGAACGAACGCGAGCTGGGCGTGAAGAACGGAACGCTGGGCACCGTGCAAAGCCTGTCATCGGTTCGCATGGCGGTGATGCTGGACGATGGCAGGGCAGTGGCGTTCGACCTGAAGGACTATGCCCATGTCGATCATGGCTATGCGGCCACGGTCCACAAGGCGCAGGGCATGACCGTCGACAAGGTGCAGGTGCTCGCCACGCCGGGCATGGACCGGCACGGGGCCTATGTCGCGCTGTCGCGGCACCGTAGCCAGGTCGATCTGCATTATGGCAAGGATGACTTTGCTGATCGCAAGGCGATGACCCGCACGCTGTCGCGCGAGCGGGCCAAGGATATGGCGAGTGACTACACCCGGCAGCCAGACAAGATCCAGCAACAGCAAAAGGGCAGGGAACTCAAACAGCCAGGGCGCGACAAACAGACCCGCATCAGGGTCAGCCGCACCGGCGCGCTCGCCGATCTGCTCGGGGGCAGGGAGGACACGCCACAGCGCGAGCGCCAGCCGGGGCTGCGGGTCAATGCCGATCTGTTCAAATCAGGACCTGAGCAGACACCGCTGGAAAAGGCGGTTCAGCAATACACGCGTGCGGCGAAGGAGATCATGACCTTGTACGACCAGGGGCTGGACTCGCTCGAATATCAGGAGGCTGCGCTCGACAAGGCAGGCCGGGCGCTTGAGGCAATGGGCCGTGGATATAATGCGCATGACCTTGCTCATGCGCTGGTCAACGACCGCTCGCTGATCCCCGAAGCCCTGTCTGGCAACATGGACAGGACCATTGAGGGGATGCACCAGCAGCAGGCGGCGCGCCTGGCAGAACAAGCGAGGGCCGACCGGTTCGTCCACGAGTGGCAGACACGCTCGCGCCAGATGCGGCGCATGCTCAAGGATCAGGACTATCTCAACGCCGACAAGGTCGAACGTCACCTTGGTGAAATGGCTCACAGCCTCGAGCGCGACCCGCAACTTGAGTCGCTGCTGCGGAACCGCCGCGTGGAACTGGGGCTGGACCCAGTGAGAGGCAGATCACTGTCGCAGGACCTTGCAGACTGTATCGACCCCTCGCGTTCGCGGGGGCTCGGGCTGTAGCCATTATGCCATGTCAGAACCTGAACCCGACGATATCCCGATCGAGCAGGCGCTCGAGATGATCGCGCAGCGGCTTGGAATGCTCACAACCTCGGTCGACGGGGTTGCCGAGGGGCAGCAGGACATGCTGGTGCTGCGCGACAATCAGGATGAGAACCGCGCGACAATCTAGATGAGAATGGCGGCGTGTGTCTGTCGGGACGAGGGGCGTAGCCCCGAGGAGCGACAGACACACACCGCAAGCGTCCTTCTTTGTAGGAGGGGCGCGATGGTGATCGCGATCTGTTGGGTTACGCTTTTGCCCCGGAAGGGGAGCTGCAGTGCCCGGCAGACATATCAACGATCATCAGGTGAGATTATATATGAAGATAAGACAGACAGTGTCGCCGCGGTCAGCGGCGGCATGCGCGGCATTCAGTACGGCTACCGCTTACAGGCTGGAGCGTGACAAGAAACTGCCGTCGCACAAGAAGGTGCCGCGTGGGCGGCGTCGCCCGGATCCGATAGCCGATATCTTTGATGCCGAGGTCGTACCACTGTTGGTGGCGGCGCCGGGTATTCGTGCTGTTGCTGTGTTTGAAGAAATGCAGCGGCTGATGGCTGTCTCTGACCCCAATCAGTGGCGCGATATCCTGGCGGCCAATCAACTCGTGCTGAACAATGCCGAGGCTATCGAGACATGTGCAAAGTGGGCGAGGGAGCGGAAGCTCAGGAGCGTCGGGTGCTCGGTAGAGGTGCGGGGGGAGCCGAAGTGAAGCGGCAGCTTTGCGCCCCAATCTCGGTCATTACGGCTTTGTTGCAAATTGCCTGAAAGCAGACATTGCTGCCAATCGGTTTAAGCAGCCGGATCTGGGACGAAGCCGTCGTTCCCGCTTCGCGACGCAAACTGCGGTTCTGGGCGAAAGCAGACGCTCCGCCTCGCACAGATGGTGTGCTCGAATGACTGAACCAACAGCCGGCTGCCGGCTTTCACCCGAATTGATCAAGATTCAGGTGACATTTCTTATATTTCAGGCCGCTGCCGCAATGACAGGGGGCGTTCCGCCCGGCCAGAGCGGGCCGCGGTGCGGCGAGGGTCGTGACTGGGCGCTTGATGATCCTATCGGCGGCGCGTTCGGCCCGGCTGTCGTGCTTCCAGGGAAACTCGACCTTGTGCCCGAAGCGCAGCGTTCCGCCGGGTGCGATAACGATGCCATACCAGCTGTCCGCGCGACCGCGGTACTTGCGCGCGCGCATGTGGTCGTCGATCCTGGCCAGACTGTTGGCGTCGGTGTCAGCGTTGCAGTGTATAGCGATGCCCGATCCGCCGAAGCCGAGCACGAAGTTCGACTCCCCCCGCCACCCGGCCTTCGCGACCACCGTCTCCAGGTTGTCGCGCAGTTCCGTGATGCCATTCTGGGCGAGCTGATAGGCGAGCATGACCGTGTCGGTCAGCGTGCCGGTCGGGTTCGCTTCGATCGCGCGAATGAGCCTGTCCAGTCTCGATCCGGCGATTACGGTGAGCACGCCCCTAGGCGTCCGCGGGCCGGGTTGGCCCATTCTCCGCACACCCATTGCGATCTCAATGTCGGCCGCGAAGTCGTCCTCGAACACGACCATGTCGTGCTCCTTCTCCAGCCACAGATTGTATTTTAGGTGGTAGGACAGCAGCGTGATCTCGTGATGGATGAAGACCTTCGGTCCGTTGATCGCGCGCAGCTCCAGATAGCTCAGAAAGCGGATCGGCCGCTCGAGCATCTCGGCCATAACGTCTAGCGTGAAGACGTCGATGACGAGCGGGGCGAGGACCTTGGGCTCCTCCCGACGCACCAGGAACTGGTCCGTCTGGAAGGCCAGCGCCGGGTAGTGGTCCGACACCAGGCACACCGGGAACACCTGCGAGATCCCGGGTGGGATCTCGATCGTTGTGCCGTCGGCGGTGCTGAAGCGAAGCGAACGGTCCGACAGCGCGGCGGAGCAGTCCATGGCTTGATCATAGGCGTCTTGGACCGCGCCCTTGAAGTCGCCGCGCAGCTGAAGGTCGTTGCCCTTGCGCGCGGCGAGAGTGAGGCGCTTCGACTTGGCCTGCAGCACGATCGCCCGGTCGGCGAACAGCACTAGCACGTCGATCTCGCCGACGCGGTCGCCCTTCGCGCGGTCGACGTTCACGCCCCTGTGCACCCGGGCCGGACCGAACACTCGAGACAGGCGATCGACGGCGAACGCCTCGGTGAAGTCGCCGCGGTGGTCGGACAGCGCCGGTCTGTAGGGCTTGTCCTCGAACATCCAGTAGAAGGGCGACTCGTAGACGGCCTCCGCCAGCGCGTTGAAGTGGAAAATCAGGTGGCGCCCGTCGCCCGTCTCCAGCACCGGCGACCCGTTAACGGCGTTGAAGTCGCTGATCGTGACGAAGGTCGGATTGCCGCGGCCCACCGGCAGCGTGAATGCGTCAATGCAGGCGATCGCGGTCTCCTCGCCGAGGCCGGCGACGGGAGCGATCTCGGCGGCGGTCAGCGTGAACGCCTCGAGAAGGCGCGGATCGCCTGGCGTGTTTGCGCCCGCCGCCATCGCGCCAGAGACCTTGCCGTTCTGGATGTCGGCGACGGCCTTAGCGAAGGCGACCATATCGGCGATTCCGGCCTTCCGATGCTCCTTCAGCCAAGGGTCGTCGGCCGCATACTTCTCGATCGCGAAGTCGCAGTTCTGGAATGAGAAAGCGCCTTCGCCGCCATAGAAGATCGGCTCGCGCATCGCACCGCCGCTTTCCCAAGGGTTGGGCGGGGTCTCGCCGGCCTCGAACCCCGCGAACATGCCGTCGAGCGTCGGCGCGCCCATGCACCGGTGCAGTTCCTCCATCAGGGCGTCGGTCCGCTTGACGAGCGCGTCGACGTCGGTGGGTGCCGGAGCGGCCAGATCGCCACCGGCGCGCACCATCAGCCCGATGAGCGTGGACATCTCAGTCCGGATCAGCCGCGACCTCGAATAGAGATGCTGCATGTCCTCGGCCTTCATCCCGTCGCGGCGATGCCACACGAAGTTGTCGCGCACGCACAGGAAGGCGATCACGTGTGCGTAGCCGCGGGTGGCGGTCAGTTCCGCGATCTCGTCGAACACCTCTTGCTCAGGCCGTCGCGCGGGAACCCGCGGCCGCACTCCGCTCTCCGCCGACCCGTCGGCTTGGGTCGTCAGTGCTGCCAGTTCACTCATCGCCTTGTTCCCAGTGGGCGAGGCCCTTCGCGACCATTTTCCGGGCGAATCCCGGTCCGTCGCCGGTGAGATGTCCGCCATCGTCGCGCCGGTTGCCGTCATCGACATGGAAGGTGACCGGGATCGGACTGCTCGAGATGATCTCCTGTCCGATCCCCTGCTTAATGTAGTCGCCCCTGCCTTTCGGTCCGTCGAGATACATATTGATGACCACGAAGTGATCTTCGTCATAGCGGTCCGCGCCTTCGATGTGCCTAAAGGTGATGCTGCCAATCAGTTCGGGAGGGGTCGCGAGGGTCCTGACAATCGCCTCGTCGTCGTCGGTCCATTCGATCTCGACGTCGCCCTTGTTCTTTGTCGTGAATATCCATTTGCTCATGAAGGCACTGTATCAGAAGCTGTAGTTCACGCGCCATATTGGAGCGCGTTGTTCGCGGAAAGTGTGCCGTGCGCGCGACCCCGGCCGACCGATTCCCGCCGCCGAGTTCGATGACGATGGCGGCCAGCAATGCGTCTCGATCATCGTGTGATTGCGTCGCGATCATCAAGTCCCTTGGTGTGCCGGATCTGGAAGATACGGGCGAGAAGAACGAATACCGATGAGTGCGTGCTCTCCAATGTCGGAAACAACCATTCGTCGAGGCGAGGGCGAACTTCCGCCCTAAAGAAAGCGCCGGGCGCTCGTGGACGGCGGCAATCGGGGCGCTTTTTTGACCGTCCGCATCGGCGCATCTGATTGGCGGCTTCTGTCACGAGCGGACGCTCATGGCGGCTGTCGCGAATGACCGGGTCTGGTCGGATCGCGACATTTACGGCAGGATGGCGATATCTTCGTCGAGATAGGCTCCGATCACTGTACCGGAGTTGATCCTAGCGCTTGTGCCTGTGACAAAAAATCCTGCCAGCGGAACCAAGGCGATCGAGCCAACGACACCGGCCGTACCGGTGACACCCTTATCGTCAAACGTCCCAGACAGGCGCACCTGACGACCCGAGACAGTCGCGTAGAGCACACGTGCCGTTATGTGCCCGGACTTCCCCCACATGCCCTTGTTCCGGACTGAGGTGATTTCACCCTGGACCGGCGAACCAGCGGGAATCACAATCTTCCCGTTCAGCATCACCGGCTCTGCAATTTCCATGCGGAACCGTTGACCAACGCGCGCCAATTTCTTCTCTGTCGTCAGCTCCTCTAGCAAACGCACAGATACCGTCGCTCCAGCCCTCAACGTGTTGTCGGTGGCTGGCGCAAGGGTTGCGACGATCGGCTGCTGAGATGGCTGAGCAGGTTGTGGGGGAGCAACAGCATCAGCTGGAGCTGGCTCAGCAGTGGTTTGTGCAAACCCTTGCGCACTCAATAACGCGACCCCCACCGCAAGTGCGACCCTCATGCCTACCCCCATTATAACCTTCGGACTCGCGCCCATGTATCGATGCTAGGCGCTTCAGTGGAAAATGCCAGCCTCAACCGGGGTCGGCAAGAACGCGTGGACCGATGTCGTCAGAATCGACGTATTTCAGGTCAGATTTTTTGGCGTTGAACTCTTCGATAGTCGAAGGAGCAAGGTTCGGTCGCCCCGCCATTATCCCCATTCTGATGGAACATTTGACGACATAGCGTTCGCCTGCATCCACTTCGAGATTGAGGACATCCTTAGCCTCACTCTTGGCGTTGAACTCGTGCGCGCCGGGTTCAATGTTCAGGATGAAGTATTTTCCCGCGCCCAGGGCACTGATGCGCTCTTTACCGATGTTGACACCGCATCCCATTGCACCCCCCATCATGGTGCCCGAGCGCCAGAAGACGATTTGGCCCTTGCCTTCGGGTGGTGCTGGCAGCTCCGCAGGTGCCGGACGGCCGGATTCAGCGACGGCCGGAGCGGCAATGGCGATCAGGGCCAATGCGGCAGATAAGACAGAAATTCGGATCATCGGAACTTTTCCATTGGCTAGAGAAACACGAAACCGGTGCAGCTAAGGGGCTATGGCGAAAGGCTCGGCAGTCTCCGCGACGATGATCCCGCCCACCGGCAAATCGACGCTTGTGCCGGTGACGAAAAGGCCAATCACAGGTGCCGCAACGGTGGTAGCGATGGCAGCGCCAGCGTTGTCAGACCCGGCGGAGCTGAACTTGGTTTTGCGCAGCACTATGCGCCGCCCTCCAGCCTCAAGGTATCTGGCTGCCACGATAAGCTCACCAGCTCTCCCGCCAAAGCCTTTCGGAGATGCATGCACGACCTGAGCCATGCCTTTGGTCCCGGCCAGAATGACCGGCGTCGCGCCGAGATAGATGTTATTGACCAGCTCGATTTCGAACAGGTCGCCTCGCTTGGCAGTGCGTGAACTGACTGGCTGCTTGATCCGCAGCGTCACCGACGTGCCAGCCGGGATGATGGCCTCCTGGCCTTGAACAATGACAGGTGTTGGCTGCTCTTCGCTGGACGGAGTCTGACCTAGGACAGGCGGCACGGACAGTGCAGAAGCAACCAAAACCATGGCTGCAGCCCCCCAATTACTCACGACATCCGCCTGATGCGAACTATCAAAGCCTAACATAAATTATTAAATATGCTAACTTTTTAGTCTACGAAGCATCCCGCCCAAGACGTCGAGTGTCAACCCCCTTTAAATACGGGATCGCTCAAGTAACCCAGCTATCGAGCACCGGGAAAAGCGGCAAAGGCTTAGGCGACTGCATCGCACACCGGCAGGCGGAACAAGCCGACACGGCTATCCACCCAGCTTCGATCATCAGCGTGACCAATCGCCGATCTCAATAGCAGCCTGGCGGCTTTCGGCGGAAGCAGACGTTCGGCGCGGCAGCCGCGAACGACTGGGTCTGGTCGACTGCTGCCGGAATGCTTCGCGACGAGGCTCGTGTTCTTCTTAGGCGCCATCGAGCCGAAACGCTGATCCAAAGCTTGGAATTGCTTCGGGCTTGCGCCTAAGGATAGGGCAGGAGCTTGCGCGAGCACGCCAAAGGTTCGCTGGCCGACATTGATCAAGGATATCTCTTATGCGCCGTAATTCGCTTATGTTTGCTTGCCTTGCATTGTTGGCCTCACCGATTGCCGCACAGCAGGAAGTGTTTCCGCCCAGCGACATCCCTTCCAATTTCTCCGCACCGATCGAAGCGCGTGACTACGTGAAGCGCGAGGTGATGATCCCGATGCGCGACGGCGTGAAGCTGTACACCGTCATCGTCTATCCCAAGGGACTGACCAACGCGCCCATCGTGCTGACACGCACGCCCTATAACGCCAAAAAGCGCGCGAACCGGATGGATAGCCCGCATATCCTGTCCACGCTTCCGCTGGCAGACGAGATGTTCGTCAAGGGTGGCTATATCCGCGTGTATCAGGACATTCGCGGTAAATATGGATCGGAAGGCGACTATATCGTTACCCGTCCGGTGCGCGGGCCGCTCAACGACACCCAGACCGACCACGTCACCGATGCCTATGACACCATCGCATGGCTGGTGAACAAGGCAAACCTGCCCGAATCCAGCGGCAAGGTCGGCATGATCGGTTCGTCCTACGAAGGATTTACCGTGGCGATGGCGCTGCTCGATCCGCACCCCGCGCTCAAGGTTGCCGTGCCTGAAAGCCCCATGATCGACGGATGGATGGGCGATGACTGGTTCCACTACGGCGCCTTCCGCCTGGCCAACATCGGCTGGGTAGGCTCGCAGACGGGCTACAAGGGCGCAGGCGAGGATCCAGCAACGGGGATCTACGACAATTATGAAGAGTTCCGCCGTCTGGGCGGCGCGAATGAATGGGCGAAGAATTCTGGCTTCGACCAACTTCCTGCCTGGCAGAAGATGGTCGCACATCCGTCGTACGACGCCTTCTGGCAAGGGCAGGCGCTCGACAAGCTGCTGGCTGCCAACCCCTCCAACATCCCGACGCTGTGGGAGCAGGGGCTTTGGGACCAGGAGGACATGTACGGCGCGATCACCGCCTGGGAGGCGCTCAAGGCCAAGGGCAAGATTAACAACAACTTCCTCGTGATGGGGCCGTGGCGGCACAGCCAGGTCAACCGCGAGGGGCGCGAACTCGGGCCGTTCAAATGGAATGGCGACACCGCGCGGCAGTTCCGCGAGGATATGGTGCTGCCGCTGTTCGAGCAGTATCTGAAGGATAATGCTCCGGCTGCAGAGCTGTCTACCGTCACGATCTACAACACGGGTGAAAACCGCTGGGAACAGTTCGACGATTGGCCGTTGGCATGCGAGCAGGGTTGCCCATATCCAATGAAGCCGTTGTATCTCAATGCTGGAGGCAAGCTCGGTTTCGAGAAGGGCACCACTGGCGGCGACAGCTATGTATCCGATCCGGGTAAACCGGTTCCGCACCTGCCGCGCCCGGTCAATTTCGATGATGGCCGCTGGGGCGACTGGCTGGTCAGCGACCAACGCCATGCCGATGGCCGCCCCGATGTTATGACCTACACCACCGACGTGCTGACCGAACCGATGCGCCTTGCTGGCGCTCCGTTTGCGGACATCTTTGCCAAGACCACCGGCACCGATGGCGACTTCGTCGTCAAGCTGATCGATGTCTATCCCGATGAGGTCGCGAACGATCCCAAAATGGGTGGCTATCAGCTGCCAATCAGCCTCGATATCTTCCGCGGCCGCTATCGCGACAGCTTCGAAAAGCCGAGCGCCATTCCGGCAGGCAAGACCCAGCGCTATCAGTTCCGGCTGCCGACGGTGAACCATGTGTTCCAGCCGGGGCACCGCGTCATGGTTCAGGTCCAGTCAAGCCTGTTCCCGCTGTATGACCGGAACCCGCAGACCTTCGTGCCGAATATCTTCCTGGCGAAGTCGGCGGACTATCAGAAAGCTACGGTGACGCTGGAACGCGGTGGTACGGCGGCCAGTGCTGTCTGGCTGCCGCTGGTGCCGGCTGCAAAATAAAGTGGGGGTTTGCAAGGGATGGAGTTGCCGGAACTATTACCAATACCCCGCCCGCCTTGGCCCCTCTCAAGCTGCCTGTTCCGCACTGGTCGCGGTGTTCGCGCAATCATGCAGGGGGTTGTTGCCAAACTGCTACCGGCGTTGCAAATGGCTGGTTCTGGCATAAGCGGACGTTCCCGCCACCACGCAGGAAAGACTTATGTTGGGTCGACGGCGGCCGGTACCTCTTGGGACATTCCCGACGTTCCCGCGAGGCAACTCGAACGTCCGCCGTTGCCAGAACTCGACATGCGAGAGCGGGATCTTCCTGCGGTCCTGAACGAGAAAGTTCGGCCGATTGCGCTCCGACGGCTCACGGGTGCACGAGCGAGGAACGCTGGCATTTTTTGAGGTGGTCTTGATGAGCGAAGACCCGGTTGCGGATGATCAGCACGTATCTCCGATCATTTGGGTTCGAACATTCGTTTATGCGACCAAGCCGCTGGCGGATTGCGACTAATTTTAGGCGGGTGGGGGTTGCCGTAGCAGCGGCTTTCTACGATCAATGCTGGATACATCCTTCCCAAAGCTGAGACATCATGCCCGATCCTGCCACTCCACGCTTCGACGCCCTCATTTTTACAGCACTCGGCTTGGAAACGACCGCAGTCGTTGGACAATTAACGGAGACGGCGCAGATCCAGCTAGGCAACTGCTGGAGCACAACGGGCATCTTCAACGGACTTAAGGTCGGAGTAATCGAGGTCGGGGCCGGCAACTCGACTGCAGCGGCTGCGGCAGCAATGGCGCTATCGACTTTCGCTCCGCCGATCGCGGCATTCGTTGGTGTCGCCGGAGGCGTGAAAGACGTCAGGCTAGGTGACGTCGTGGTCGCGACGAAGGTCTACGGCTACGAGTCGGGAAAAGAGAAAGCGAACACGTTTGCCCCGCGAGGAAGCGGCCAATCCGTCGATTGGGAACTGGAACAGCGAGCGCGTGTCATTCGTCAGGCACCTACGTGGCAGGACAGGATCAACCTCGAAGGTTGGGGCGAAAAGAAGCCGTCGATCTTCGTCGAGCCGATTGCAGCAGGAGAAAAGGTCGTCGCTAGCAATCGCGGTGCGACTGCTAAGTTCATCAAGGCGCAATACAGCGATACGGTGGCCGTCGAGATGGAGGGCCGAGGATTTCTGGATGGCGTCCGTGTCTCGGGCACGAGCCGTGGTATTATCGTCAGGGGCATCTCCGATCTACTTTCCGGCAAAGCCCAAGCTGACGCCGAAAGCTGGCAGCCTCGTGCCGCCGCTGCTGCTGCTGCCGTCCTGTTCGAAATACTCTCGCTCGTGACTCCGAAGGTCGAGCCCGAGCCCGCAGATTTCGGGGGTGATACAGCTGTGGCAGACTATAGGCTGCTTAATGGCCGAACTGAGTTGCTACGCACTATAGAAGCCGCAGTCCGTGATGGTGCGCCTCGCTCCTACTCGAATTTCATCACCAGCTTGGAAGAGGCGAGAGCGGCGTTAGCTAAGGCTGACAAGGCAACGCTTGAAGCAGCCTTAGCTGCTGAAGCTATCAAGTTGAAGAGACCAAGATCCCGCTCGGACAATTCACCAGACCCGTTGATTGTGAAATCTGCAAATCTCGGGCTAGCTTTGTGGAGCTCCGGTGATGAATACCTCGGGCATATGTCCAATCGTCACAATTGGGGCGTGGGTGTATATAAAATCTACACGCTGTCTGAGAAATCCACTCCCGACTATATTGCGTTTTATCGTGGAGAAGTCTATGTGAAACGCAGTCTCGGCCCCGTGGGAGTCTATGAATTTGCAACGGGCGCCTTGTTCGCAGGGACTTGGTCAGCGAACCATCCGCGAAGGGGGTATATGAGCTTTGTCGGACGCGACGAGCCATTTGATTTCTACTTCGGGGAATTTAGAGAATATACCACTAAGTCGGGCAATATCTGGAAGCCGGGTGGCATCGGTGTCGGCATATCGCTGAAAACTCAAACGATCACTTGCGGCGCATTCGAGCAGGGTGTTGGCGATAGCAGTGCGTTAACGATCCCTTACATGTGAGGCACATCCCAGGTAGCCTACCACTCTCGAAGTTCCGCTTCCGGCAGATACAGACCGTTACTCGCACTGCGTGGAAAGGCCCACTTTTGGGTCGTCTGCTGACATGCGGCTTATGAGCGCTGGGGCTAATCAAGCGCAGGTTCCGGCAAGTGTTTGAACTCATTGAAAACAAGGTTTTGCGTTCACTGATTTCTTATCCCAAACGGGATGTGCACGCACGGCGTATTCTCGGCGGCGGGCTCAAGGTGACCAAGTTGATCATCGAAGAAGATTTGCGGCTTCAGAATATCCAGAATATTCTTTTTTTCGATGCCACCGGTCAGGAAAAGCTCATCCACCTCGATCCCTTCGTGCTGTAGGGTGGTCATCATACGCTCGTGCGCGGGAGCGTTGCGAGCAGTGACGATGGAGACTCGGACGGCTTTGCTTGGGTCGTTGAGCGACCTGGCTTTTTCGATCTTCTGGATGCTCGAGATTTTCTGCAGCAGGGGCATCAAGGGCCCGCCCTTAAGGGGACGGTCCTTGTTCGTCTTTTCGTGGAGATGGAAAAGCGACAAGTTTCCTTGGGTATATTGATTTTCCGCCTCGTCATCGACGAGGACGCCGTCGAAGTCGAAAGCGATGCGAAGCTGTGTATCGAGATCATCGTTCGAGGTCACGCAGGGGAGCACAAATCCGGCCGGCTGCCCTTCCGCTACCGCCGAACGCACTTCATCCCTGTTTGTGCTGAGATACAGGCAGGCATTGACCGCCTTCATGTAAGGGTAGGGATCGGCGCCCGAGAGAAAGAATGCCCTGGTGATGTCGAGGCCGTAATGCGGCATGGCATCCATCATGCGCAGCCCGGCCTGCGGATCGTTCCGCGACAGGATGACGACTTCGACGGGGGCTTCTTCAGGAAAAATGCGGTTTAGGTTGAGTAGCCGTTTGATAAAGGGAAAGGCGGCGCCGGGCTCGGGGATTTTGTCCCGGTTCGCTGCCTGATAGCGCTGAAATGCCGCAACGCCCTCCTGCTCGTAGATCTGATGCTCGACGGAGAAATCGAACAGGGCACTCGAAGTTATCCCTACCACCAGCTTGTTCTTGATCGGATATGGCATTGGTTAGATCCGCCTCAAATTAGCGTGTTCAAAAGTCGACTTTGGCGCATTTGGTCGTCGCAGAAGGCGCGGGCTGCTCCAAATCTGATCGGCTTTGATGCTACGTTGCCCGCCCCAAGGCCGATAAGCAATAAGGTCTAAACAAATAGAAGTTCAACCGTAATGGCAAACAACGCCTAAGCCACCCCTTGTTTTTCAGCCGGATATTTGGCCTCCTTGAAGCATTCATTGAACTTTTTGGCCACTGCTTCAGGAGATGTTGGGAAGTCGTCTCGGCTTTCATCGTACTCGTTGTTGCATGGTGGGTTCAAATTCAAGATAAGATTTTTCTCGATTGGTTTAACCCATTTCTCGCGGATCCACTTCTTCGGCGGCAGCTTTTGGCCGTGGGGCGGCTCAATGCGCTGATAGCCGAATGTGAAATGCTTCATGATATCGTGCGTCGTGGCCACCTTTATGAAATCCCAGTCGCGCTGAGCCCATCTTACCTTGTTCTCGGTTGAACAAACCCCGCTGTCCGTGGTCATCACTCTCCAATCTGCTTGCTTCAAATCACAGCTTATAGTGCCTTCGATATTGAGCACTTTAGGGAAGGACCCTGGGTCGAAAAAGAGCCTGTGGTCGCGTTGCAAAAAACCAACAGCATGCTTTCCGATCCGGGAATACACATTGCCCTCGAAAGGATGTCCGTTTTTATCATTAACGAACAATCCTATATATATTAGCCTCTCCTTCCAAAAGCATGCATACACACCTCCACCGCCTAGTTCTTGAGGATCTATGTTTTTATTGCGAATCTTGCTCACCCTAATATTCGCCCAATCTGGTTTATTTGGATTGCGTTCGAATTTATCTAAAACTTGTAAGGTCAATATGTCGCCCAACGAGTACATTTTCATTCTTTGCTCTCCTTTTTTATCATTCAATCAGCAGGATTGATTGGACAGAATCGGTCAAAGTGCAGCTACTGCCAGTCTCAGCCTGTCGCGCATCTCGGCGCGCAAAGCCTCCGGGGCCTCGATGCGGATTTTGTCGCCCCACACGAATAGATGCTCGGCCAGTTCGCGCAGCCCACCGGCGTGGAAGCGGATCAGCAGTTCCTCGCCTGCGTCTTCGATCACCTGCCGGGGATGAAACCGCCATTGCCGCGCCTCAGCAGTGCCATGGGGGCGCACCCGCAGGACAATGTCGTGAGCATCTCCGGTGAACACGCCAACGCTCTGGGTGAGGCGTTCATCTAGAGTCCATTCCTCAGGCACTGGCGCCAGAACCGATGAGGCGCGCGCAGCCATGATCCGGTCAAGGCGGAAATTGTAGAGTTCGGCTTGAGTTCCGGCATCCCGGGCTACCAAATGGCAGACCCGACCAAGCAGCAGACCCCAAGGCTCAACCAAACGGTTTTTGGCGGGCACATCTGGGCTGCGCTGGTAGTCGATCTCGATACAAGTGCCCGCCTTGATCGCGGACTGGATCAGGGTCAGGATTGCCGGGTCGTTCTTAACTAGCGGGCCCGGGCTGGGCGCCACGCGCTGGCGGCGCACCAGTGGATCCATATCCGTATCGAGCCGAACCCGCACGTTCCGCCGCAAAGCCAGACCCAGCTTGGTCTGGAGGTTTTCGAGTTGGGCGGCCTGTGGACTGCCGTCCCGGCGCAGAGCGTCGGCTGCTACCGCCAATGCAGCCATTTCTTCGGGCGCGGGTGACAGGAAAGCGCTGCTCACCGCCTGTTCTGTGCGGTAGCGTTTCACGCCGTCGGTGTATTCGTCGTCGATCAGGAAACCTGCATCCCCCAGAGCCGTGATGGTGCGAGTGATTGTGCGCGGGTGCAGTCCCAGGCGTTCGGCCAATTCGCTTGCAGTGTAGCCGGGCCCTGGCTCGCTCAGCCAGCCCAGCATGCGTAGCGCTTGTCCAAGCTGTTGTCTGCGCTCACCGGTTGAAGCCTTGATCAAAGTGTTGCCTATCAGAGATTTGAGACAGGACTCTGCTTTGCTCAATATCGGTTAAGGACAATATAACGACGTGTTTGGCTGGATGTGGACAGCGTATTACTTAGGGCGATGACGTGGCGTTGTCCTCTTAGAGGGCCGTGATCTGAAGATGCGGGGTCGAATTGGGGCACATACCCCCTGTCCGAGCGTCTTGACCGATTCTGTCACGCATGGCGGCTTATTGGTGGCATGCATATTGAAGCCACTCCCATACGCCGCCGCACCGCCGCGGTCCCCGCGCTGGCCGACCACGGCATGAACGCTGGCGAAACGCGCCACCTCCACCGTGCGATCATCGCGGTGATCGCTAACCTCAGCTCCAAGCAGTTAGAGCTGTGTGCAGTAGCGCTGCTAAACTTCCTCAACCAGCGCCAGGCGATCCTCAATCTACCCGCAAGTGTGACTAACGACGTTGCCGCAACCGCCGAGAGCATGAGGGCACTAGCAGACAAAATCTCCGCGCCACCACCAGCTCCAACCATGCTCGACCGCCGCCTCGGCTGGGTGGCGCGCAGTATGAGACTGGCGCCGTCCGAGCGGGCGGTGCTCGGTGTGATGGCGCGGCGCACGCTTTACAGCAGCTGGGCCGATCTCATGGACATGTTGCCGCTCCGCGGCTCGTTGCCCAATGTGGCGGTGCTTTCGGCGATGACAGGCTACCCGCTTGCCGAGATCGATCAGCGCTTGGCACCCGGCTCCCCGCTGCTGCGAGCGCATCTCCTGCGTGACGATCAGGATGGCGAGTTCGATACCACCAGCTTGCTGAAACGCATTGCGATGTCCCATGCGCGCAAACAGGCCGAGCTGATGCGCTGGCTGGTGCCGACAGTCGCTCCGAGCACGCTGGCCTGGTCCGATTTCGGCCATCTGGGGCCACAGCGCGATCTGGCCGAGCGTGCCATGCGCAGTGGTCATCCCTTCTCATTGATGCTGTATGGCGAACCTGGCACCGGCAAGAGTGAGTTTGCCCGCCTGCTGGCTTCACAGATCGGTCGGGAGGCCGTGTTCGCGGGGCTGCACGACTCCAAGGGAAGAGAGCCAAGCCGCGCCGAGCGATTTGGTCATCTCAGCTTCCTCAAGAGCCTGTGCCGACGTGGCAATCAGCATGTGCTGGTGATGGATGAGGCTGACGATGTGCTGGCAACGACCAACCGGCGCGATGCCTCCAAGACCTGGATCAATCGGGCGGTCGAGGCTCCTGAATTGCCAACGATCTGGATTCTCAACGATCCCCGCAAACTTGATCCCGCAGTGGCGCGGCGGATGAATATGGCAATTGGTTTCAACCGCCCGCCACTCGCTGTGCGCGAACGCATCATTATCAAAGCAGCAGAGCGCGAGGGGATAGCCCTGAGCCGGGCAGAACAACGACAGTTGGCCAAGATCCCGGCTGGTCCTGCCCAGCTTGTCAACGGCCTGGCCGTGGCTCGGCTGGCATCGGGCGGCGTCGAACAGGCGCAGCAGGCTATCAACGGCGTTCTCACCGCTATGGGGCAGACGACGGCAGCTGAGGGACCCGCCACCGACGTCTATGATCCGCGCTGGTCCACAGCACAGATGGACCTTGCGGATCTGGCGCAGCGCCTGGGGCAGAGTG
This sequence comes from Rhodospirillaceae bacterium, assembly GCA_027490975.1. Lineage (GTDB taxonomy): Bacteria > Pseudomonadota > Alphaproteobacteria > CACIAM-22H2 > CACIAM-22H2 > Tagaea. Next base: position 34,740 of record JAIXXA010000076.1, read on the forward strand.
CGGACAAGGGCTGGAGCCTGTTACTTTCTGGTCCCTCGGGCACCGGAAAATCAGCCTATGCCCGACATCTTGCGCACGAACTGGGTCTTGAAATCGAAGAGCGTCGCGGGGCGGATTTGCTTGGGCCCTATATCGGAGAGACCGAGGCGAAGATTGCTGCTGCCTTTGCGACCGCCGAGGCGCGCAAGGCGATGTTGCTGATCGATGAGGCCGATAGCTTCCTGTTCCGGCGCGATAGTGCATCCAAAAGCTGGGAGACGAGCCTGGTCAACGAAATGCTGCGCCAGATGGAAAATCGACGCTGGCCGTTTGTTGCTACGACCAATCTCGTTGATCAGCTTGATCCCGCTGCGCAGCGCCGTTTCACGATGCGGATTGCCTTTGACGCAATGACAGGTGGTCAGGTCACGGAGGTGTTCCAGGCCTATTTCGCTCAGCCTTGGCCAGCTGGACATGAGGTCTTGTGCGGGCTGAGCCCGGGCGATGTGGCCGTCGTGGCGCACCGTGCTCGATTGCTTGGTGTGACCGACGCTATCCAGCTTATCGAGTGGCTGAAAGGCGAGATCACCGCGCGAGGCGAAACCGTCCAGTCCGCGGGCTTTTCCATTCCGGCGCCGGATAGCAAACCGATGAAGCGATGATCGCACGAGCGGATGCGGAATGACGCGTTGGCCCCGCCCGTGATCACGGTGTGATCAAACCTGCGGGCGCCGACGTTCAACGCGCTTCGTCTTTGCCGATATCAGGCTCAAACCCTCGGCGGCTTCAATTTTCATCCCGTGACCGGATAACCCCATATGGTTTGATCAACTTGCCGGCCAATTTTTGGCTCGATCAAACCGATCCATAAGGAGCAGCAGCGATGTCTAATTCAGGGGATGGCGGCTGGGGCAATGCCATAGGCATTGGCATCTTGGTTGCCGTACTTTCAACGTTCAGATCGGTTCGGGTCATCGTCCTGGTGATCTTGTCGATCCTGCTTTCGATGTTTGTCTGGGACCAGTGGGTAACGACCTCGATGCTGAGGGACAGCGAATATGAATTCTTCATCAGCACGCCCGTGTTGGATGAAATGGGCGGTGGCCGCCCGGCGACTATCAGCCCCATGTTCCGCATCAACTGGAAGTTCGTCAACAAGTCGGACAAGCTGATCGAAACTGCCACATTGAACGGCGAGCTTTTCCGCTGCGATTCGCATGACCAGCAGTTGGACAGCTGTGATTATGTCCGTCGTGAAGGTCGTCTCATCACGCTGAACCTGCCCGCCGGCCGGCATACAAGTCGGGATGACCAGTTTGCATTCTCAAGGTCCTCGGGCACGCCTGGTTTCTACCGTGCAAAAATCTGGTTATCCGAGGTTTATGCTGACAGTGACCGGGAATATTGATCGTTTAATGGGACATCACAATAATCAGGCTATGGGCTGGCAAAGGAGGATGCTGTTGGTACCGCCAATCGCCCTGCGTCACCCATGCTATCCGACGAGCGGCAAAGCGCCTCGTTAGGCCAGTGCGATGGGACGTTGGATCGTAGGCGTTGTTCAGTCCTAGGATCGGACCCCTTAAAAAGGAGGGGCGGCCGCCGTCAGACTTGTTGAACCGAACCCTTACATCGATTCTGCATTCTCTGCGCACAGCCGCCGCGCCAGCACGATCATGGCCTCGGTATCGCGGCCGCAATAGGCGCGAAGAGCCAAATCCAGCGCCATTCTGCGTTCGGGCGTGCAACCTTCGGTAATCGCCTCGATATACGCTTCCTGGGCGTTGCCGCCGTCCTTCACCTCGAGAGAGGCATAGTCCATGTCCGCCGCGACAGTCGGCAACACCGCCTTGATCGACCAGCTGCCGCGCTGATCGCGATGATACCAGTGCGCGCGCGTCACCGGCAGCAGATCAACGATCCGGTCCGCAATACCCTGCAGAGCGTCCGCAAGATCGGGAAAGGCCGCTGCAAGTTCGAGAATTCGGGACTTCTCGAAGCTCGCATTGTAGCCGATGACAGCGCCGGTAATGGGGATTATCGCTACCAGCGCCTCGGCGCAGGCACGGCGAGGGTCGCTGCCATCGAGGCTAAGAAACTCGCGGTGAACAATCGTGCCGTCAGCTTCCTCTATATGGGCGGAAAATTGAAAGGGGACCTGGCTGTAAGGCTTTGTGCCGATCCAGCGCGGAACGGCGAAGGCGATTGTCTCGAAATCCAGCCACGCGCGCGGGAAAGCCCAGGCACTCATTGCGGCGCGGGCGCCAGCGACATCGTGATATACCTTGCCGGTCACCGTTGCCTCATACACGCGCTTTTGGACGGCACTGGTCAGCTCAGCGGGGTCGATGGCGAATAGGTCGGTGATGTTGCGCTCGATCCAGCGTTTGCCGCCGCCATTCGGCAGCACGGTCACTGGCCAATCCGGTCCAGCGGGTACCGCCGCATGGCAATAGCCAGCAAACTCGCAGGGGAATGGCGTTTCACAATGGGCGCTCGGGCTAATGGCTGGCTCGGTGCCGGCGAGGGCAATACGGGCTGCTGCAACAACATCTGGGCGCGTTGCGGTGATCGGCTCGGCGAGCGCCGCCAGATCCGTGTCGGCAAACAGGCCGGTCCAGTCCCCCTCGCGTTCCAGGACGAAGCGGGTGTCGATGTGTCGGATGGCTGCACGGGTGATCGGCACACCCGCGTTACGGGCCACCCACAGCTGAGTCGCCAAGTCGCCAACATGATAGTCCTTCGCCTTTGTCGAGGATTTCACCTCGGCCATGAGCCATCCGCCAGCACCGTCTGGTTCCAGAATGTCGATACGGACCAAGACGCCGTCGTGCTCTAGCGTCGCTTCGAAGATCGGCCGGTCATGTCCAGTGTCGAGTAATGCGCGCGTTGAATCGAGCGCGGCCGCAAGGTCCGGCTCAGCATCGACCATCACGCCATCCGGCAACAGTGCGCAAGCGATCGCTCCGACTTCATGCCCGGTTGCAAAGCGCGCGGTGGCTCCGTCGTCCTGCTCTGCCAGATCTCGACGATGGACCGAGAGCCACAAACGTTTGGGGCATTGTTCGAATGCGGTAATCTTCGACTTGGACAGACCGAAACGGCGAGGTTGGGATGCCATGAGCTAATTCCGAATCAGGATTGAAACACGTTGCCAATGAATATGGTGTATTGACGCGCATAGTGAACTCAAACCGCTAACAACTCGTGACAGAAAAAAAGCTATGAAACGCGCCTCAATATCTGCAGTAGGATCGCGCAATCAGTACCAATTCGAATTAGGCGGAGCCTAATCCCATCCGGAACGAAAGCGGTGTCGACGAGGTGTTCGCCAGCTTTTAAAACGGATATGCCGTTGGCGTTGCTAGGATGCTTAAAGCGCTACTTCTTGCGTGCGCGGACTGCAATCTTGCCGTCGCAAAACGCGTGTCTTTTTCTGTTTTGGCTGCCGATGCCGGAGGGTTGGTAGGTGAGTGCCTCGCAGTCGAAGGCTATTGGTCAGGAAGGGCACTTTTCGGTTCGAAAAGGGAAGCTAGGACTCGGCTATCGAACATAAATGATCGGATTAAAGGAAAGCGCATCGGAATTTACGCGCAATGGGAAAGCATCGGTGAACCCCATAATCAGTCCGCTAGCACGATGTTTGTCGGGCGCGTAGGGCTACGCGAAATGCAATGGCCCGGTGCCATTATAGTAATGGGTGACTGACACTACACTGGTGGTCCGACCCTTCTTGTGGCTGAGGCATTTCCAAGCTGAAGCGGTTACGGCAGTTCACCACCCAGTTACAGTGATCAAGAGGGCGGTGCTCGATCCTGAAGGCCGCTTGGAGGCCTTCGGCGGAAGCAGACATTCATTGCTCGGATCGAGAACGACTGGGTCTAAGTCTACAGCCGGCATCGTACGTTCGGGTAGAGCATGGTAGCAAATCCAAGTACGTCGCCCGACACCCAACATGGATATATCTGCCAAATTGCCGTCCTAACCGGCGTGCTGATTCGAAGCCTCATCGAGGTTCCGCAAAGCTATTTTACGAGGTGCAAACAGCCATCTGACCAAAGAATGCAATGATCCAGTTGTTACCTAGGGTGTTACCTAGAGCTCGAGCCGGTCATAGCAGTCAAAATCTGCTGCGTTTAATTATTTGATTTTATGGGAAAAATGGTGGACGCACTTGGGCTCGAACCAAGGACCCGCTGATTAAGAGTCAGCTGCTCTACCAACTGAGCTATGCGTCCATCCATGCATCGGCGAGATCGAATCGACCCGCCGCCGCGAGAGCGCTGCCTATATAAGATTGGAGACGGATGAAAAGACCTTTTGTGCGACTTTTTGCAGAAAATTCAGCCGCCGAGGTCGTCTTTGGCGATTAGCTGATCACGCGGCCCGCGCTGCTGCCGCTTTCGCGGGTGTTGCGTTCGATGCCCATCAACAGGCCGATGCAGATCATGATCGTCATCATCGACGATCCGCCATAGCTGAGGAAGGGCAGGGGGATGCCGACAACCGGGGCGAGGCCCATCACCATCAGCAGGTTGATCGCGATATAGAAGAAGATCACCATGGTGAGCCCGCCGCCTGCCAGCTTGCCGAAGCGGCTCGGCGCGTTGAGCGAGACGACAGTGGCCCAGCGCAGCAGCAGCGCGAACAGGCCGATGACGAACAGTCCACCGACCAGCCCCCATTCTTCGGCCATGGTGGCAAAGACAAAGTCGGTATGGCCCTCGGGCAGGTAATCGAGATGGCTCTGCGATCCCTGCAGATAGCCCTTGCCGCCGATGCCGCCCGATCCGATCGCGATCTTGGACTGGCTGATGTGATAGCCGGTGCCCAGCGGATCGCTTTCCGGGTCGAGAAAGATCAGCACGCGATTCTGCTGATACTCCCTGAGCAGGAAGAAAAACGCGAACGGCACGAAGGCGGCGCCGGCCAGGCCCGCACCGATGAACAGCCGCAGCGGAACTCCTGCAAGGAACATCACCGTGACCCCGCCGCTCATCACCGCGATCGACGTCCCAAGGTCGGGCTGGGTCATCACGAGGAACCAGGGGACCCCGATCAGCACCAAAGGCGGCCAGATCGCAGACCAGCTGCGCGCCTGGCCGATGGGGATCATTTCATAGAATCGCGCGATGGCGAGCACCACCAGCGGCTTCATGAATTCGGAAGGCTGCAGGCGGAAGCCGCCCAGTTCGATCCAGCGCTGGCTGCCGCCCTTGACCGCGCCTGCGAGCTCCACCAGCAGCAGCAGCACCGCGAACAGCGCATAGGCCGGGAAGGTGCCCAGCTTGACGAAATTTTCGCTGAACATGCGGATGACCAGCGCCATCACCAGGAACACGCCGAAGCGCAATGCATGGATTCCTGCCCACGGGCTGATGCTGCCACCGGCGGCCGAATAGAGCACGATCACGCCGAAGGCTGCGATCGTCACGGTGATGGCGATGATCTGCCAGGGCAGATCGGCGACCGGGCGCGGGACGAAGCTCAGCATGTCAGGGCGCGCTGTCTTCGGGCGCAGGTTCTGCAGGTGCACCGCCTTCGGAGCGGGCGCGGAAGGTGGCAAATTCGCTCGCCATGCGCTCGGCGATATTGCCGCCCCAGCCGGCCTCCAGCGCGAGCAGGCTGTCCATCGCCTTTTGCGGATCGAACATATAGGTCATGAAGTCCTTGGCCACCGGGGCCGCGGCGCGCGAGCCGCCGAGCCCGTGCTCGATCACGACAGCAGCGGCGTACAGCGGCTGCTCGACAGGGGCAAAGCAGACGAACAGGCCATGGTCGCGATATTTCCACGGCACGCCTGCACCGCCGCGGCTGCCCGATCCGAAGCCGCGCACCTGCGCCGTACCGGTCTTGCCCGCCATCGCGATGCCTTCGAGAGGCAGCTTGCTGCGCGCCGCAGTGCCCTGGCTGACAACCTGCGCCATGCCCTGCTGCGCGATCGCCAGATGCTCGGGTGCGTAAGGCAGGGTGGGCGCGATCTTGTCGTTGGGGATCAGGTGCGGATAGAGCTTGCGGCCCGAGGCCAACCGCGCGGTCATTACCGCCAGCTGCAGCGGATTGACGATGACATAGCCCTGGCCGATCACCGCGTTGAGCGAATCCGATGCGGTCCAGCCCTGCTTGTACTTGCGCATCTTCCATTCGCTGTCGGGAATGGTGCCGTAGCGCTGGTTGAGCCCGGCAAGGTCGAACTCCTCGCCCAGCCCCATCTCGCGCGCGACCATCGCGATCTTGTCATAGCCCAGCCGATGCGCCTGCGCGTAGAAATAGGTATTGCAGCTCTTTTCGATCGCGCGGGTCATGTTGACCGGCCCGTGCCGCCCGAGGCACTGGTAGAAGCGGTTGCCCAAGCGATAGCCGCCCGGGCAGTTGACCGTCTCTTCGGGGTCCACGCCGTTCTGCAGGCACGCGACGGCTGCCATCGGCTTGAGGGTGGAACCGGGCGGATACAGGCCGCGGGTCGCCTTGTTGAGCAGCGGCACCCGCTCGTCCTGCGACATCATCGCATATTCCAGCCGGCCGATGCCGTCCGAAAAGCTGTTGGGATCGAAGCTGGGCATCGACGAGAACGCCAGGATGCCCCCCGTCTGGCAATCGATCACCACCGCCGCGCCTGATTCGCGCCCCATGCGGCGCGCGACGAATTCCTGCAGGCCGCCATCGATGGTCAGCTTGAGCGGCTTGCCGGGCGTGTCTTCCTTGACCCCGAGTTCGCGCACGATCTTGCCGCGCGCGGTGACCTCCACCTTGCGCGCGCCGGGCTTGCCCTCCAGCCGCTGCTCGTAATATTTTTCCAGCCCGTCCTTGCCGATCTTGAACCCCGGCGTGATCAGCAGCGGGTTCTTGCTCTGCTCGTACTCCTCGGCATTGGCGATGCCGACATAGCCAAGCAGATGGCCGACCGCAGCGCCGGTGGGATACTGGCGGGAAAAGCCCCGCTGCGGCGCGACACCGGGCAGATCGGGCAGACGCACCGAAAGGGCCGCGAAATCCTCCCAGGTCAACCCTGCCGCCACCGGCACCGGTTGCAGGCCGCGCGCATCCTTCATCGCCACGCGCAGGTCGTCGACCTCGTCGGGCGTCATGCGCAGGATCTGCCCGAGCTGGCCGATCGTCGCTTCGATATCGCGCACCCGCTGCGGGATCAGGTCGACGCGGAAATCGGCCTTGTTGTTGGCCAAAGGCTTGCCGTTGCGGTCGATGATCCAGCCGCGACGCGGCGGGATGAGCGTCAGGTTGACCCGGTTGCTCTCCGACAGCATCTTGTAGCGCTCGTTCTCGACCACCGAGATATAGGCCATCCGGCCCGCGAGAATGGTGCCCACCAGGCCCTGCGCCCCGCCGATGAGCATCGTGCGGCGGTTGAACGTCATGTTCAGCGAGTTGCGGGTGATCAGCTTTCCGGGCCGCCTCATGGATTGCCTGCCGTCACCGTTTGAGACGGATGTGATCGAGCCGCGCGACGAGGCGCAGCACCAGCGGATAGGTGAAGATCGCCAGGATCATCTGGGGGTACAGCACCGACAGGCGCGTGTCGCTGACGAGAAAATTGTTGATCGCAAGGCCTCCTGCCAGCGCGAATATAAGGCAGGCAGCGGCGATGAACCAGTCCTGCCAGTAATTGCGCCAGATATAGCGCTGCTCGATCAGGTCGAGCGCGATGAGGATGATCGACCACAGCAGCACCGCGCTGCCGACCGGCTGGCCGCTGATGATATCGTCGATCATGCCGAAGGGCACGCCCGCCCAGACGGGCCAGAGGCCTGGACGCAAAATCTGCCAGCAGATCAGGATGACCAGACCGAACGGCGGCAGCACCGGGGCGGATGCGACGATCGGCAACAGTGGAGTCAGCGATCCGGCGAGTACCGATGCGATCGGCACGGCAGCCTTGCGGAAGGCAGAAGGCTCGCGGTTCAGCCGGGCGCGATAGGGCGCGTTCATTGCGGCGGCTCACCCGGTGCCGGGGCTGCCGTTTCGGCAGGCGCGGGGGAAGGTGCAGTCGATGCAGCGGCAGGGGCTGCGTCCGTGCCGGCCCTTGCGGGCTTGCGCGGCGCTGAAAGCGGCGCAGCCGGCGCCGAATTGGCGGGCGGCAGACCGCTCGCCTCCGGATCGGCGAGCTCGGGTTCGTACATCTCCTGCACGATGACGAAATCGGTGCCCGCCGGATTGGCGAGCAGCTTGCCGATCGCGCCATCGGTGGTCAGCTTCTCGATGATCGCGACGGGCACGTTGGGCGGATAGATGCCGCCATTGCCCGATGTCACCATGACATCACCAACCTTGAACGGATTGACACCGATGTCGATCAGCTTGAGATCCACCCGGCCATCGCCTCGGCCTTGCGAGAACGCCACGATGCCATCGCGCGCGCGGCGGACCGGCACGACATTTTCGGCATCGCTGAGCAGCAACACGCGCGAGGTATTGGGGCCGGTCTCGAGCACGCGGCCGATCAGCCCGCGCTGGGCGCGCACCGGCTGGCCGCGCTGCACGCCCTGGCGCGATCCGACATCGAGCGTGGCATAGCGGCGGCTGCTCGACGCGGTGGAATTGATCAGCCGTGCGGTGGCGACCGGACGGCCGACCTGCTTGATCAGCCCCAGCAGGCGGCGCAGCTCGCGGTTTTCCTGCTTCAGCGCGCGCGCCTCGATCAGCCGGATGCGGTTGCGCTCTGCCTCTCGCTGCAAGGCTGCGTTCTTCGATCCGGCTTCGAAATAGGCGGCGACCTCGCGCCAGCCGTCCTGCGCGCCGACACGCATGCCGGTGAACAGCCGGGCGGGGGGCGCGGTGACCTCTGCGGTCATGCTGCGCACCGCCGAAAAGGCAGTGGGGTCGAAATAGGACAGGGCAAGCAGCAGCAGACCGGCAAACGCGCCCGTGAAGGCCAGCAGATAGCCGGTGAAGATTTGCAGCTGCGCCTTGCGGGAGAACCCGGGGCGCCGTTTGCGGGGCGGCGCCATGCTGTGATCGCCCTTGGCTTAGGCGGTCATCAGCACGCCCCGGAAGATCGGATCTTCCATGGCGCGGCCGGTGCCGATGGCAACACAGGTCAGCGGATCTTCCGCCACCGAGACGGGCAGGCCGGTCTCTTCGCGCAGATGCGCATCGAGGCCCTGGATCAGCGCGCCGCCGCCGGTGAGCACGATGCCCTGATCGACGATGTCGGCGGCGAGTTCCGGCGCGGTGTTTTCCAGCGCGATGCGGACGCCCTCGACGATCGTGCTGATCGGCTCGGACAGCGCTTCGGCAATCTGGCCCTGGTTGATCGAGATTTCCTTGGGGATGCCGTTGACGAGGTCGCGGCCCTTGATCTGGATCGTGTGACCGATGCCGTCCGCCGGCGCGACGGCAACGCCGAAGTCCTTCTTGATGCGCTCGGCGGTGGTTTCACCGATCAGCAGGTTGTGGTGGCGGCGAACGTACGAGACGATCGCCTCGTCCATCTTGTCGCCGCCGGTGCGCACCGAGGTGGTATAGGCGAGGCCGCGCAGCGAAAGCACCGCAACTTCGGTGGTGCCACCACCGATATCGACGACCATCGATCCGATCGGCTCGGTCACCGGCATGTCGGCGCCGATGGCAGCGGCCATGGGCTCGACGATCAGCATCACCTGACTGGCGCCGGCGTTCGATGCCGCATCGCGGATCGCGCGGCGCTCGACCGAGGTGGAGCCCGAAGGCACGCAGATCACGATCTCCGGATAGCTGAACATGCTCCGCTTGCCGTGAACCTTCTGGATGAAATACTTGATCATGTGCTCGGCGACTTCGATGTCGGCGATGACACCGTCACGCAACGGGCGGATCGCCTCGATCGAATCGGGGGTCTTGCCCATCATCATCTTGGCATCGACGCCCACCGCCTTGACCCGCTTGATGCCGTTGATCGTCTCCAGCGCCACCACCGACGGCTCGTTCAGCACGATGCCCTGATCCTGGACATAGACAAGCGTGTTCGCGGTGCCCAGATCGATCGCCATATTGTGCGAGCCGAACCGGAAGAGTTTGGAGATGAACGACATGCAGACTTTCCAAATATCAGGAGCCAGACGGGGCGGACAAAGCGGCGATCCGGGTGGATTTTACGCGATAGTCCTGAGGGCGGAGGCTAACCCGGGCACCCGGCCAGACCAGGCATGAAAAATGCGGGGAACTCGGGAGTCGCGTCCAAGCCGCGCTTGGGCTAGGACCGGGGCCATGTCAATACGAAGGCTTCCAAACGCCCTGATAAACCGGATCGCAGCGGGCGAAGTGGTGGAAAGACCAGCCAGTGCGTTGAAGGAGCTGGTCGAGAACGCGATCGACGCCGGAGCGAACCGCATATCCATCGCGCTGGAAGACGGCGGGCTGGGTGCGATCGAGGTGATCGACAATGGCTGCGGCATGTCCTCGGACGACATCGCGCTGGCGCTCGAGCGGCATGCGACCTCCAAACTTCCCGACGATGCGATCGAACTGGTCTCCACGCTGGGCTTTCGCGGCGAGGCCTTGCCCAGCATTGCCAGCGTCGCGCGGCTGTCGATCGCCAGCCGCACCGCCGACGGCGATGGCTGGCGGCGCGTGGTCGATCATGGCGATGTCGTCGAGGATGGCCCCGCCTCTCTGCCCCCGGGCACGCGAATCCGGATGGACAGCCTGTTCGCTCGCGTGCCGGCGCGTCGCAAGTTTTTACGTTCGGCGCGCAGCGAATATGCCGCGTGCAGCGATGTCGTGAAGCGGCTGGCGATGGCGCGGCCCGATATCGCGTTCAGCCTCGAGTCGGATGGCCGCCGGGTGTTCAGCGTACAGGCGGGCGAGGCTCGGCTGACGCGTATCGCCTCGCTCACCGCGCGCGGGCTGGCCGACAATGCCGTGCTGCTCGATTTCGAGCGCGAAGGCGTGCGGCTGACCGGGGTGGCGGGGCTGCCGACCTACAACCGGGGCGTCGCCGATCACCAGTTTCTGTTCGTGAATGCGCGGCCCGTGCGCGACCGGCTGCTGGTCGGCGCGGTGCGCACAGCCTATGCCGAGATGCTGGCGCGCGATCGGCATCCGGTGGTGGCCTTGTTTCTCGAGGTCGTGCCGCAGGATGTCGACGTCAATGTGCATCCGGCCAAGACCGAAGTGCGCTTCCGCGATGCCGCGATGGTGCGCGGGATGATCGTCTCGGGGTTGAGGCGGGCGCTCGGCGAAGGCGGCTTCCGCGCGGTGCAGCGCCCGGCAGAAGGCGCGCTCTCGCGCTGGCAGAGCGAACCGCTGGCACCACCACCGCCGCCCGAGCGTGACATGTTCAGCCCGGCCCCCATCGCCATGGCGCCAGCCGAGGAGCCCGCCTGGCTCGCGGCCGCCGGTGTGGCCGAGCGCAGCCAGCCGTTCATGGCGGCAGCGCCGATGGGCCGTGCCGAGCCATCCTTTTCGCCGGTGCCGATGGCCGAACGCTATCCCCTGGGCATCGCGCGGGGTCAGATCGCCAAGACCTATATCGTTGCCGAAGCCGAGGACGGCCTGGTGATCGTCGACCAGCATGCCGCGCACGAACGGCTGGTGCTCGAACGCATGCGCAAGGCGGCGGACGGTGGCCGCGTGGCGAGCCAGGCGCTGCTGCTGCCAGAGGTGGTCGAGCTTGATGAGACCGCCTGCGACCGGATCGAGGAACGCAGCGGCGAGCTTGCGGACTTCGGCCTGGAGGTCGAACGCTTCGGACCGGCTGCGGTGCTCGTTCGCGCGGTGCCGGCGATGCTCGGCGGCGGCGATGTGCACGGCCTGGTGCAGGACATCGCCGATGAACTGGGCGCGTTCGATGCTGCGCTGTCGCTCAAGGAGCGGCTCGATCTGGTCGCCTCGACCATGGCCTGCCACGGATCGGTGCGGGCAGGGCGGGTGCTCTCGGTCGCCGAGATGAACGCCCTGCTGCGCGAAATGGAGATCACCCCGCATTCGGGCCAATGCAACCACGGACGCCCGACCTGGGTGAAGCTGGCGCATGGCGATATCGAGCGACTGTTCGGGCGGAAGTGAGTTGAAGCGCCGACAGTTTGCGCAATGGAGGCAAAATTGCAATTCTGGGCATCCAGCGAGACGGACCTAGCCGCGTCCAAAGCAGAAGATAGATGTCGCAAGTTGGTTGAGCCATATCTGAACGAGCGTTTCGATGCCTGTGGGTTGGTGTCTCTCGATGTGAAGCTGCGTTATATTCCGATCATTATGCGGCCCGATAGGGCACTCAATTATCCATCAAGATCAAAAGCGAGGATCAGTCAGCGAGTTTACGATTGTTCCCCGCAGCTTGATTTTCTGCCGTTCGTGTTCGGCACTCCAGAGGAACAGTTGCAGGAGTATCTGAGAGGCATTGAGGCATCCGGCGCTCACTTAAAAAAGTTCGGAGCGACAATCGATCAGGTTGAAACTTTTGCGCAGATTATGGTGCAGGCGCATGCTGGCCTCGCAAAGCGTATGCGACGCGAAACCGCCGGGCTTTAACGCCGCTCGCCACCGCGCTATAGGCCCACCAACATTCCCCGATCTCGGAGCTTTCCCATGCGCATCGCCATCCTCTTCCCGCTCGCCCTGCTCGCCGCGTGCAGCAGTGAAAAGCCTGCCGAGGACAAGCTGGTGACGCTGGATGGGCCGGGTGGCGCGGCTTCAGACACCACGGTTACGGGCGATGTTCCTGCTGCTGCGCAAATCGGCGTGCAGGCGGTCGACGCGGAGGGATCGAAGCTCGAACCCTTGCTGTCGAGCGCGATCAGCGCGGCGGGGCTGGAGAGCGGCGCGTGCCGGTTCAGCCCGGCTGAAGGCGCGTTGCCGGTACTGGTGGCGGGCAAGAAGGGGGGCCAGGGCATCATGTCGGTCGCGGGCAAGCAGATCGATGTGACCGCGTCAGCCACGGTTGCCACCACCGGCGGCAGCTTTGCCGGGCAGGGCGTGACGTTGATGGTCTCGGCCTCTGGCAAGGATGCCGCGGGCAGCACGGCGAGCATGCAGGTCAGCGATGCCGATGGTCCGGCGTTCAGCTATCAGGACGGGTACTGGGCCTGCAACTGAGGCCCAGCGCGCCTATTCCTCGATCGGGGCTTCCGGATTGCGCACCTTGATCAGGCCATTGCTGCGCATCGTCATCACCGGCTCGTCATCCTGATTGAAGATGGTGAGGTCCGACTTGAACAGCCCCATGTCCGGGCGGTTCTTCGAGCGGCGCTTCTCGATGATCGTGGTTTCGACGCGCAGCGTATCGCCGGGATAGACCGGCTTTACCCAGCGCAGATTGTCCATGCCGGGCGATCCCAGGCCCGCCTGGCGGCTGGTCTTCATGTTCTCGACCAGCATCGCCATCGTCATCGCGCAGGTGTGCCAGCCGCTGGCCGACAGCCGCCCGAAATGCGTCTTGGCTGCGGCCTCGTCGTCGAGATGAAACGGCTGCGGATCGTATTTGCGCGCGAACTCGATCACCTCGTCGCGGCTGACGTCATAACGGCCGAACTTCGCAGTCGAACCGACTTCTAGGTCTTCATAATAGATCATGGACATGAGTTTTGTTCCGCAACCTTTGATTTGCAAGCAAAATCAGCGTGCGACCAAAGGCGCGAGCGTCGCAGCATCGCCATCCGAAGGCAACGGAGCAAAGCCGGTGAGCACCGCGATCAGCGGATAGACATCGACATTGTCGAACAGTGGCAGGCTGGGTGTCGGCTTGATCGACGGGCCGAACGCCATGAACAGCGCGTGCATGTCCGGATGCGTGGGATCATAGCCATGCGCGCCGCCCTTGACCGGATAGGGCGGGGTGCCCGACAGGATCGTCCAGCCATTTTCGGCGATGCAGATGATCGCGGCGACCCGCGGGTTCTGCCCGTAATGCAGGTGCTTGGGCAGCGCTTCCTTGCGGTGGCAGGCCATGTGCGGATGGGGCTTCAGAAGCGCCTGATACACCCGCTCGTCGGTGCCCGCGGCGGGTTCGATCGCGGCATAAGGGCCGGTTTCCACCGGGATATAGCTGGCCCACTAGATGAGCTCTTCCAGCTGGATCACCCGGGTTTCGGCGGTTTCGGCCATGCCGTGATCGGCGGTGATGATGAAGTTGGCGCGCACACCCATCGCCTCCACCCCGCGCACGACATCGCCGATGCGCGAGTCCACTTCGGCAATGGCGGCGTCCAGCTCGGGCGAGCGACCCGGGCCGAAGCGGTGCCCTGCAGTATCGACGGTGTCGAAATACATCGTGACCAGCCGCGGGCGGATCGCCGCGGGACGCCGCATCCAGTCGAGCACGGTATTGACCCGCTGTGCGTTGCTGATCGCCTGGTCAAACCGCATCCAGTCGCTGGGGCGGACGCCGTTATGCGCGACTTCGCTGCCCGGCCAGAACATCGTTGCGGTGCGCAGGCCCGCCTTTTCCGCGGTGATCCAGACGGGTTCGGCCTCGATCCACCAGAACGGATCGAGCGCCAGCTTGG
>JAIXXA010000023.1 GCA_027490975.1 Rhodospirillaceae bacterium
GTCGAGGGTTCAATTCCCTCCTGCTGCACCATTACTTTCAATGGGTTAGAGCCAGTTTCCCCCGCCAAGCGGTCGGCAGGCTACTTGGGCGGTCCTTTCCTGGTCCTTTCGCTGCAAGGTTTCGCGGCTTCACCCATCATCACGCGCACGCGGAACCGCTCCATGAGTTCCTCTGCCGCGAGGCCGCCGACCGTGTTCGGTTCATGCAGCGCGAGGTGCATCAGGCTCGCGATTGCTTCAGTGCTCTCGCTCTTGTTGCGCGCATCCAAGGTAATGCAAGCGTTCCAGTACGCGGTCCAGTCCTCGGCGGCGCTGGGTATCATCTTCGGCATGTTGTCTGCTCCATCTTGTGCGCTCGTTGCGCGTTGTGATGGTGCAAGGCTGCGGGGCTGCTTGTGTGTCTGTCACGGCGTATTTTGGCCAAAATTCGAGCATTGATCGCGCTGGCTTTTCCGCGCTGAAACCAACAACGGCCACTGTTGGGACTTGTCGATCGGCAAGGCGGACGCGAGGCGGTCTAGCCGTGAATTACCCAGGCGGCTGCGGCCCATATCCCGACCAGCACCGCCAGGGACGCTAGAGTTTCGATTATTAGCCTAAGCCGTTTCATGCGTCGTCCCGGCGCTGATCGTTGCTTTTGTCGCGTTCCGGCTGCGGCTCGCTCGGTTGCTGTTGCTGCGCCTCGCGTTCGGCCATCTTCTGCGCCAGGCTGTCGGCTAGCAGTATCGTTCGATACAGCTTCGCGCGGCCCTCCTTGTCCAGAGCCTCCCCTTTCGGTCCCTCGACCGTCTGCCGCGCCCACTCCGCGATCTGGCGGTATTGCTGCGCCGTCTTGAGCCTTACGGGGCAAGGCGAGGGGTTTTCATCGATCATGGCCGAACGCTGCCACAGCACGCGCGCCGCGCGCCACCCGTGTGGATAAGCGCCGCCCCGGCCTACCCCCTGGGGGGAGGGTGAATGCGCGCTCGCATTCGATGCACCGGGCGTCCGCGAAAATCCGTCGGAAGACTGAAAATTCGTGGAATGAGCCAGCCCGTTGCCGCAGTAACGGGGGCGGATACAATGAGTGGACCCATCACTCAAACGGGTGAGGTCAGGGGCGAATGCCATCTGTTCCGTAACTTAATGAAAGGGATGGCGTGCCATAGGCTAATGGTCTTGAACCAGCCAGGAGAGCCCGTCCACCCCATCAGGCGATAACTGGTTCAAAATTCTACGCTCCAGCTGATTCAGTTTTTCGCTTCGCAATAAGCGACGCGCGAATCGAGCCTTTATCGGCTGCATGATGTAGCAAGCGATGGTGCGTCGGACAGAGCGATGCCGTGTTTTCTAAGAGGTCAGCACCGCCATCGGCCAGCGGAACCAGGTGATGCACCTCGACGTAAAAATGCCCCGACTCCGTTTTGAACTTTTCGCTCTGACAATTTGGCACTTCACATTGATAGCCTGATAACCGCTTACGTAGGGCGACGACCAGCGGATCGCGGTCAAACACCACGCTAGACTGCGAGCGGCGATTTGGCAGCGATATCCTCGGGCAAGTTTTGTATTCGCTCAGAAGATCATCAAGATTCTTAGTCTCGAGGCGCTTAACTTCAGCTGAAAGGACTTCATCTGAAATCTTATCGGCAACGATTTCATCGCCCCAAAGGCGCAAATACTCATTCTGAAGACGATCTTGGTCGAGAACGCTGGTCGTGGAGTCAAAGAATTCGTCCCAGGTCATCTGATCGACTTTCGACCCGCCATCGAAGCCCTTTCGAGCGTCACGAGGATCAATCGATCGGATGTTCATGAGTTTGTTGTAGACGCCAGAGGGCGCGCGTCCGAGTTTTTGTGCCAACTGCTCGACCGAAGATCCAGCAGTCTTTGATATCTCCTTGTCGTGGAGCTCAACATATAGCCAGATAGCGGCAACAACTTCATCGCGGGACCAATCGGTACCCGTCTTTCTCCATAGTTGACCGAGACGCCTTGATTGAGCCGCCGTTACTGGGAAAGTCGTTCCTGCAGGCTGCTTCATAATTAGCAATTCCCGCAGGACGCTATCGTCCTTCATCCAGTCGCGCTTGAGGACTTCCTTGCTCTTTGCGAGGCGGTTCAAACGAACCCGTACTCGCATTTGCTCAGTATTTGTGAACGGCTCTTGCCAGAAATTCGCCGAAACGATGTCGTCGAGCTGAAACTTGGGCGGCTCGACCACCGTGCCAGCCGCAATCACACCAGCAGAAGAAGGCTCGTCCCCCTGCGATTGCCAGATGTACACGCTATCGCCAACGGCGATCTGATCGGCGTACTTGGCGACACTCCATGTGAATACGCCCGAACAGGCATTCAGGTAGCCTTGAAGGGCGAAGACTTTAGGGTTGCCTTGAAAAATCCAAGTGTTCATGTCGCGCCAGTATCGACCTGTCCGAGTTTTTGAATCGTCCCAAATGATAGATTACAACATCGCGAGGATAGGTTCGAGAGTCTGTACCTTGCCGAGTGTCACCGGGGCCGGTGGTTGATATCTAAGCGCCGAGTGCGGCCGTTTTTTGGTGCAGTGTCGGCACCAGCGTTCCATGACGATGCGGGCATACTTCAGACTGTAGAAGATCTTGTCGGCAGCAGTTCGTCGCGGAGCTTGCCGCTCTCGCAGTCGCATAGTGTAGGCCGGGCACAGGTGGTATGGCAGAACGCTGCCATAGTGCGCGCGCCGTGCGCTAGTCGTGTGGATAACGCGCCGTGCTAGCCACCCTCCCGAGGGAGCGTAAACGCGCGTGCGCATTAGATGCACTGGGTACCCGCTGAAATCCGCGAGAAAAATGGAGATTACGCGATGCATCCTTATCGAAACTTCAGCCTGTTGGCACCGCGTCCGATCTCTTGCTCGGGGGCGGGGAGCACGATGTCGTCTTGAACAAGGCGCGACGACGCCAGGCGGACGGCCGCCCAAGGTTCGCGCTCGATCTCGACTATCCGTTGCTCGGGGACCGCTCGACGCAGTCTGATACGTCGCGCTCGAACGGGCGTCCGCGCCCTCGCATCGTCGGCGACGACGATGGGATCTTCGGCGAGACATGACCGGACGGCCGACAACGAACACCTATCCGGCCCCATACGCCAGCGACCCGGAGACGTGCCTGTCCTGCCGCAAGACTGCCAAGTGCGCGACGGGCTTCGCCTGCCATCGTTTCGGGGAATGGGTATCGACCGGCCGGGACGAGGCAGAACTTTCGCGCGTGCCGGAGCGGGGGCGGTTCGTCAGGCACTTCCCAGAGTCCATGTTGACCCTGTTAGATGGTTCGATGCAGTGCTAAGTGGATAGCGCTTCTTTTTTTGCGAGGGCTTTATGTGGTTCTGGAAACGGAAAAAGGAAGTCTTGCCGGATGTCTCCGCCGAGCCCGTGGCCGCAGTAGTTGAAGGTCCTGATGTCGATGCGGAGAAAGAACTTGCCGACGCTCTTAGCCGGTACGAGCGGTACCATTACGAGAGGGTAAAAGGGACTGCCGATCAGAGTGCAGTTGAGGCACGAGATGTTGTCCGCAAAGCTCAAAAATTCGTGTCAGAGTGGCCTGAGCCCGTGAACTCATCCGTTTGAAGGTAGAGTCTGTTCCTTATTTGACCCTGTCTGGGTGGTTGTGGCA
>JAIXXA010000077.1 GCA_027490975.1 Rhodospirillaceae bacterium
CCGACAGCGACCCGCATCGCCCATGTCGAGAGCCGGTTCAACTGTGGTGCGCAGGGGCCGCTGCTGCGCGAGGGCGACAGGGCGCAGGGCGTGATGCAGGTCCGCGTCGCGTCGGCTCGCGCCCTCGGCTACGCCGGCACCGCCGCCGGCCTGCGTGACTGCTACATCGGCGCGGTCTGGGGCGTCGAGCACATGCGCAAGTGCATTGCTGCTGGCGCGAACGATGAAGCCAGCATGGCGCGCTGCCATGTCGCCGGGGCTGGTGCGCTGCGTAAGCGACTCGCGCCTTGGGCGGAGCGATACGCATCCAAGTATCGCTACATGGTGGCGAATGCACCGGCTGTCCCCGACCAATCTGGCTGGCTGGTCAGGGGGACAACCTCGACTCTGGTTGAGCGAGGGGGTGCATGATGAAGCTCGATCATCTCTACCAGCCTGAGCCCAACTCGGGGTGCTGGATATGGCTTGCATCGCTCAATAGCGAGGGCAGGCCCCGCGTGAACCCGCGCCGCGTCAATGGTCGGAACGGCACGGATATGGCCTACCGCTTCACATGCGAAGCGGTGAGGGGACGGAAGCCTGCTGGCTTGGTTCACTCGCACCTCTGCCACAACAAGCTATGCGTCAATCCTGACCACATCATCTACGAAACGCAGTCCGAGAACCTGCGTCGTCGCGACAGGTTGATGACCGCGCCCGGTTCTGTTGGTCGCGTCCCGAACTCAAAGTCCGGCAACTGGCAGGCAAGGATCACCGACAAGAACGGGCGCCGCTTCTCGATAGGGAGTTACCCATCCGAAGCGGCTGCCTGGGCGGCGATTGAGGGTCATCGCAACACCACGTCAACACTGATCGAGAGAGGCGGCGCATGATCGCCGCCGCCATCATCAGCAGCACCATCATCGCGGTGTCCGCCAGCATTGCCGTCGTCGCAGTCGCGCTGCTCGTCTGGCTCGCGGCTGATCCGGAAGACCCGGCACCGAAGGCCGGCCGCATCGCGCTTGCACTGGCCCTGCTCTGCGCCATCGCCACCCTCATGACGGAGATGCTCGGATGAGCGATCAGGACCCGTTCCCCGATCTGGATCAGCAGCTCTCGCGCGTCGAGCAGGAGGGTCTGGTCTGGCTCATTGCCATCAGCGCCGTGATCTCGATCCTCGGCCTCTGGAAGCTGCTCGAACTCGTCGGGGTGCTGTGATGGCAGACACCTGCAAGACGTGCCGCTGGTTTGACGCCAATCCAAGCTTCGACATCGGCGAGTACGCGCGGCCAGCCGGCGGACAGCCGCTGGTGTACCAGACGATCCATCGCGGGCCGTGCCGCATCAGCGCACCCCGGTCAGGCGGGTTCCCCATCGTGCGGCACGACGACTGGTGCGGCGAACACAGCGTCAAGCCAGCCGACAGGAGCGAGTGATGGGCGACGAGATCGAAGTAGTGGATCGTGGGCGCAAGATCACACAGGCCGAAATGATCGCAATGTTCGGGGAAGCTATGCCTTCAGAGGCGGTTTCTTTGGTATTCAATGCGCCTCCAAGTATGACGATTGGTGAATTGCGCGCCAATCTACGCACGATTGCATCGGAAAAACAGAGATCAGCGCCCGATGAGCTTACCAACATTACAGCCGGCCTCACGCGTGCGATCAAGGCGTTGAGGCCATTTCTGAATGGCACCGTCCCACTCGGGCTACTGACGAGGGATGAATACAACCATGTGATCGAGGCACGCGCGGTGCTCGCCGATTACGACTCCACCCGCCCGCGAGCCACCTG
The DNA here is from genome assembly GCA_027490975.1 of Rhodospirillaceae bacterium. GTDB lineage: Bacteria > Pseudomonadota > Alphaproteobacteria > CACIAM-22H2 > CACIAM-22H2 > Tagaea. The sequence goes on from JAIXXA010000077.1 coordinate 1,774, forward strand.
ATGGGCCGATCAATCCATTGCACGCAGCGTCACCCTGAGGGCACCCGCCCATGAAAGTCACAGCAACACAAACCGGCCTAATGGTCGCCGTCGAGGTCGACGGACCGACATCGCGTTGCTTCTTCAGCTGGTCTTTCCCGTCCCTCGACCATGCGACAGCGTTTGCCAATGCCGTCAACGGCAAGGCGAAGGACAGCGCGCCGGCCGCAACGAGCGACGAGGCCGCCGTTGCCGCGATCGGCGTCGTCTCGAAACTCGCCGACAACATCGAGGCCGCGCGGCGCGATCATCTCTCGGATCTGCGCGCCATGCTCGCTGCCAGAACGGACGCAGCACGATGATCGCGAGCACCATCACCCCGCCGGTCTGCCTGGGCGACGATGCGCAGCTGCTGGACTGGGCCGGACTTCTGGTCTCGCGGGCACAGGCGCGCGGCGCGATCACGACAGGGCGTGCCGCCCTGTCCGGCGGCGAGGAGATCGTGATTGCGCAGGACGAGGCCGGAGCGCGCCTCGGCTTCGCGGTGTTCTACGAGCCCGAACACGCCTCGGAACGCGGTCGCCTCATGTGGCTGGACATCCTGTTCGTCAGCCGCATCGCGCGTGGCAACGGCGTCGGACTGGCACTGATGCAAGCGGTCATGGCCGAGGCGCGCGCGCGCGGCTGCGACCGCGTCGAACTCGGCACGAACGTGACTAACACCATCATGCAGCGCCTGTGCCTCAAGGCCGGCCTGGTTGCCGACGGCATCATCTACAAGGCGAGGCTGACATGACCGACAAGCCAATCCTGTTCTCCGCCCCGATGGTGCGCGCCATCCTCGCTGGTCACAAGACGCAGACGCGGCGGGTGATCAAGCCGATCTCCCCCGGGAAACCCAAGCCGCTCGAAACATGGCAAGTTGCCAACGGCGGACCCTATTTTAAACTGCCCTGCCACGCCGGCTATCGACTTTGGGTGCGCGAGGCGTGGCGGACACATGAGGCATACGATGACCTTGCCCCCAGCGCGCTGGGTGGCGAGGAGCCAGTCCGCTATGAGGCCGATGGCGCGCATCAGACATGGGGTTATCCCGCGATCGAGAAGATCGGGCGGGCGCGCCCCGGCATGTTCATGCCCCGCTGGGCGAGCCGCATCACGCTGCTGGTGAAGGCCGTGAAGGTCGAGCGGCTGCAGGACATCAGTCGCGGCGATGCGATGGCGGAAGGGTGCCCCTTCCCCAATATGGCAGCAGGCCCAAACCCGCGTTACTGGTTTCACAGTCTTTGGTGCAGCCTCAATGCCCCCGGATCATGGGATGCCGACCCTTGGGTCGCTGCTATCACGTTCCGCCCGGTGATCGCCAACATCGACAGCGAGGCGGCCACATGAACACCGCTTTCCTGCTCATGGCGCAGTACAACGGTCAGGCCGTCATCCCGGTCGAGAAGGTCTGCAAGGACTATTTCTCGCACCTGACGCCCGAAAAATTCATGCGCAAGGTCGCCGCCGGCGAGATCGCGCTGCCGATCGTGCGCATGGAGGCCAGCCAGAAGGCCGCGCGCGGAATCCACCTGCAGGATCTGGCTACCTATCTCGACAAGCGCAGGGACGCGGCGCAGCGTGAATTGAACGCAATGTGCGGCTAAACCGGACCGAAACCCGTCGCGGCGAGAAGATTGGTTAAGTTGCCTGTCGCAGGATAACACTGACTTTCCGGAGGCATTGATGGCCGAGAGCACCAAGATCGAGTGGACGGATCACACCTTCAATCCGTGGACCGGATGCACAAAGGTGACCCCTGGCTGCGATCACTGCTATGCCGAAAGCTGGGCAAAGCGCTCTGGTCATGTGAAGTGGGGCAATCACGACCGCAAGCGCACGACAGTGGATTACTGGAAAGCGCCGACGATCTGGAATCGCAATGCAGAACGATTTGAGGCCGTCCACGGCCGGCGGCAGAGAGTGTTCTGCGCTTCGCTGGCCGATGTTTTCGACAATCAGGCGGAGCCTCAATGGCGGATCGATCTGTTCCAACTCATCCGTGACACTCCGCGCCTTGATTGGCTTTTGCTGACGAAGCGGCCATCGAACATTGCGAAGATGCTCCCTGCCGACTGGCAGGATGGTTATCCGAATGTCTGGCTCGGCACGACGGCCGAGGACCAGTCGCGCTATGACACCCGCTGGCCGCAACTCGCTGCCGTGCCATCCGTCGTTCGGTTCATCTCTTACGAACCTGCTCTAGGCCCGCTGTCGATCAGCGAGCACACATCCGCTCCAGACTGGTTGATCATTGGCGGCGAGAGCGGTGCCGGTGCTAGGCCAATGTCAGCACGTTGGGCGACCGACGCGATACGCGAATGCCGAACCTTGGGAGTCGCCCCGTTTTTCAAGCAGTGGGGCCACTACCGTAACAATCCGACTGCGATTGATCGCGCCCTCGATGACCACGCGCTGCGCCTCGTCGATCCACACGGAAAGGGTGGCGGCCTCGTCGACGGCGAACTTGTGCGAGAGTTCCCGCAACCGCTTCAAAGGACGATAAGCCGCTCGGCAGCATGACAGTCACTTAGCCAGAATGCTCGCGGAAATGCGTTTGGCCAAATCGACGGCAGCTTTTGAGCGATTGGCGACACAGAAAAACAACGAGAACAGGTGCTGACCGTTGCGATAGAGACGCTTCGGATTCGGTGCCACGTACCCGAAATGAGGCTGGAGCCGTGCGCAGAATGAGGCTTCGATCTGATCGACATTCGCATGCCGATAGCGGCCGCCTTCCTGTGGGTCGGCGAACAGATCAGGCTCAGGGGTAACAGCCGCATAGAGATCTTCATACCACCAGTTGCCACCAAGCACCTTGTTCAGCTTGTCGACGTTTGCCGGCTCCAGTGCACGCGCGTCCCTCGCCAGAAGGCGTGCAACGGCATTGATCGGGAACAGGTACCAAAGGTCGATCGCTTCGGTTTTGCCGATGGCTTCGATGGTTTCCCAATCAACCGAGAGCGCGAAAGGGTCTAGAAACACAACGGCACGAACGCCACGCGCATTGAGATACCCCCGCCACTTGTCCCTCTGGCATAGTCTCTGAACCAGATCATTCGCCTCGCCTTCAAGAATCCTGATGTCCCGATTCGGGTGTTCTGCTTTGATCTTCTGCAGCTCTGCGATGCTGGCGGCGTCCTGATCGACAAAGATCAGTCGATTGAATGATGGCTCGACGGCCAATGCCATACGCGCGCTGCCGGGGCGAGTGACCAGTCCAGTTTCGCCTCCGAGTCCCGAAAGGATACCCGCGTCACCGAGGTCAAGGCTGTAGTTTCCGCTGCCCGCGAAAGCATCGATATAGACAAGGACGAAACGCTGCTCATGAAGAGCCTTGGCGTATGCTGCGAGGTAATCGCCCAAAACCTGCAGTTTCTGCTGTGTATGCACCCCTCCGACAAATCGGCCAGCGCTCATCAACATCTCCACCATGCCGCAGCCCCGACAGTGCCTGCCCGTCGCGCAAGCTGAATAGGCTTAAAGCACAGCCTTACGCAACGTCGCGATCAATCGGATTGCGGCTGTAGTTACAACATCCGCGATAGTGAAAACTCAACATGCTGCAATAATTGGCTATTTTTGTACCCCACTTCCAATCCATCATGGGTGCGACCGAGAAGCGCCACGGGCTGAAATTGTTGGATTTTTTCGCCTGATCAATCACTTGGCCACGTCTCTCGCCTGCCGGTTCCTGTCTCGTTTCTTGCCGTTTCCGCCCGTTTCCGTCTATGGCTACAACAGATGTCATAGCACTGCGGGGGCATGTCATAAACATGGGAACGATCGTCGAGCGGCCGCGCCGCGACGGCTCCGTCGCCTATATGGCCCAGATCATGATCATGCGCGACCGCAAAATCGTGCATCGGGAATCGCGAACATTCGACCGCAGGCCCGCGGCCGCGGCATGGATCAGCAAACGCGAGGCCGAGCTCGCGAAGCCCGATGCCGTTCTGGGCGTGCGCCCCTCCAGCCGTAATCCGACACTGGCCATGGCGATCGATCGCTATATCGCCGAGAGCCGTCGGCAGATCGGCCGCACAAAGGCGCAGGTGCTGGCCACGATCAAGACGCACGACATCGCCGACAAGGCCTGCGCCGAGATCACCAGTCAGGATCTGGTCGCCTTCGCGGCGACGCTGGGCCAGAACGTGCAGGCCTCGACCGTCGGGAACTACATGTCGCATCTGGCGGCCGTGTTTGCCATTGCCCGCCCGGCATGGGGCTATCCGCTCGACGAGCGCGCGATCGCCGATGCGTTCAAGGTGACGCGCCGGCTGGGCTTGACGGGCAAGTCGCGGTCGCGCGAGCGGCGGCCGACCATCGCCGAGATCGACAGGCTGCTGCAGCACTTCGCCACCAGCGCCATCCGGCGTCCGGGAACGAACCCCATGGTCCCGATCATCGTCTTCGCGCTGTTCTCCACCCGGCGGCTCGAGGAAATCACCCGCATCGCATGGC
>JAIXXA010000213.1 GCA_027490975.1 Rhodospirillaceae bacterium
AAACAGCGTGGGCCCACCCGCCGCGACTTCGGTACCGGCGCCAACGCCTGCACGCGCCGCAAACCAGCCCGCACCGGCGGCGCGAACCGCCGCGCAAACGGTACCGCCGGGTCGCGAACCGGCCGGCGGCTGGCCCGCAAGCGCCGGCGCGATCGCGCCGACGCTTACCGTGCCGTCGATGGCCCCCGCCCCTGCCCCGGTGCCTGCCCCAGTGCCTGCCCAGGCGCCTGCACCAGCAAATTGACGCGCGGCCGGTCGGCGGTCCCGGCCAAGCCCACCACGGCGCGCGGCGCGTTTGCGGCGGCGCTTAGACCGAACGCCAGATCGACTCGCCAGTTGGCGATGTCGAAATCGCCGACGAGATCGCCCGCGAGATCGCGTGTCCCGCCGCGCAAGGCAAGGCGCGTATCGGTCGTGCGCGCCACACCTTTGGCGACGTTCCAGCTGCCGGCAAGATTGCGAAAATCGCTGCGCCCGCCGCGCGCGAGCAAGCGCCCGAGTTCGAGCAGATCGGGCGCGCGCCCGCCGCTGGCCAGCCGGTCGGCGATGCCGGAAAACTCGATACCCTCGATCGAGCCCGTGGGCGCCGACATGCGGACCTGACCGACGAGACCCGCCGCCATTTCAGCCGCATCGCGCCCGGCCGTCGCAAGCCGCCCCGACAGACTCAAAGGCCCGCGCAGCGTTTGCGGGTTGCCGAACAACGCGGCAAGGCGCGCAAGCTCGCCGTCGGCAAGGGCGAACTCGAGCGCGAGTTCGGGGCGCGCGCCGCCGGCAAGGCGCATCGCCGCCTCGAACCGCCCGCCCCAAAAGCCGCCGACGAGCCGCGTGACCGACAGCCCGTCGGCCGCAAAGGTCGCGGCAAGCTGGGCGTCGGCCAGGCTGAACGCGTCGAACACCAGCGTGCGCGCGGTCAAGGCAAGATCGAACCGGCTGCTGCCGACAAGATCGAACTGCAGCGGCGTACGCGCCCAGCCGCCCGGACCCGCTGGGGGCGGTTGCGCGGCGGCCGCGGCACGCGCGGTTTGGCTGCGCGTCATCAGCGGGCCGCGCTCGGGCGGGGCTGCCGCAGCGCGCGCAAAAAACGGCCCGAGATCGATGCGGTCGCCGGCCAATTGCGCGCTCAAACGGCCGTCGCGGAACGCGAGCGCGCCGGTGGCGCGCTGGCCCGCCAGCGACAATTCGAGCGGTGCCAATGTCGCATTGTATTGGTTCGGGTCGACCGCAAGACGGCCGCGCATCGACAAGGCGCCCAGATGCCGCTCCACGCCGAGGCCGAGGCCGCGCAAGAACCGCGTCGCGTCTTGGGCCTGCAGATCGAGCTGGCCGTCGCGCACGCGCAATTGCGCACCGGCAAAAGCGCGCACCGCAAACTCGTCGATCGCAAGCGTGTCGCCGTTGCGGGCTGCCGCCAGCACCAGCCCTTCGGCCTCCCCGCCCGTCCAGCCAAGCCGCGCAATGCGGATGCGCAGATCGAGATCGCCCGTCGGCAAGGCGGCCGCAAGAGCCGCAAGCCCGGCCATATCGGTGTCGCCGACCCGCAGATCGAGGGCGATGCGCCCGCCTTCCCGCTGCATGGCGCCGGTTGCCGCGATCGGGCCGCCGCCAAGTTCGAAAGCGGCGACGTCGAGCAAGGTCGTACTCGCGCGCAGCGCGCCTGCAACCGTGCCGAGGGCTGCGAAGGGCCCTTCGAAGCGCGCTTCGAGGATGTTTTCGCGCGGATCGTAGATGCCCGCGAGCGTCAGCGGTGCTAGACCCGCGAGCGCAAGTTCGAGCGCGACATTCGGCGCCTGCCAAGCAACGGCGCCGCTTGCCGCGAGATCGCCCCATTGCACGGCCACCTTGCCGCCCGTGCCCGCGACCGTGACCGCGCGCTCGGCGAGCATGCCCTCGAGGCGCCAAGCATCGCCCGACAGCGCGCGCTCGAACGCAACGCCGTCGCCTGCAAAGCGCAGGCGTTCGGCGTCGGCCGAAACCCGCCCGGCACGGCCGAAGATTTCGGCCGTCGCCGCAAGGTCGGTGCCGGTCGCCGCTACGTCGCCAAGCCAGCCGACCGTGCCGATCTCGATGCGCGAAATGCGCAGCGTGCCCGGCCAGCCATACGCGTAGGCGACCGGCCCCGCGACGCGGGCAGGCTGGCCCACGGCCGCTCCCAGCCGTTGGGCGAGCAGGTCCGCTTCGCGGGCAGGATCCGGCAACAGCCACGCAACCGCGGCACCGGCAAGGGCCGCAAGCCCCGCAAGTCCAAGACCCGCCTTTTGGATGCGATTCATGGCGCGCATCCTTCCCGATTTCGGCCCATGCCGCCACTCTCGAAACGGATTGGGAAAAGAGGCCGGGGAAAGGGGCTGGCAATCGCCGCCGCCGCCGTGCTATCGAGCGGAACAATCTACAAAAAATGAAAGTAAAGATCCGCGATGTTCAACGAAATTTTCGCGTCGATTACGCCCGACGCCCTGGTCGCCCTGGGCACCGTCATCATGATCGATCTGGTGCTGGCGGGCGACAATGCGGTCGTGATCGGCATGGCAGCCGCGGGCCTGCCGGCCGAGCAGCGCAACAAAGTGCTGCTGATCGGCATCGTGGCCGCAACGCTGCTGCGCATCGCCTTTGCGAGCGTGACCACGCAGCTTTTGGGAATCGTCGGCCTGCTGTTTGCGGGCGGCGTGCTGCTGCTGTGGGTGTCGTGGAAACTGTGGCGCGAGATCCGCGAGCAGGGCCGCCACGAGGCGGAAGAAGGCGAGCGCGTGCTCGAAGGCCAGGAACCCGAGGCCGGCACGCCGCGCAAGACGCTGCGCCAAGCCGTGATCCAGATCATCGTCGCCGACGTGTCGATGTCGCTCGACAACGTGCTGGCCGTGGCCGGCGCTTCGCGCGACCATCCTTATGTGCTGATCTTCGGGTTGGCGATTTCCGTGGTGCTGATGGGGGCCGCCGCCGTCGCCATCGCCAATCTGCTGCAGAAGCACAAATGGATCGCCTATGTCGGATTTGCGCTGATCCTCTATGTGGCGCTGCAGATGATGTGGGACGGCGCGCACGAGATCCATCAGGCGATCGCGTCGCTGTAGCGGGAGCCTTTACGTCCTGACAGGTCTGTTCCGGGGGGAACGCGAATGGGTGGGGAGACTGTACTGTTCGGCTTCACGGCGGCGCAATTCGCGCTGCTGGGCGAAGTGATCATGATCAATTTCGTGCTGTCCGGCGACAATGCGGTCGTCGTCGGCATGGCGGCGGCCGGCTTGCCGCCGGCCCAGCGCGCGCGCGCCATGTGGTTCGGCATCGGGGCTGCGACAGTGCTGCGCATCGTCTTTGCGGTCGTGGCCGTGAGCCTCTTGCAGATTCCGGGGCTGCTGTTCGCGGGCGGCCTCTTGCTGTTCTGGGTCGGCTGGGGGCTGTGGAAGGAAATCGCCGAGAGCGCCAAGGAAGAAGCCGAAGACGCCGCCGCCGATGCGGCCGGCGCACCGCACGCCGCGCACGTGCCGAACAAAACCTTCGCCGCCGCCCTGTGGCAGATCCTGATCGCCGACGTGTCGATGTCGCTCGACAATGTGCTGGCCGTCGCCGGTGCGGCGCACGCCGATCCCGTCATTCTGGTGATCGGGCTTGTCGTTTCGGTCGGCCTGATGGGCCTTGCGGCAACCGCGATCGCGGCTCTGCTCGAGCGCTATCGCTGGATCGCCTATGTGGGGCTGGCGCTGATCCTGTTCGTCGCCGCCGAAATGTGCTGGAAGGGCGCGCACGACGTGCTCGCCCTCGTGGGGCTCGCCTAGGCGAAAAACCTAGACGAACTTGACCTCGACCGTGCCGAACGGCCCGAAATCGGCCGCGATCTTTTCGCCCTCTTTGGCGCGATAGAAACCCGTGCAGGTCCCGGTCGAGACGATCTCGCCGGCCTGCAAGCCTTCGGGCGTCGGCGGATTGTTGGCAAGCCACCGCAAAGCTTCGAGCGGATGGCCGAGCACGTCGGCCCCCGTGCCGCGCCCGACGATGCGCCGGCCCGCGCGCATCGTGACCGGGATCGCGGCCAAATCGCGGCGCCGCCAGTTTTTGGCGGGTGCGCCGATCACAAGGGCGCCGTTGGCGCCGAGATCGGCGACAATTTCGGGCAAGGTCACGCGGCCCCAATCGGCGTAACGACTGTCGATGATTTCGATCACCGGATAGAGGTCTTCGACGGCCGCCAACACCTCGGCGCGGCTGTAGGGCTTCTTGCGCGGCTTGAGGGGTTTGGCGAGTGCGAACGCAAATTCGCCCTCGATGCCGCGCATCGGATAGCTCTGGCTCGGAATGGCCGTCCCGCCTGCAAAGCAGCGCGGGGCCAGCACGCGGCCCGCAAATGGGCCTTCGGCGCGCAGGATGGCGCGGGCCGCCGCACTCGTGCAGCCGATCTTCCAGCCCGCCGGATCGATGGCCAGTTCGGCCACGAGTTTGGCCTGCACCGCGTACGCCTCGCCCATGTCGCGCGGGCGGCAGGCCTCGGGCAGTTCGGGCAGCGTCATGCCGATCGAATAGGATTGCAGCAGCTGGTCGGCCGCCTCGGCGATCTGCGCTGCGGACAGCTTCTTGGCCATCAGTTGTTCCCGTACAGAAACTCCGGCAGCCACAAGGTGAGGCCTGGCCAGATATACATGAGCACCATGCACAGGATCACAATGAGCATGTAGGGCATCATGCCCGCGAAGATCTGGTTGATCGTCACGTGCGCAGGGGCCACGCCCTTCAGATAGAAGGCCGACATCGCGACCGGCGGCGACAGGAAGGCCGCCTGCAGATTGACGAACACCAAAACGCCCCACAGGATCGGGTCGATGCCGAAATGCTTGAGCATCGGCAGGAAAATCGGCACGAAAATCACGATGATTTCCGTCCATTCGAGCGGCCAGCCCAGGATGAAGATGATCGCCTGCGACAGCAGCATGAACTGGAACGGCGTCATGTCGAGCGCGAGCACCCAGCTTTCGAGCAGCGCCTGGCCGCCCAGAATGGCGAACACGCCCGAGAAGATCGCCGACCCCACGAACAGCCAGCACACCATCGCGGTGGTCTTGGCCGTGAGGAACACCGCTTCTTTCGTGCGCTTCATGTCGAGCGTGCCCGCATAGAGGGCGAGCAGGAAGGCCCCCGCCGCCCCCACGGCCGCCGATTCGGTCGCCGTCGTGATGCCGAACAGGATCACGACCAGCACGATCGCCGTCAGCAGCCCCAGCGGCATGATCGAGGTCGTGAGCAGGCGCACCACTTCGAGCCGCTCGGCCGTCATGCGCAGATAGTAGCGCGCCATCACGAACGCCATGACCGCCGTGATGATCCAGAACCACATCTGGAAGCCTTCGGGCGGCCCGCGCTCGACGACTTCCTCTTCGATCGGGTCGCCAAGCTGCTCGAGAACGCCCGAATAGTCGACGAGCGCGTCGGCCTGCTGGTGGACCATCACGTACCACCAGACGAGCGCGAGCGTGCCGCCGACGAGCAGGATCGGCACCAGCGCGAAGCCCGCATATTGCAGCAGCAAGCCCGCCCCCACCCGGCCCTTTTCGGTCGCGATCGCCTTCGCCTTGGCGGGGGCAAACAACGCGCCGACGAGCGTGCGCGGCATGTTGCGCGAATAGGCGTCGCTGAGACGGTCGAGCCACGCCGGGACCGGAACTTTGCGCTGCTCGGGCGGCAAAGGCGGGGCGATCTTCGGATTCAGCAGCGCCCAGCCGACGATGTAGACGAGGTAGAGGAACGCCAGGAAAAAGCCCGGGAACATCGCGGCCGCATAGAGCTTAACGACCGACTGGCCGGCCACGGCCGCGTAGACGATGATCATGACCGAGGGCGGAATGAGAATGCCGAGCGTGCCGCCGGCGGTGATCACGCCCGAGGCGAGCTTCACGTCGTAGCCTGCGCGCAGCATCGGGTTGAAGGCGATCACGCCCATCAGCACGACGACCGCACCCACGAGGCCGCTCGCGATGCCCCAGAAGGTGCACACGATCAGCGTGGCGACCGCAAGGGCGGCCGGCACGTTGCGGAACGCGAGCTGCACCGAATAGAACATGCGGTCGACGAGCGCGCCGCGCTCCATCACGTAGCCCATCAGCACGAAGAGCGGGATCGAGATCAGCACGTCGTTGGTCATCGCCCCGTAGGTGCGCTGAACCATCAGATCGAAGACCAGATTGTCGGTCCACGCCTGGCCCGATTTGAAATAGGCGATGAAGCCGAAAAGAATGCCGAGCCCCATCAGGGTGAAAGCGGTGGGGAACCCCATCATGATCACGACCACGATGAGGACGAGCATCAACAGCCCGAGTGCGGGATCGCTCATGCTATTTCAGGACTCCCCGCTGCGGCCGCGCTGGCGGGCGGCTTCGTCGATGTCGTGGACATTGGCCAGAACCTGGCTGCGCGCTTCGGCGTCGACATGCTCGCTGCCCTCGAGCTGTTCGGCAATGACGTCGGTCTCCGACACGTCCTTGAGGCGTGCCGGCCATTCGCCGGTCTTCAGGCACACGATGCAGCGCACGATCTCGGCCAAGCCCTGCAGCATCACGAGCGCGCCCGCGACCGGGATCACGGTCTTGAAATGGTAGATGGGCGGTCCGTCGGCGGTGACGCTCGAATGCTCGGCAATGCGCCAGCTGTCGGCCGCGTAGGACGAGCCCGCATAGACGAGCGCCGCAATGCCCGGCAGGAAAAACACGCCGTAGAGCACGATGTCGAACGCGGCCTGCGTGCGCGGACGCATCGAGCTGTAGAGGAAATCGCCGCGCACATGCGCGTTCTGCGCCAGCGTGTAGGCGCCGCACAGCATGAAGGTGGTGCCGTAGAGCATGTTGGTGGCGTCGAAGATCCAGGCCGTCGGCGCGTTGAGAATGTAGCGTTTGAAGACTTCGGCGCACACGAGCAGCATCAACCCGACGACGAGCCAGGCGGCCGCCTTGCCGACCCAGGTGCTGATGCCGTCGATCGCGAACAGAAACTTTTGGATCGTCATCGCCTGTCTTTCTGCATCCGTCCGAACAAGACGCCCGCCGACAGCACTTGTCGGCGGGCGTTTGTCGGTTTACCCCGTTCGGACTAGGCGCGGCGATGCACGCCGCGCGCGCCGAAATAATGGTCGTAGGCCATGCGGCGGCCGACGACCGTGTCCTGCTCCCACTTCGTCGCACGACGCGCGAAGGCGATCTGCGATTCGAGGATTTCCTTGAACAGCGGGTTTTCGGCCGATTTCTTGGCCACGACCTCGTCGTAGACCTCGAGCTGGCGCTTCAGAACCGCATCGGGCGTGCGGAAGAAGCGCACGCGGTCCTTGGTCTGCAGCTCGGCATAGTCGGTCGAATAGCGGTCGACCGCCTTCCACGACATGTCCGACGACGCCGCTTCGACCGCGTTGTCGATGATCGCCTTCATCTTGTCGGGCAACGCATCGTAGCGCGCCTTGTTGAACATGATCTCGAACTGCTCGGCGTTCTGGTGGTAGCTCTGCAGCATGCAGATCTTCGAGACGTCGGCAAAGCCGAGCACGCGGTCGGACGAAGCGTTGTTGAACTCGGCTGCGTCGAGCAGGCCGCGATCCATCGCCGAGACGATTTCGCCGCCCGGCAGCGCGTTGACGGCGACGCCCAGGGCGGTGAACACGTCGATCGAGATGCCGACCGTGCGGTATTTGAGGCCCTGCAGATCTTCGATTTTCGTGATCGGCTTCTTGAACCAGCCGAGCGGCTGGGTCGGCATCGGCCCGTAGGGGTACGAGACGACGTTGGCGCCGATCGAGGCGTAGAGCTTGGCCAGCAATTCCTTGCCGCCGCCGTATTTGTGCCACGACAGCAGCATGTTGGCGTCCATCGCGAAGCCGGGGCCCGAGCCCCACAGGGCGAGCGCCGTCTGCTTGCCGTAATGGTAGACGAGCACGCCGTGGCCGCCGTCGAGCGTGCCGCGCGAGACCGCGTCGAGCAGGCCGAAAGCCGGCACGACCGCACCCGCAGGCAGCACTTCGATGCGCAGATCGCCGCCGGTCATGTCGTTGACCTTCTTGGCGAAGTCGTTGGCATATTCGTGGAAGATGTCGCGCGCGGGCCAGGTGCTCTGCCAGCGCATCGTGATCGGGCCTTGCGCCTTCACCACGCTGGGGGCGGCCACAGTTGCGGCGGCAGCGGTCGCGAGCGAGGCGGCGAGGAACCGGCGCCGATCGGGCGCCGCTTTGGCGGTCTTGGTCATTGGGCTTGCTCCCTATTGGTTGTTTGGTCGAACAGGGGGTGGAAGGATTTTTTGTTCCCTCTCTTGATCGAGGCAGAACTTTGCTATCGAATCATTGTTGCACGCAATAGGAACGTGGAAACTTGGCATTTTTTTGCACTGCAATAGATTCCGAAAGTTTATCCCAAAATATGGCGATCATGCTGAAATCGGATATTGAGGCTTACGCCGCCGACGGCGTCGCGGTCGTGCGCGGCTTGGTCGATGGAAAGATGGTCGAACGGCTCGCCGCCGCTGTCGACCGCGCGATGGCAAAGCCGGCCAAACGCGCGATCGAATTCAATGCGCCCGGCGAGGCGGGGCGTTTTTTCGGCGACATGTTCATGTGGCGGCGCGATCCCGATTTCCGCGCGGCGTTTTTCGAAACGCCGGCGGCGGCGCTTGCGGGGGCGGCGATGCGATCGGCAAGCGTGCGCCTGTTCTACGACCAGATCTTCGCCAAGGAGCCCGCCACGCCGCGCGAAACCCCGTGGCATCAGGACTATCCCTATTGGCCGGTGACGGGCGACCAGTTCTGCACGGTCTATGTCGCACTCGACGAAATCGATACCGAGAATGGGGCGGTCGAATACGTCGCGGGCTCGCATCGCTGGGGCAACGACTATCGCCCAGCCCCGTTCCGGGCCGGCGGTGAAGACGCGCAGCGCTACACCAACTCGCCGCTCGCCCCCGGCCCCGACATCGAAGCGATGCGTGCCTCGCTCGACATTCGCCGTTATTCGCTTGCCCCCGGCGACGCGACGATCTTCCACGGACGCCTCGTGCATGGGGCGCCCGGCAATGCGAGCCCCACGCGCCGGCGCCGCACGCTCGCCTTGCGCTTTGCCGGCGACGATGCGCGCTGGCAGACCGGCATCAGCACGTTTCAGGCGCTGCGCAAAGCCAAGCTCAAAACCGGCGACCCGCTCGATATACGTCCCGACCTGTTTCCGGTGCTGTGGCAGGCCGAAGCCTAAACCCGCACGATCTTGCCCGGATTCATGATGTTGTCGGGATCGATCGCTTTTTTGAGCGTGCGCATGACCGAGACGGCATCGCCGTGCTCGTCGTCGAGATAGTCGATCTTGCCGTAGCCCACGCCGTGCTCGCCCGTGCAGGTCCCTTCCATCGCCAACGCGCGTGCGACCAGACGGTCGTTGATGCGGTTGGCCTCGGCGATCTCTTCGGGCTTCGTCGGATCGAGCACAAACGAGAGATGGAAATTGCCGTCGCCGACATGGCCCACGATGGGGGCCGGCAGATGCGTGCTCTCGAGATCCTTCTGCGTTTCGACGATGCAGTCGGCCAGCCGCGAGATCGGCACGCACACGTCGGTCGCCCACACCTGGCAGCCCGGGCGCAGCGCCTTGGCGGCGTAGGCCGCGTCGTGGCGCGCCTGCCAGATGCGCTTGCGCTCGGCCGCGTCGGTCGTCCACTGGAAATTCTCGCCGCCATTGTCGGCCGCGATCGCCTGCACCATCCCGGCCTGCTCGGCGACCGAGGCTTCCGTGCCGTGGAACTCGAGCCACAGCGTGGGTACGGCCGCCAGATCGAGCTTCGAATAGCGCGCAATGGCGCCCATCTGCACGCCGTCGGCAAGCTCGATGCGCGCAACCGGCACGCCCGCCTGGATCGTCGCGATCGTGGTGTCGACGGCACCCTTCACGGTCGCGAAGCTGCACATCGCCACACTCGAAGCTTCGGGGATGCCGTAGAGCCGCAGCGTCACTTCCGTGATCACGCCGAGCGTGCCCTCCGAGCCCACGAACAGGCGCGTGAGATCGTAGCCGGCCGAGGATTTGCGCGCGCGCCGCGCGGTGCGGATCACGCGCCCGTCGGCCAGCACCACTTCGAGCGACAGCACGTTCTCGCGCATCGTGCCGTAGCGCACGGCGTTGGTGCCCGAGGCGCGCGTGGCCGTCATGCCGCCCAGCGACGCGTCGGCACCCGGATCGATCGGAAAAAAGAGGCCGGTATCGCGCAGATGGTCGTTGAGCTGCTTGCGCGTGACGCCCGGCTGCACGCGCACGTCGAGATCCTCGGCATTGACCGCAAGGATGCGGTTCATGCGCGAAAGGTCGATGCAGATGCCCCCGTGCAACGCCGCCGTATGGCCCTCGAGCGACGTGCCCGTGCCGAAGGGCACCACCGCGAGGCGATGGCGCGCGCAGATCTTCACGATCGCGGCCACCTCCTCGGTCGATTCGGCGAACGCGACCGCATCGGGCGGGATCGAATGGTGATAGGCCTCGCCCTTGCCGTGCTGCTCGCGCACCGCCCCGGCAGTCGACAGACGTTCGCCGATCAGCGCCCTGATTTCGCCGATCGCGGCATCGCGCGCAACAGGGTTGGAGGCTTTGATTTGGGCCATGCTGGCCATTTCTGCGATCCCTCGGCTGGTGTTTTTGGTTGGCGGCAAGCCTAGTCCGCTTGCGCCGACTTCGCAACCTGTGCGGCGGCAGCGCGCACGCGCTCGCGCCAGATCGTGTAGAGCCCGGCGCCGACGACGACCGAAGCCCCCCACCAGACATTGGCGGGCGGCCATTCGTGCCAGAAGACGAGCCCCAGGATCGAGGCCCAGACAAGTTCGGTATACTGCAAGGGCGCGACCGCCCCCACGGGCGCGAGCCGCATTGCGCGGAAACTCAAGAACTGGCCGCCGATCAAAGCGGCGGCAAGGGCAGCCGCAACGCCCCACATGAAATCGGGCACGGGGACTGCCACAAACGGCAGAAAGACCGCACTCGCGCACAGCATGAAAGCGCCTTGCGTGAGCATCATCGTGATGTCGCTTTCGGTCGAAGACAGCACGCGCACCAGCGTCATGCCGAGCGCATAGAGCGTGGCGGAGCCGAGCGCCCACAAGGCCCCCGTCGCCACGATGCCGTTCGCGGCATCGGGCCCGACGATGATGCCCACGCCGACCAGCCCCAGGGCCACCGCCGCCCAGCGATGCACACCCACGCGCTCGCGCAGCAGCACCACCGAAAACGCCGTCATCAGCAACGGGGCCACGAAGCAGATCGCCACGGCCGTGGCGAGCGGCAGCGTGCGCAGGCATTCGAGAAAACCGTAGACCGCACCGATCGAAATGGCGCCGCGCGCGGCATGCGCCCACGGGCGGTTCGTGCGGAACGCCGACGCGCCGTGCACGAACCATGCGAAAGGTACCAGGACCGCCAGCACGTAGGCCGAGCGGATCGCGACGAGCTGGAAGATCGGCAACTGGCCGACGGCGAATTTCGACAGCGCATCCATGACCGACAGCACGAACATGCCGGCCAGCATGTAGACGATGCCGGCAAGCGGCCGGTCGTGGCGGCCGACGCTGTCGGGGCGCGGGGAAGCGGTTTGGCTCATCGCCCTTCTATAGACGCTCGCCGCCGCCGACAGAACCCTATTGTCCGGCGATATTTCGGGCGCGGCACCTATGCCGCGCCGAACCCCCCGCCGCCCGGCGTTTCGATCACGAACACGTCGCCGGGCTCGACCTGCCACTGCGCGGTCGCCCCCTTTTCTTCGATGCGGCCGTCGGCGCGCACGACCCAATTGCGCCCGCATTTTCCAGCGTCGCCGCCTTCAAGCCCGAACGGGGCGACGATGCGGCGATTGGCGAGGATCGCGCAGGTCATCGCTTCGAGGAACCGGATCTTGCGCACCACGCCGTCGCCGCCGCGGCAGCGCCCTGCCCCGCCCGAGCCGCGCCTTATCGCAAAGCTGTCGACGCGCACGGGAAAGCGCCATTCGAGCACTTCGGGATCGGTCAGGCGCGAATTGGTCATGTGCGTCTGCACGGCATCGGTGCCGGCGAAATCGCGGCCGGCGCCCGAGCCGCCCGCGATCGTCTCGTAATACTGGTGGCGGGCATTGCCGAAGGTGAAATTGTTCATCGTCCCTTGCGCACCGGCCATCGCACCCAGAGCACCATAGAGGCAGTCGGTCACAGTCTGCGAGGTCTCGACGTTGCCGGCGACGACGGCAGCCGGATAGCGGGGCCGCAGCATCGAGCCTTCGGGGATGCGCACGTCGAGCGGCTTCAACACGCCCGCATTCATCGGGATGTCGCCGGGGACAAGCGTGCGGAACACGTAGAGGACTGCCGCCATGCACACGGCGGCCGGCGCATTGAAATTGTTCGGGCGCTGCGCGGAAGTGCCCGCAAAGTCGATAATCGCACTGCGTGCCTGCCGGTCGATCGAAATCGCGACGCGTACGACCGCGCCGTCGTCCATCGCGTACGCGAACGATCCGTCTTTGAGCACGTCGAGCACGCGGCGCACCTGCTCTTCGGCATTGTCCTGCACATGGCCCATATAGGCGCGCACGGTGTCGAGCCCGAAATCGCGCACCATCTTGCGCAGCTCCTGGGCCCCCTTCTCGCACGCCGCGATCTGCGCCTTGAGGTCGCCGATATTCTGGGCGGGATTGCGCGCGGGGTACCGGCCGCTTTGCAGCAACGCCACCATCTCGGCCTCGCGCAGACGGCCTTCTTCGACGAGCAGAAAATCGTCGATCAACACGCCCTCTTCTTCGACATTGGTCGAATCGGGCGGCATCGAGCCCGGCGTGAGGCCGCCAATGTCGGCCTGGTGGCCGCGGCTTGCGACGAAAAACAAAATGTCGGCGCCCGCTTCGTCGAACACCGGCATCACGACGGTCACGTCGGGCAGATGCGTGCCGCCGTTGTAGGGCGCGTTCAGCACATAGACATTGCCGGGCCGCATCGTGCCGTGCCGTGCGCGCGTGACGGCGGCCACGCTTTCGCCCATCGAACCCAGATGGACCGGCATATGGGGTGCATTGGCGATGAGGTTGCCCGCGCGGTCGAACAGCGCGCACGAAAAATCGAGACGCTCCTTGATGTTGACCGAGAAAGCGGTGTTCTGCAGGGCCACGCCCATCTGTTCGGCGATCGACATGAACAGATTGTTGAAGACCTCGAGCATCACCGGATCGACCTTGGTGCCCGCCGCATGCGTGCGCTGGATTGCCGCCACGCGGCGCAGCACGAGATGGTCCTTGGCCGTGACCTCCGCCTGCCAGCCCGGCTCGACGACCGTGGTCGCGTTGGCGTCGGCGAGGATCGCAGGCCCCGCCACTTGCATGCCGGGCTTGAGCCGTTCGCGGCGATAGATGGGCGCGTCCACGCTCGCGCCGTCCGCGAACATTTTCACGTTGGCGTCCGGCGTCGGCGGCGTCGCATCGCCGAGCGCCGCAACCGCATCGTCGCTTCCGTCCGCGCGGCCGATCGCTTCGATCGCGACTTGCTCGACGACGATCGCCTTGCCCGGCAGCGTGAAGCCGTAGCGCAGGCGATGGGCTTCGGCGAATTCGGCCTGCATGATCCCAAGCGGCGCATCGGCGACGGGCAATGTGGAATCCGTGCCTTCGTATTTGAGATGCAGGCGGCGCTGGATCTCGATCTTGTCGCCGGGAACATCCTGGCGGTGCAGCTCCGCAAGACCTTCGTCGGCGAGCGCGTCGAGATCGGCGGCGATCGACGAAAGCAGGCTTGCCTCGAGGCGTCGCTCGACCGCGCGTTCGCGCAGCACGCGCAAATCGGCCAAGCCCATGCCGTAGGCCGACAGCACGCCCGCAAACGGATGCACGAACACGGTGCGCATGCCGAGCGCATCGGCCACTTTGCACGCGTGCTGGCCGCCCGCCCCGCCGAAGCAGTTGAGCGCGTAGCCTTGCACGTCGTAGCCGCGCTGGATCGAGATCTGCTTGATGGCATTGGCCATGTTCTCGACGGCGATTTTGAGGAAGCCCTCGGCGATTTCCTCGGGCGTCGTGGGCTTGCCCGTCGCGGCCGCGACGCGCGCGGCAAGGTCGGAAAATTTCTCGCGCACGATTTCGGCATCGAGCGGCGCGTCGCCGGTGGGGCCAAAGAGCTTCGGGAAAAACGCGGGCACGATCTTGCCGACCATCACGTTGGCGTCGGTCACGCTGAGCGGCCCGCCGCGGCGATAGCAAGCGGGGCCGGGGTTCGCACCCGCGCTGTCGGGGCCCACGCGAAAACGCGCGCCGTCGAAATGCAGGATCGAGCCACCGCCGGCCGCGACCGTGTTGATCTTCATCATGGGGGCGCGCATGCGCACGCCCGCCACGATCGTCTCGAAGGTGCGCTCGAAAGCGCCGTTGTAGAGGGCGACGTCGGTGGACGTGCCGCCCATGTCGAAGCCGATGATCTTGTCGAACCCAGCCGAAGCGCCGGTCGCCGCCGCCCCCACGATGCCGCCTGCCGGGCCCGACAGGATCGAGTCTTTGCCCTGGAACAGGCGCGCATCGACGAGCCCGCCGTTCGACTGCATGAACAGCAGTCGCGTGTCGCCAAGGGCGGCCGCCACGCGGTCCACGTAGCTACGCAGGATCGGCGACACGTAGGCGTCCACCACGGTCGTGTCGCCGCGCCCGACGAGTTTCATCAAGGGCGACACGGCGTGGCTTGCGGAGATCTGCGTGAAACCGATGCGCCGCGCGATCGCGGCCACAGCCTGCTCGTGCGCGGGATAGCGATAGCCGTGCATCAGCACGATCGCGACCGCGCGAATACCGTCGTCGTAGGCTTTTTGCAGCGCCGCTTCGGCGGCCGCCTCGTCGAGTTTCTGCACGACGGCGCCGTGCGCATCGACGCGCTCGACGATTTCGAGGCTGCGTTCGTAGAGCAGCTCGGGCAGTTCGATCTTGCGCACAAAAAGCTTCGGGCGGTTCTGGTAGGCGATGCGCAGCTGGTCGGCGAAACCCGCCGTGATCGCGAGCGCGACGCGCGCGCCTTTGCGCTCGAGCAGCGCATTCGTTGCAACCGTGGTGCCCATCTTGACCGCGTCGATGGGCTGACCCGCAAGGTTCGCGTCGGCCGGCAAGCCCAGCAGATCGCGTATCCCCTGCAAGGCCGCGTCGTCGTAGCGCCCCGGATTCTCCGACAGCAGCTTGTGCGTGGCAAAGAGGCCGTCGGGCCGCTTGGCGACGATGTCGGTGAACGTCCCGCCGCGGTCGATCCAGAATTGCCATTGCGGGCTTTGGGCCATGGGATCCGTCCCTTTTCGCGCTTCGAATAGCGCCCGAGAAAGCTCGACTATGCGCTACGGCGCCGTCTGAGCAAGGTCGATCTCCAAAGCGACGCTCGCCGCCGAAAGACCGAGCGCATAGTCGAGGCTCGCGGCCAGATCAGCAATCGGGATCGGCTTTTGCGCTGAAAAACGGCCGTCGCGGATATCCGCTTCGACCTCGGCCGTCGCCACGTTGCCGGGGTTCAGAACGGTGACCGCAATGTCCGGCGTTTCGAGGCGCAATGCCTGTGCTGCCCCGCGCAGCGCGTATTTCGACGCCGAATTGGCGACTTCGCGCGTGGCGCAATGGTCTCGGCCAGAGAGTGCGCCGACCAGCACCACGCGCGGAACCGCGGCGCGGCGCAGTGCTGGCAGCAGGCGCCGCACGAGCTTGATCGGCATGGTCGCGTTCAGGGCAACGACGCGGTCGATATCCGCTTCCGGACCGCGCGCGAAATCGTAGGCGGGGGTGAAAGCGCCGGTCTCCCACGTGCCGGCTGCGACGACGAGTGCGTCGAGCGCAAGGTCAGCGACCTTTTCTGCGACAGCGTCGAGGCCCGCAGGGGCGAGCAGGTCGGCGGCAACCCAGTCGCCGCACGGCGGCGGCGTGCGGCACGCGGCGATCACATGGTCGCCTTTAGCGTGCAGATGGCGCGCGAGCGCAGCGCCGATGCCGCCGCTCGCACCCGCCAGAACGACTGTGCGGCGCTTCTCAGGCCGGTCCATCGCAAAACTCCCGCAAGGATGTGGTGCGCGCACTATCGCCGCGTTTCATGCGGCCTTCAATCGATTCGCGCGAAGCAACCTCCGGCGTTCGACCGCACCCGATACGCCCGCAAACGCATTGCGCGCGAGGGCCACGGCGAGCAGCCGGTCGGGATTTTCGCCGGGCATGTGAATGCCCATTGGGGCCGCAGGCGCGAAGCCGAAGCGCTTGTAGTAGCCGATGTCGCCGACCAGCACGACGCGCGCGGCGTTCATCCAAGCAGCCGCGTCGAGCGTGTCGCGGATGAGGGCAACGCCGATGCCCCGCCCTTTCAAGGCAGGTTCGGCCGCGACAGGGCCGAGCAGCAAAGCGTCATGGCCGCCGATCGCGACGCGCCAATAGCGGATCGTGCCGAGGATGCGGCCGTCGGCGTCGGCGCGCGCAACGCGCGACAATTGGCGCACCGGCGGCACGTCCGACCGGTAGCGGTACGAGATTTTGGCGTGCCGATCGGTGCCGAAAGCCCGGTCGAGCAGGGTTTCGATGGCAGGCCCGTCTTCGGGCCGTTCGGTCGTGAGATGGAACATGGAATCCTCAAGCGGCAAAAGGAGACGTCGAACAGCGACGCGCGCGATTGCCGGGGAGGACGGGCTTATTTTATGGGGAGAACGGAAAGCCGGTCGGACGACGAATCAACGCGCACAAGGGCCGAAGCCCTGCGCTCGTCGTCGCAACCGAAGAAGACCGGCGTTTTCCATGTTTTCTTTTTAGACGACGACGCGGCCGCGCGTCAAACCTTGAATTTAGGGTCGAGCCAGTCGCGCAAGGAGTCGCCGAAAAGATTGAAGGCGAAAACGGCGACCGAGATGGCGAGGCCCGGGAACAGGATCATCCAGGGCGCTTCGCGGTAGAAGTCGGACGCGTTGCCCGACAGCATGAGGCCCCAGGCGGGTGTGGGTTCGGTGACGCCCAGGCCCAGGAACGACAGCGAGGCCTCGAGCAGGATCGCCTGGGCGATGAAGGCCGTGAACATGATGAGGAACGGGGCCGAGACGTTCGGCACCATGTGGCGGAAGATGATGCGCGTGTGGCTGAAGCCGGCCGCACGTGCGGCGTCGATATAGGGCATCTCGCGGATCGAAAGTGCTGCCGAGCGCACGACGCGCGCGACCTTCGGCACGATCGGGATCGCGATGGCGACGATGAGGTTCACGTCCACCCCGCCCACGAGATTGCGGCCCAGCATCGCGACCACGACGAGGGCCAGCACGATGATCGGGAAGGCCAGCATCACGTCGATGAAGCGCTGCACGGCCATGTCGATGCGGCCGCCGAAATAGGCCGACGACACGCCGATGACCGCCCCCAGCGTGCAGCCGAACAGCGACGAGAAGAAACCGATCGTCAGCGCGGTACGCGCCCCGTAGATCACGCGGCTGAAAATGTCGCGCCCGAACGCGTCGGTGCCCATCGGATGTTCGGCCGACGGTGCCGCCAGCATCGCGCCGAAATTGATCGTGAGCGGATCGTACGGTGCGACGAGTTCGGCGAACATGCCCGCAAACAGCATCACGAGGATGGCAACACCCGAGATCGCCCCCAAGGGCTGGGCGATGCAGAACTCGACCAGGGCCGGGCGGCGCTTGCGGATATTGTAGGTAACGGTGGGCTGCGAAACTGCCGCCATATCACTTGCTCCCGTAGCGGATGCGCGGATCGAGCCAGGCATAGAGCAGGTCGACGACCAGATTGGTCACGATGAACACGACCGCGATCAGCATGACGATGGACTGGATCAGCGTGAAATCGTTGCGGCTGATCGCCTGCACGAACAGGCGGCCGAGGCCGTTGAGGTTGAAGACCTGCTCGGTCACCACGAGGCCGCCGATCAGGAACGCGAATTCGAGGCCGATCACGGTGATGGCGGGCAGCATCGCGTTGCGCATGGCGTGGCGCGAGACGACGAGCTTCTCGAACACGCCCTTGGCGCGCGCGGTGCGGATGTAGTCTTCCTTCATCACTTCCACGATCGACGAGCGCACCATGCGCGCCACGACCGCCGAATAGCGGTAGCCGACCGCCAAAGCCGGCCAGATGAGCTGGCTGATATTGGCGACCGGATCGACGTAGAACGGCGTGTAGGTGATCGGCGGCAGCCAGTTGAACAGATAGAGCAGCCCCAGAATGATGATCATGCCGAGCCAGAAGCTCGGCACGGCCAGACCTGCGATGGTGACAATACGTATCGTGTAGTCGATCCACGTGTCTTTGAACAAAGCCGACAGCGTGCCGAGCGGGATAGCGATCAAGATCGCGATTACCGTCGCCATCAGCGCCACCTGCAAGGTGAGCTCGAGGCGAAGCGAAATCTCCTCGACCACCGGCCGGTCGGTCCACATCGAATTGCCGAGATTGAGCGTGGCGAGGCCCGTCATCCACTGGCCGAACTGCACGATCATGGGCTGGTCGAGGCCCAAGCGCGCGCGCTCCTTCTCGATCGTCTCCTGCGTCACGCTGCCGCCGTCGCCGCGCAGTTTCACCTCGACAATGTCCCCCGGCACGACCCTGAGCATGAAGAAGATCAGGATCGCGACCCCGACCAAGGTCGGGATCATCAGGAGGGTGCGGTTGGCGAGATATCCGAGCATCGGCGACGGCGGCTTTCTATCGCGTGGAAGGCGACGTTACTGGTTCAACCAAACCCCGGCCAGGTTCTGGCCCAGATTGTGGCTCGGCGACATTTCCCAGCCCATCACGGTCTTGTGGGTCGGGATGATGCGGTGCCACCACAGCAGCGGCGCCTGGTAGACCTGCTCGAACATACGCGCTTCGAACTGGCGGATGATGTCGTAGCGCTTGGCCGTGTCGCGCTCGCGCGACTGCAGATCGTAGAGCCGGTCAAGCTCGCGGTCGATCGAGCGCGAGCGGTTTTCGGGCGCGCGGTCGAACGAAACGTACTTGGCAAGGCCAAGGCTCGGCTCGTCCATGAACAGGTTCGAGAAGTCGACCGCGACGTCGAAATTGCCGCTCGACATGGCCGCGAGATACGGCGACGTCTCCGACTGGCGATGCTCGACCTCGACGCCGATCTGGCGCCACTGGTCGACCAGGTAGATGCCGGCGGGGGTGTAGGGCTGCGGCGTCGCGCGGTTGTGCAGCACGAATTTGAGGTTCGGAACCCCTGCCTGCTGCAAGAGACGGCGCGCTTCGGCGCGGGCGGCGGCGATGTTGGTGCCGTAACCCGGAACCTTGGCGAGGTCCGCATCCTTGATCGCGAAGGGCGAGCCGGGGCGCACGAGGCCGCCCACGTCGCGCAGCGTGGCCTGGCGCGCGAGACCCTGAGCGCCCGCACGGCGGTCGATCGCCATGTTGAGGGCCTGGCGCACGCGCACGTCGTCGAACGGCTTCTTCTCGACGTTGAACACGACGAGCAGATTGAGCGTCCAGCCGGATTCTTCGATGCGCACTCTGTCGCCCATGCCCTGCACGAGACGGTCGCGCTCGGCGGGGCTGATGCCGCGGAACTCGGCCATCACCTGCCCGCCCTGCAGCGCGTTCAGCATCGCGGCAGGCTGGCTCATGAACACGCCGCGGAAGCCGTCGAGATAGGGCTTGCCGGGCTCGAAATAGCGCTCGTTGCGCAGACCCGTGACGTGGCTGCCCTTGACGTGCTCGCCGAAGCGGAACGGCCCCGAGCCCATGATGTTGTTGCGCGGGAAGTTGGGGTCGCTTGCAAGCCTCGCCGCCGAGTAGACGCAATTCCACGGGCTCGCGAAATGCTCCATCATCGCGGGATTGGGCGCCTTCATTTTGAACGTGATCGTGGTCGCGTCCGGCGTTTCGATCGTGTCGATGTCGCCGAACGTGGCCTGGCGCGTGGACACGATGCCCGTGGGCGGGCTGCGCAGGCGGTCGTAGGTCGCCTTGACGTCGGCCGAGGTGAGCGGCGTGCCGTCGTGGAACGAAACGTTGCTGCGCAGCTTGAAGGTATAGCTCATGAGGTCGGGGGCGACCGTCCAGCTTTCGGCGAGATCGCCCTTCACGCCCGGATACTTCGCGAGATCGAACTGCATCAGCGTCGAATAGAAGGGCGAGGCGAAGTGCAGCGTCGCGAACGTGTCGGACGCGTGGCAGTCGTAATGCGGCGTTTCCGCCGAAATCGCGTAGGTGAGCGTGCCGCCGCGCTTGGGCGTCTGTGCGTCGGCGGGCCCCGCGAGGGCCAGACCGGCAGCGGCAAAGCCTGCCGCAAGCATACGAAGATAGCTCATCGGGACAGTTCCTCCTTCAAAGGCGGCGCGGGGTTTTTGGGGGGTGTTTTCCCCCGCGTCCGTTCTGTTGCACGCAATGGAAGACGCGTTGCAGGCGTTCCGTCAAGCGCTAGACCTTGATGCAGGCCACGAAATGGCCGGGTTTGACCTCGCGCGGTTCGGGCACGATCTTTTTGCAGTCGCCGTCGGCGAGCGGGCAGCGCGTGTGGAACACGCAGCCCGAAGGCGGATTGAGCGGCGACGGCGTTTCGCCTTTGAGCGCACGCGGCGCGCGCGCGCGCTCGACCGACGGGTCGGGCACGGGGGCCGCGTCCAGCAGCGCCTTCGTATAGGGGTGCAAAGGCTCGGCATAGAGCGCGTCGCCGTCGGCCATCTCCATCAAGCGGCCCAGATACATGACCACGACGCGGTCCGAGATGTGCCGCACGACGGCCAGATCGTGCGCGATGAAAAGGTAGGTGAGATTGAGCTTGTGCTGCAGATTTTCGAGCAGATTGATGATCTGGCCCTGGATCGACACGTCGAGGGCCGAGACGGGTTCGTCGCAGACGATGAATTCGGGCTCCATCGCAAGGGCGCGCGCAATGCCCACGCGCTGGCGCTGGCCGCCCGACATTTCGTGCGGATAGCGCTCGGCCATATAGGCGAAGAGCCCGACCTGCACGAGGAGTTCGGCCACGCGCTCGGCCGCCGCCTTGGCGTTCGGCACGATTTTGTAGACCATCAGCGGCTCGGCGATGATCTGGCCGATCGTCATGCGCGGATTGAGCGAGCTGTAGGGATCTTGGAAGATAACCTGGATCTTGCGGCGGATGTCGCGCAGTTCGTTGAGGCTCTTGGCCGCAATGTCCTCGCCCTTGAACTTGATCGCCCCTTCGGTCGGATTTTCGAGCCGCAGCACGAGGCGGCCGATCGTGGTCTTGCCGCAGCCCGACTCGCCCACGAGGCCCAGCGTCTCGCCGGGTGCGATCTTGAACGACACGTCGTTGACGGCGCGCACTTGGCTCGTGGTGTTCGAGAACAGGCCGCCCTTGCGCGTGACCGTGAAAAATTTCTTGAGGCCCTGCACGTCGAGCAGCGGCGGGGCGTCTTTGGCAATACGCACGCCCGCATCGACGCGTGCCTGCGGGGCCGGCTTCAGCGTGCCGGCCGCAAGTTCGGGTGCGCGCAGGCAGGCCGAGAAATGGCCCGCCTCGATTTCGACGAGCGGGGGATCCTGCGCGCAGATCTCGGCCTTGAAGGCGCAGCGTGCGGCGAAGCGGCAGCCTTTGGGCGGGTCGAGCAGATTGGGCGGCAGGCCTTCGATCGTCTCGAGCTTCAGGCCGCGCGGCTGGTCGAGGCGCGGCACCGAGCGCATGAGCCCCATCGCGTAAGGATGCCGCGGGGCAAGAAACACCTGGTCGGCCGTCCCCTGTTCGACCACGCGGGCGGCATACATCACGTTCACGCGGTCGGCATAGCGCGCGACGACGCCCAGATTGTGCGTGATCACGATGAGCGCGATGTTGAGCTTGCGCGACAGCTCCTTCATGAGCTCCAGAATCTGCGCCTGGATCGTCACGTCGAGGGCGGTCGTGGGCTCGTCGGCGATGATGAGCTTCGGGTTGCAGGCAAGCCCGATCGCGATCATCACGCGTTGGCGCATGCCGCCCGAAAACTGGTGCGGATACTGGTCCAAGCGGCGCTCGGGATCGGTGATGCCGACCATCTTCAGAAGTTCGACCGCACGCGCCTGCGCCTGCTCTTCGGTCATCTTGAGATGGATGAAGAGCGGCTCCTTGATCTGCAGCCCGATCGGCAGGACCGGATTGAGCGAGGTCATCGGCTCCTGGAAGATCATCGAAATGTCGCGGCCGCGCCGCTCGCGCATCTCCTCGTCCGACAGTTCGAGCAGATTGACGCCTTCGAACATGATGCGCCCGTGCACCACGCGGCCCGCCGGCTTGGCGAGCAGCCGCATCACGGCGAGCGACGAAACCGATTTGCCGCAGCCCGATTCGCCGACGATGGCCAGCACTTCGCCCGGGCGGATTTCGTAGGAGACGCCCTCGACCGCGCGCACCACGCCGCGCGAAGTGACGAAATGCACGTGCAGGTCTTCGACCGATAGCAATGGCGGAGCCAGCATAGGCGGAGGCGGCGTTTCGGATTGAGTCGTCAAGCGGGGCGTCCCTGGATTTTATCGTTGCCAAAGCGTCTAACACGCTTGCAGTACATTTTCCAGCGTTCGAGCGGCCGGCGCATCAGCCCAATAAAGCGGCAACGCCGTCGAGATCGGCGACGATCCAGTCGGGCTTCGGCACGTGCGGCGCCAATTCGACCCCGCGCCGATTGACCCAGGCAATCGCAAGGCCGAGCGGCTTGCCGCCGACAAGATCGGTGAATTGCGATTGGCCGGCATGCAAAATTGCATCGCGCGGCACGCCGGCCTTGTCCAGCAGATAGCGGAAGAGCGTGCCGTCCGGCTTGTAGCCGCGCGCCCGTTCGGCCGTGCACACGAGATCGAACAGCTTCGGCAGTTTGGTTGCCGCCAATAGATCGTCGTCGATATTCGACACGATTGCGAGTCGGCAGCGTTTTGCGAATCCTTCGAGGGCCTGCGGCACGTCGGCAAACAGCGGAAAGCCGCCGAACGCCGCAAAGTAGCGGTCGATCAACGCCGGATCGCCCGAAACGCCGAAATGCGCGAAGGACTGCGCGAGCGAATCCCGGCAGATCGCGCGATAGCCGCGATAGGGCTGCCAATACTGCGCGATGTTGCGGTGCTCCCAATCCTCCCAGAAATGTTTGACGTCGACGTTTTCGGCCCCGCAATCGTCGAGGATCGACTGGAACGCGGCGTAGGACCCCGCGCGCACGTCGAGCAGCGTGCCGAACACGTCGAACGACATGAGCTTGGGATGCAGTTGCCCCGTCACCGCCGCACCGTCACCAATTTCCGCCTTCGATCGCCGCCACGAGGGCGTCGGTCACGGACTCGGTCGTGGCTTTGCCGCCGAGATCGGGCGTGTGGCAGGCGGGATCGGCCGTCACGCGTTCGATCGCGGCCATGAGGCGCGCAGCCGCTTCGGGCTCGCCCAAATGCTCGAGCATCAGCACGGCCGACCAGAACGAGCCGACCGGATTGGCAATGCCCTTGCCCATGATGTCGAAGGCCGAGCCGTGGATCGGCTCGAACATCGACGGGAAGCGGCGCTCGGGATTGAGATTGGCGGTGGGCGCGATGCCGATCGACCCGCCGAGTGCCGCGGCAAGATCGGACAGAATGTCGGCATGGAGGTTGGTCGCCACAACCGTGTCGATCGAGGCGGGCTTGCGCACCATGCGCACGGTCATCGCATCGACGAGTTCCTTGTCCCACGCAACGTCGGGGAATTCGGCCGCCACTTCGGCAGCGATTTCGTCCCACAGCACCATGCCGTGGCGCTGGGCGTTGGATTTCGTCACGACCGTGAGTTTGCGCCGCGGTCGCGACCGCGCCAACGCAAACGCAAAGCGCATGATGCGCGCGACGCCAGCGCGCGTGAAGATAGAGGTCTCGGTCGCGACTTCCTCGGGCAGGCCCTTGTGCGTGCGCCCGCCTTGGCCCGCATATTCGCCTTCCGAATTCTCGCGCACGATCACCCAATCGAGATCGCCGCGCGCAAGGCCCGCGATCGGCGATTCGATGCCCGGCAGCAGGCGCACCGGGCGCACATTGGCGTATTGGTCGAAAGGCTGGCAAATCGCCAGGCGCAAACCCCACAAGGTCACATGGTCGGGCACGTCCGGCATGCCGACGGCCCCGAAGAAGATCGCATCGAACGGCTTGAGCTGGGCGAGCCCGTCGGCCGGCATCATGGTGCCATGGCGCTTGTAGTGGTCGCTGCCCCAGTCGAACGCTTCGGGCGAGAGCGCAAAACCGCTGCGTTTTGCGAGCGCCGCGAGCGCGCGCAAGGCGGCCGGCACCACTTCCTTGCCTATTCCGTCGCCGGGGATGGCGGCGATGCGGTAGGTTTTCGCAGTGGAGGTTTTCACGGTGCGCGTTTCCTCTCGGATGCTTTTGCTTGGCGACATCTGATATACGAACTGCAGTGCCGGGGGAACAGCACAGCATGTCGATCTGGGTCAGCATTCTCGGGGGGACGGCGGGTTTTGCGTTGGGCGGGCCGCTCGGCGCGCTGCTCGGGGCGGCCGCAGGCTACACGCTCGCCAACGTCGCCAAAAAGGTCGGCGGCCCGCCGGAAGGCCGCGATGCCACGCGCGAAATCGCCTTCACGATCGCGACCGTTGCACTCGCGGCCAAGATGGCGAAATCCGACGGGGCCGTGTGCGCGCGGGAAAAAGCGGCCTTTGCCGAGCTGTTTCGTTTCGACCCCGCCGAACGCGCCAATGTCGAACGCGTCTTCGATCTCGCCACGCGATCGACGGCAGGTTTCGAGGCCTATGCGGGCCAGCTGGCCGCGATGTTCGAACCGGGCGCGCCCGCACTTGAAGAACTGCTCGACTGCCTGTTCCACATCGCGCGCGCCGACGGCACGCTGCGGGCCGAAGAGGTTGCGTTTCTGGCCGCCGTCGCCGAAATCTTCGGCATTTCCGACCGCGCCTTCGACAGCCTCGTCGAAGCCCAGCGCGATCCTGCGACGGCCGACCCCTATCGCGTGCTCGGGATCGCGGCCGACGCATCGGAAGAGCAGGCGCGGGCGGCGTGGCGCCAATTGGTGCGCGACCACCATCCCGATCGTTTGACGGGGGCCGGCATGCCGCAGGAGTTCGTAGCACTTGCCAACGAAAGGCTCGCCGCAATCAACGTGGCATGGGCCGCGGTGCGCCGCCGAAAGGGCTGGACATGACGCCGCGCGACAGTGCCATCGCCGTTGCGATCACCGCGACCTGGGGCCTCAATTTCGTGATCGGCAAATGGGCGCTGGCCGAATTGCCGCCGATCCTCACGATGACGCTGCGCTTTGCGCTGGTCGCAATCCTGCTGCTGCCTTTCGTGCGCACGCCGTGGGCGGACCTGCGGCGCATTGCGGGCCTTTCCTTCACGCTCGGGCTCGTGCATTTCAGCCTCATGTTCTCGGGCCTTGTCGGCGTGGATGCGGGGCTTGCCTCGATCATCGCGCAAAGCCAGGTGCCGTTCACAGCGCTGCTCGCCGCGATTTTCCTGCGCGACATGCCGGGGCCGCGCCAATGGATCGGCATGGCGCTGGCGTTCTTCGGCATCTGGCTTGCGGTGGGCGAGCCGCGCGCGGGCGGGGCGATTGGCGACATTCTGCTGATGCTGGCCGGCAGCTTCGTGTGGGCGATCGCCAATTTCCAGATGAAGGCGCTCGGCCATGTCGACGGCTTCACGCTCAACGCCTACATGGCGCTGTTCACCGTGCCGATGCTCGCGGCCGCCTCGGCCGTGCTCGAGACCGGCCAGTTCGCCGCAATTGCGTCGGCGAGCCTGTGGGCGTGGAGCAGCGTCGCCTACATGGCCTGCGTGATCACGATCGTGACCTACTGGGCGTGGTATCGCCTGCTGCGGCGCTACTCGGTCAACATCGTCGTGCCCTATTCGCTGCTCATCCCGATCTTCGGCGTGCTCGCTGGCGTGGTGCTGATGGGCGATCCGTTCGGCTGGCAGAGTTTTGCAGGTGCCGCCGTGACCGTGGCGGGCGTTGCCGCGATCACGCTCGGCAAGCGCAAGCCAAACGGCGCCGCCGCATGAACAGGCTGCACGACCGCCCGTCGCCCAATTTCGACGCGAGGCCCACAGGCGTCGTGCCCGAGATTCTGGTGCTGCACTATACCGACACGGCAAATCTTGCTGAATCGCTGGGCATCCTGCTCGATCCGGCCAAGCAGGTCAGTGCCCATTATTTGATCGACGAGGACGGCGCGATCTACCGGCTCGTCGCCGAAGAGATGCGCGCCTGGCATGCCGGCAAAGCCAACTGGCGCGGCCTCACCGACATCAATGCCCGCTCGATCGGCATCGAGTTGCAGAACCCGGGCCATCGCTGCGGCTATCGCGCCTTCGCCGAACCGCAGGTCGAGGCGGCGATCGCCCTTTGCAGCGACATTGCCCGACGCCACAAGATTGCCGCGCGCGACCTCGTCGCCCATTCCGACATCGCACCTGCGCGCAAAATGGACCCGGGCGAATTGTTTCCGTGGGATCGCTTGGCAATGGCCGGCCTTGGCTATTGGCCGGGCCATGTAGCGCGCCGCCGGCGCACGATCCGCGATTTCGGCCCCGGCGCCATCGACGATGCCGTGGCCTTTGTGCAGCGCGATCTGGCCGCGATCGGCTATGGCTGCCCGCAGACCGGCACGCTCGACGACGCAACGGCAGCGGTGCTGCGCGCGTTCCAGCGCCGCTATCGGCCTTGGCGAATCGACGGGCGGCTCGACGGCGAGACACATGCCCGCGCGCGGGCATTACGCGATCTAATAAACCCCTAGACACGCAAGCGCTGCGAATGATAATAGATGCTATCTAAAAGATTACAGAAAGATTGCATTCTATGTTCGCTTATCCTGCACGGCTTTTCGCCAAGGACAACGGCTTCGTGGTCGTGTTCGCCGACTTCGTCGATCTCCGGGCGACCGGAAAAAACGCGCATGAAGCCGTCCGCAACGCCTCGATGGCGCTGACGCGCCATCTGGAAAGTTTTGTGGCCAAAGGCCAGGCCGTCCCCCCGCCCAGCCTGTTCGAGGCCGAGTTGCGGCGCCCGAAAGGCGATGCGCTCGCCCAGCTGCTGATCCCGGCCGACTATGTCGGGCGCGTCGTGCGGCTCAATATCAGCATGGACGAAAGCGTGCTGAACATGTCCGACCGACAGTCGGCCCAACTCGGCATGACGCGCTCGGGCTATATCGCGCATCTGATCCGCACGGATCGCGACCGGCTGATGCGCGCCGCAGCGCAAGCGGACGCCAAGGCCGAGCCGAAAGCAGCGCCCAAGAGCAAGCCGGCGGCCAAGGCCAAAGCCAAAGGCAAAGCCAGAAAACGCTGAGCGTTTCGCCAAGCCCCTGTTGACGGGGCTGGCCTTCTGCGCGCATCTACTGCCCGTGCCAGACGGTCGGACGGCCGCGGTGCGGCCTTGCCCTTTGCGGCAGGGCGGCGTCGAGGAAAGTCCGGGCTCCACGGAAACAAAGGTGCCGGGTAACGCCCGGCGGGGGCGACCCCAGGGAAAGTGCAACAGAAAACAGACCGCCAACCGGGCCTCGGCCCGCGGCAAGGTTGAAACGGTGGGGTAAGAGCCCACCGCGGACGCGGCAACGCGGACGGCATGGCAAACCCCACCTGGAGCAAGACCAAATAGGGGCGGCACGCAGATCCGCGCAAGCGATCTGCCGTCGGTTTCCGGACCGCCGCCCGGGTCGGTCGCGCGAGGTGCCTGGCAACAGGCACCCAAGAGGAATGGTCGTCGCCGTCGCCCCGCAAGGGGCGACGACACAGAACCCGGCTTACAGACCGTCTGGCATTTTCCCGTTCAAATTGAAAATTTTTCGGCCAATGCCGCTCTTAAACCGCATTTTCGCCGGAAATTTAGCCCGAATTATCGTTAAATCCAGCGCATCGACGGCAGCGGCGGTGCCTAGAACGAAACGTGTTCAAGCAAAAACAGAGGCTTAGCCCATTGACGCCCATATACACCCATGATATCCCATATTGTCCCACAAGCCCTGTTTTGCTTGATGCGAAGCCGGGTTGGGACCGCGCGGAAAGACGAATATCTCCCGTTTTTCAAAGCGTTGCTGGATCGGGGACGGCACGGGATCGACGACGCGGACGATGGCAAAAACCACGTTCAAATCGACCTACAGGTTCAAGATCGACCGGAAGGGGCGCGTCTCCATTCCGGCCGACTTTCGAACCGTGCTCGCCGCCAAGGGCGAAGAAGAGCTCAATGTGCTGCCCTGGGAAGGCCAAGTCGCGCGCGTGATCGGCGACGACGTGCTGGCCCGCATAGGCGCCAACGCCGATCCGCTCGCCGCCTTCAGCGCCAACCCGCTCGACGAAGCCGCAATGCGCGCGGCCGACCTCATCCCGTTGTCGCTCGACGCCGAAGGCCGCGTGATGCTGCCCGAACGGCTGATCGCACACTGCAACCTTTCCGAAACGGTTGCGTTCGCCGGGCGCAACACGTTTTTCGAAATCTGGAATCCCGAAGCGCTCGACGCCTTCCAGGCCGCATGGCACGCGCGCCAGAACGGGCGCAGCTGATGGACGCAAACCTCGCCCACGTGCCGGTGCTGTGCGTCGAGGCGGTCGAAGCTTTGTGTCCGCGCGGCGACGCCGTCTATGTCGACGGCACGTTCGGCGGCGGCGGCTACACGAAAGCTTTGCTCGAGGCCGCCGCCTGCACGGTCGTGGCGATCGACCGCGATCCGGCCGCGATCGCGCGTTCGGCCCCGCTCGCGGCACGCTTCGGCAGCCGCTTGCGCGTGGTCGAAGGGCGCTTCGGCGAACTCGACCGGCTTGCGCAAGCGCAAGGCTACGCCGCAGTCGACGGCGTCGCACTCGATCTCGGCGTGTCGTCGCCGCAGATCGACGATCCGGCGCGCGGCTTCTCGTTCCGCTTCGACGGCCCGCTCGACATGCGCATGGGCACGGCCGGCCCCACGGCCGCCGACATCGTCAATGGCTGGGACGAAACCGCGCTCGCCGACGCGATCTACGGCCTCGGCGAAGAACGCCATTCGCGGCGCGTTGCGCGCGCGATCGTGGCGGCACGGCGGGCGCAGCCCATCGCGCGCACGTTCGAGCTTGCGCGCATCGTGCGCGGCGCTGTTCCCCGCAGCAAAGACGGCATCGATCCCGCCACGCGCACCTTCCAGGCCTTGCGCATCGCCACCAACGACGAACTCGGCGAACTCGCGCAAGGGCTCGCGGCGGCCGAACGCATCCTCGCACCCGGCGGCCGGCTTGCGGTCGTCTCGTTCCATTCGCTCGAAGACCGCGCGGTCAAGCAGTTCCTCAAGCAACGGTCGGGCGAAGGCGACCGCGGTTCGCGCCATCTGCCGCAGCGCCAGTCGCGTGCGGCGGCGAGCTTCAGCCTCGTGTCGCGCAAAGGCATTCGCCCGAGCGACGCCGAGATCGCGCGCAATCCGCGCGCGCGGTCGGCCACGCTGCGGGTCGCCGAGCGCACCAACGCGCCCGCCTGGACTGCAGCCAATGCAGGTGCCGCATGATCCGGCTGGCGACCTTGCTGTGGATCGCGATCGCGGGCGTGATGGGCTACGGGCTCTACCAGCTCAAGCACGAGGTCATGTCGCTCGAAACCGAGCTCGGACGGCTCAACCGCCAGATCGTGCGCGAGCAGGAGAACATCCACGTGCTGCGCGCCGAATGGGCCTACACGAACCAGCCGCAGCGCCTGCAAGCGCTCGCCCAGCGCCATCTCGATCTCACCCCGATGAACCCGCGCCAATTCGGCCGGCTCGACGCACTGCCCGCCCCCGCCGCCGCACCGGTCGCGCAAGGCGCGGTGAGACCCGCCGCCGCAAGCCCGGGGGTGCAGCGCTAGATGGCAACGCGCCTCACCGACATCGTTCGCGCGATCCCGGCCCGGCTGCGGCTGCAGGGGACGGCCGCGCACGCGCTCGAAACGGCGCGCCACCGCCTCGTGGTCGGCGGGCTGCTGTTTGCGGTCGCGTTCGCCGTGGTCGGCGGGCGCCTCGTGGACGTCACGCTGCTGACCGAAGCGCGCGAGCCGCGTGCCGCCCGCGTGCCCAACACCGGCCCGCTCGAACTTGCGCGCGCCGACATCGTCGACCGCAACGGCGTGCTGCTGGCGACCTCGCTCGTCACGCAGTCGCTCTACGCCAATCCCAAACTCATCGCCAATCCGGAAGCGACCGCGCGGCGCCTGGCGGCCGTGCTGCCGGGGCTCGACGAAAAGACCGTGCGCGAGCGCCTCGCATCCGACCAGCGCAGCTTCGTATGGATCCGGCGCAGCCTTACCCCGCGCCAGCAATACGAGGTCAACCGCCTCGGCGTGCCGGGGCTGTTTTTCCAGCGCGAGGAACGCCGCGTCTATCCGCACGGCGTGCTCGCGAGCCACGCGGTGGGTTTCGCCGATCTCGACAATCGCGGCCTTGCCGGAGCCGAACAGGCTTTCGACGAGCGGCTCAAGACCGACCGCGAGCCCGTGCGCCTGTCGATCGACATCCGCGCCCAGCACGTCGTGCGCGAAGAGATCAAGCGCGCGGTCGAGGAATTCAACGCGATCGGCGGCATGGGCGTGCTGCTCGACGTCGCGACCGGCGAGACCATCGCCATGGTCTCGCTGCCCGACTTCGATTCGAACGCCCCGGGCCTTGCCGACGACGACGCGCGTTTCAACCGCAACACGCTCGGCACCTACGAGATGGGCTCGACCTTTAAGATGTTCACGGCCGCGATGGGCTTCGACAGCGGCGCCGTGCGCATGCAGGACAGCTGGGACGCCAGCAAGCCCTACACGATCGGCCGCTTCACGATCTCGGACTTCCACGGCAAAAACCGCTGGCTCAGCACGCCCGAAGTCTTCATCTTTTCCTCGAACCTCGGCGCGTTGCGCATGGCCCAGCGCATCGGCGTCGAGCGCCAGCGCGACTTCATGGACCGCGTGGGCTTCCTGCGCCCCTCGCCCATCGAGTTGCCGGAAGTGTCGCATCCGCTCGTCCCGAAGCCCTGGCGCGAGATCAACGCGCTGACGATCTCCTACGGCCACGGCATCACCGTGTCGCCGATGCAACTCGTGGGCGCCGCCGCCGCAAGCGTGGGGGGCGGCATCCTGCGACCCGTGACGATCCTTGCGCGCGAAGAAGGTTCGCGCGTGCCGGGCGAGCGCGTGATGAGTGCGGCTGCCTCCGCCCAGCTCAACCAGCTCATGCGCCTCAATGTCGAGCGCGGCTCGGGCCGCAGCGCCGAGGTCGCCGGCTACTATGTCGGCGGCAAGACGGGTACGGCCGAAAAGATCCAGCGCGGCGGCTACAAAAAGAACGCGCGCATCTCCTCTTTCCTCGCCGCTTTTCCGGCGCACGACCCCAAATACGTGCTGCTGGTGATGGTGGACGAGCCGCAAGGCCGGCGCGAGACCGGCGGCTATGCGACCGGCGGCGTCGTGGCGGCGCCCACGGCCGGCCGCATCATCGCGCGCGCGGCCCCGCTGCTGGGCTTGGCGCCGATGCGCGAAGCCGTCCCCGATCTCACCCAACCGCTGCTTGCAGCGGCGATTTTGAGGTAAGGCGGCAATGCGGCTCAGCGAAATCCTCGACGGCGAAATGCAGCTGCGCAACGCGGCTGGCCGGGATCCGCAGATCGACGGGCTCACGGCCGATTCGCGCCGCGTGGCGCGCGGCTTCGTGTTCGCGGCATTGCCCGGCGCCAAGCAGGACGGGCGCAGTTTCGTTGGCGAAGCTTTGCGCAGCGGGGCCGCCGCAATTCTCGCCGCCCCGGGCCTCGATCTGCCGGCCGGCATTCCCTATGTGGAAGCCGCCAACCCGCGCCGGTCCTTCGCGCGCGCAGCTTCGCGCTTTGCAGGCCCCCAGCCGCGCATCGTTGCGGCCGTGACGGGGACGAGCGGCAAGACCTCGGTCGCGAGCTTCGCGCGCCAATTGTGGCAGGCGACGGGGCGGCCCGCCGCCAGCCTCGGCACGCTCGGGCTCGTGGCCCCGCACACGACGCGCAGCGGCGCCCTCACCACGCCCGATCCGGTCTCGCTGCACGCCGACTTGGCGGCGCTTGCCAAAGCGGGCGTGAATCACGTCGCAATGGAAGCGTCGAGCCACGGGCTCGACCAATGCCGCCTCGACGGCGTCAAGCTCGCGGCTGCCGCTTTCACGAATCTGAGCCGCGACCATCTCGACTATCACGCCACGATGGCTGCCTATTTCGCGGCCAAGCGGCGCCTGTTCGACACGCTGCTGCCGCCGGGTGCCGTGGCCGTGCTCAACGCCGACATCCCCGAATACGAAGCGCTGAAGGAAGTGTGCCAGGCGCGCCACCACCGCATTCTTTCCTTCGGGCGCAATGGCGGCGATCTGAAGCTCGTCGATGCGGCCCCGTTGCCGCACGGCCAGCGCCTGACGCTGCAGGCCTTCGGCGCGACGCGCACGCTCGACCTGCCGCTCGCGGGCACGTTCCAGGCCATGAACATGCTGGCGGCCGCCGGCCTTGCGATCGGCGGCGGGGTAGCGCCTTTTGCCGCCCTCGATGCCGTTCCGAGCCTCGAAGGCGTGCCGGGCCGCCTGCAATTGGCCGGGCGCACGGCCAACGGGGCGGCGGTGTATGTCGACTACGCGCACAAGCCCGATGCGCTCGCGACCGTGCTGGCCGCGCTGCGCCCGCACGTGACGGGGCGACTGCACGTGCTGTTCGGCTGCGGCGGCGACCGCGATGTGGGCAAGCGCCCGCTCATGGGCAAGATCGCCGTCGAGCGTGCCGACCGCGTGATCGTGACCGACGACAATCCGCGCTCGGAAGATCCCGCCGCGATCCGCAAGGCGGTGCTGGCGGCTGCGCCGGGCGCGCGCGAAATCGCGCCGCGCGATGTCGCGATCCGCGCCGCGATCGACGATCTCGGCGCCGGCGACGTGCTCGTGATCGCGGGCAAGGGCCACGAGCAAGGACAGATCGTCGGCGACACGACACTGCCTTTCGACGACCTCGAACAAGCGCAAGCTGCCCTGGGCCTTGCCGCACGCGAGGGGGCGGCATGAACGCGTTGTGGCATGCCGCCGACGCGATCGCCGCAACCAAGGGCCAAGCCCTGGGTGCAAACGGCTGGCACGCGACCGGCGTTTCGATCGACACGCGCACGCTCGCCAAGGGCGACCTGTTCGTCGCTCTCAAAGGCGAAACGCACGACGGCCACGCACATGTGGCCGATGCGTTTGCCAAAGGGGCCGCAGCAGCCCTCGTTTCGCATGCCATGCAGCACGGTCCCGGCATTCTGGTGCCCGACACGCTCGCAGCCTTGGGCGCTTTGGGCGTGGCCGCGCGCGCGCGCTGTGCGGCCCGCACCCTCGCCGTGACGGGTTCGGTCGGCAAGACGAGCACGAAAGAAGCGCTCGCCGCCGCCCTCGGCCGCCAGGCCCGAACGCATGCGGCCGCCGCCTCGTTCAACAACCATATCGGCGTGCCGATCACGCTTGCGCGCCTGCCGGCCGACAGCCGCTACGGCGTGTTCGAGGTCGGCATGAACCATGCGGGCGAGATCGCACCGCTGGTGCGCCTGGTGCGCCCGCACGTGGCGATGGTCACGACGGTCGAAGCCGTACATGTCGAGAATTTCGCCGACGGCATTGCGGGCGTAGCCGCCGCCAAAGCCGAGATCTTCGAAGCCGGCGGCGAAACCGCCGTGCTGCCGCGCGACAATCCGTTTTTCGATTTCCTCGCCGCCCGCGCCAAAAAATGCGGTATCGCCAACGTGCTTTCCTTCGGCACGCATCCTGAAGCCGACGCACGCCTTGCCGCGTGGCAAGGCACCGCCACGGGCAGCACGGCCAGCGTCGTGCTGATGGGCGCCAATCTCTATTTTGCGATCGGCGCACCGGGTCGCCATTGGGCGATGAATCTTGCCGGCGCCTTGCTCGCGATCAAAGCGCTCGGCGGGGACGCCGCACAGGCCGCCGCCAGCTTCGCCGCCCTTTCGGCCCCCAAAGGGCGCGGTGCCCAGCATCGCGTCGTGCGCGCCGACGGCACGCAGTTCCTGCTGATCGACGACAGCTACAACGCCTCGCCGCCGTCGATGCGCGCCGCCTTCGCCGTTCTGGCCGCAACGCCGGCCGAACGCCGCGTGGCCGTCCTCGGCGACATGCTCGAATTGGGCCCGGACTCGGCCGCGCTGCATGCCGGCCTCGCCCCTTCCTTGGTCGAAGCGGGCATCGCCAAGGTTTTCTGCTGCGGCGCCAACATGGCGCGGCTCTGCGAAAGACTGCCCGCCTCGATGCGGGCCGTGCACGCGCCGGATTCGGCCGCCCTCGAACCGCTGGTCCTGGCCGGCATCGCTGCGGGCGACGCGATCGTCGTCAAAGGATCGCTCGGCAGCCGCATGGGCCGCATCGTTGCGGCCTTGCTGGCGCAACACCAACCCTTGCCCGTCGGCGGAAGGTAGCGACACGGCCATGTTCTTCAATCTTCTCGTTCCCTTCGCCGACGAATTTTCGCCGCTCAACGTGTTCCGCTATCTCACGTTCCGCTCGGGCGGTGCGGTGATGACCGCCCTGCTGATCTCGTTCCTGTTCGGCGAGCGCATCATCGGCTGGCTCAAATCCAAGCAGCCCGAGCCGCCGATCCGCGAAGACACGCCCGAGCGCCACGCGCTGACCAAAAAAGGCACGCCCACAATGGGCGGGGTTCTGATCCTGCTGTCGCTCGGCGTTTCGACGCTGCTGTGGGCCGATCTCACCAACGGCTATGTGTGGGCGGTGCTGATGGTGACGCTCGGCTTCGGCGCGATCGGCTTCTATGACGACTATCTGAAGCTCACCAAAAAGAATTCGAAGGGCCTTGCGGGGCGCTGGAAGCTCGTGCTGCAGACGGTGATCGCGTTCGCGGCAACGGCCTGGATCGTGTCGTTGACGCGCGAGCCGCTCGACACGCAGCTCGCCATTCCCTTCGTCAAAGACCTGCTCGTCAATCTCGGCTGGTTCTTCATGCCTTTCGCGATCTTCGTGATGGTGGGCTCGTCGAATGCGGTCAACCTGACCGACGGACTCGACGGTCTGGCGATCGTGCCGGTGATGATCGCGGCGGGCTGCTTTGCGGCCTTCGCCTACGTCGCGGGCAACGCGATCTTCGCCAACTATCTCCTGATCCACCACGTGCCGGGCTCGGGCGAGCTTGCGGTCGTGTGCGCGGCCATCGTCGGCGCTTCGCTCGGCTTCCTGTGGTTCAACGCGCCGCCCGCCATGGTGTTCATGGGCGACACGGGCTCGCTGTCGATGGGCGGAGCCCTCGGCAGCGTGGCCGTCGTCACCAAGAACGAGCTCACGCTTGCCATCGTCGGCGGGCTGTTCGTGGTCGAGGCCGTGTCGGTCATCGTGCAGGTC
Source organism: Rhodospirillaceae bacterium (assembly GCA_027490975.1). Classification (GTDB taxonomy): domain Bacteria; phylum Pseudomonadota; class Alphaproteobacteria; order CACIAM-22H2; family CACIAM-22H2; genus Tagaea. Next base: position 35,268 of record JAIXXA010000213.1, read on the forward strand.
GCCTCGTTCAAGCTCACCGGCAAGCGCGTGTTCCGCATGGCGCCGCTGCACCACCATTTCGAGAAGAAGGGCTGGGCCGAGCCCACCATCGTGATCCGCTTCTGGATCATCGCCTCCATCCTGGCGCTCGCGGGTCTCGCGACGCTGAAGCTGCGGTGAGGGCATGATCGAAATCTATCCCTTCGCGGGCTATCCGGTGGGCGTTCTGGGCCTCGGCAAATCGGGCCTTGCGACGGCGCGCGCCCTGATGGCCTCAGGTGCCGAAGTCTGGGCGTGGGACGACAGCGAAGACCGCCGTGCCGAAGCGCGGGCACTCGACGTGCCGCTCGTCGATCTTGGCACCGCCGATTTGGCCGAGCTTACGAGCCTCGTGATCTCGCCCGGCATTCCGCACACGCATCCGGCCCCGCATCCGGTCGCAGCGCGCGCCAAGGCCGCCAAACTCGAACTCATCTGCGACATCGAACTGCTCGTGCGCTCGCAGCGCGAAGCGGCCTATATCGGCATTACGGGCACCAACGGCAAATCGACGACGACGGCCTTGATCGGCCACGTGCTGCAGACGGCCAACCGCGCCGTGCAGGTCGGCGGCAATATCGGCACGCCGGTGCTGACCCTCGCGCCGCTGGGTGCCAACGGCGCCTTCGTGCTGGAAATGTCGAGCTACCAGCTCGAACTCGTGCCGACGGCCGTATTCGACATTGCGGTGTTCCTCAATCTGTCGGCCGACCATCTGGACCGCCATGGCGGCATGGCCGGCTACATCGCGGCCAAGAAAAACATCTTCCAGCGCCAGACGCGCCCGCGCGTGGCCGTGATCGGCGTCGACGACGAATACTGCCGCAAGATCCACGCCGATCTCGTTGCGGCCGACGACCAGATCGTGATCCCGGTCTCCGGTGCCGGTGCGGTCGCGAGCGGCGTCTATGCGCAAGACGGCACGCTGTGGGATGCGCGCAGCGGCACGCCGATCGCGATCTGCGATCTTGCGGCCTGCGCGTCCCTGCCCGGCGCGCACAATCATCAGAACGCGGCGGCAGCAGCCGCCGTTGCCCTGCAGATCGGCATTCCGGCCGCGACGATCGCGACGGCACTCGCGAGCTTTCCGGGCCTCGCCCATCGCCAGGAACGCGTTGCATCGGTCGACGGCGTGCTGTTCGTGAACGACAGCAAAGCCACGAACGCCGATGCCGCCGCGCGGGCGCTTGGGTGCTACGAGACGATCTACTGGATCGCAGGCGGCCAAGCAAAAGAAGGCGGCATCGCAGCCTTACAGCCCTACTTCGCGCGCATCGCCAAAGCCTATCTGATCGGCGCTGCCGCGAACGATTTCGCCGAAACGCTGGGCAACGTGCCGCACGAAATCGCGGGCGATCTCGACGCGGCCGTCGCACGCGCGTTTGCCGACGCCAAGCAGGACGGCAAAGCCAATCCGGTCGTGCTGCTGTCGCCGGCCTGCGCCTCGTGGGACCAGTTCAAGAGCTTCGAGCATCGCGGCGCGCGTTTCCGGTCGCTCGTCGAAGGCTTGCGCGGGGTGGCCGCATGAATTTCGCGCGCGCCGACAATTCGGTGATGGCCCGCTGGTGGTGGACGGTCGACAAATGGCTGCTGCTTGCGCTCGCCCTGCTGATCGGCACCGGGGCCGTGCTGATAATGGCGGCTTCGCCAGCGGTTGCCTCGCGCGTCGGCCTCGACATGTTCCATTTCGTGCGCAAACAGCTGCAGCTGCTGCCGCTGGCGGCCCTGATCCTGATCGGCGTGTCGATGCTGGAGCCGCGCCAGGTGCGCGCCCTTGCGCTTGCCGGCTTCGTTGCGAGCCTTGCGTTTGTGGCACTGACCTTTTTGGTGGGCACCGAAATCAAAGGCGCCAAGCGCTGGATCAGCCTGCCCGGCTTCTCGCTGCAGCCGTCGGAGTTTCTGAAGCCGACCTTCGCGGTCGTCGCCGCGTGGCTATTCGCGCTCTCGCGCAAGCACGAACGCTTCCCGGGCGACGCGATCGCTATAGCGCTCTATCTGCTGGCGATCGGGCTCCTGCTGCTGCAGCCCGACATCGGCATGGCGTTCGTGGTCTCGGCCGTGTGGTTCGCGCAGTTTTTCCTCGCGGGTTTGCGCATGTTCTGGGTCGTGGGCCTTGTTGGTGCGGGCGGCGGCGGCGCCGTGCTGCTCTACATGCTGTTCCCGCATTTCGAAAGCCGCGTGAACCGCTTCCTCGATCCGGCCTCGGGCGACACGTTCCAGGTCAACATGGCCATGGAAGCCTTCATGAACGGGGGCCTCATGGGCCGCGGTCCCGGCGAGGGCCGCGCCAAGAGCCTGCTGCCCGATGCGCATTCGGACTTCATCTTCGCGGTCGCAGCCGAAGAATTCGGCCTGATCCTGTGCCTGATCGTGGTCGGGCTCTACGCGTTCGTGGTGCTGCGCGGCTTTGCGCGCGCGCTCCAGGAGACCGATCTGTTTGTGCTGCTCGCGGTTGCGGGCCTCAGCGTGCAGTTCGGCGTGCAAGCGCTCGTCAACATGGGCTCCACCCTGCATCTCATTCCGACCAAGGGCATGACGCTGCCGTTCGTGAGCTATGGCGGTTCGTCGCTGCTCGCGATCGCGCTCGGCATGGGTTTCGTTCTGGCCTTGAGCCGCAAGCGCTTCGGCGCGGGAGAAACGCTGTGAGCGCGCGCCTCGTGATCCTCGCGGCCGGCGGTACGGGCGGCCATGTGTTCCCGGCCGAAGCCTTGGCGGGTGCGCTTGCCGCGCGCGGCTTTCGCCTGGCGCTCGTCACCGACGATCGCGGCTCGGCCTATGGCGGTACCTTGGGCACGCTCGAAACCCATCGCCTGCCGATCCGCAAGATGACCGGCAATCTGCTGCGCCGCTTGATCGGGGCTGCAAGCCTGCTGCCGGGCTATCTTGCCGCGCGCCGCCTGCTCGCAACGCTGAAGCCTGCCGCAGTGGTCGGCTTCGGCGGCTATCCGAGTCTGCCCACGATGTTTGCTGCGGCGCGCAAGGGCCGCACCGCCATCCACGAACAGAATGCCATCCTCGGCCGCGTCAATCGCCTTGTCGCAGGCCGTGTGGATGCGGTCGCAACGTCGTTCGCCGAAACCAAGGGCGTCGGCGCAAACGCCATCCTCGTCGGCAATCCCGTGCGCGCGGCCGTGCAGGCCTTGCGCAATGCACCTTACACGCCGCCCGCACCCGGCGAAAAACTGCGCGTGCTCGTGACCGGCGGCAGCCAGGGTGCCGCCGTGTTCGGCCGCGTAGTCCCCGCCGCTTTGGCGCTGCTGTCGCCCGACCAGCGCCAGCGCCTTGCGATCGTGCAGCAGACGCGTGCCGAAGATGCCGCAAGCGTCGAGGCGCACTACCGCGCGCGCGGCCTCGATGCGACGGTCGCCCCGTTTTTCGCGGATCTGCCGCAGCGTATGGCCGATGCCCATCTTGTGGTCGCACGCGCGGGCGCCTCGACCGT
>JAIXXA010000137.1 GCA_027490975.1 Rhodospirillaceae bacterium
GGCATGCGCCGCGACGTAAGCGGACCAGCCGAAAAACAGCGCGTGCCCGAACGACAAGAGGCCGACATAGCCGATCAGCAGATTGAAGGCGCAGGCGAACAGCGCGAAGCACAGCACCTTCATCACGAACACGGGATAGAGCAGATGCGGCAGCACGAGCAGGATGGCCACCATCGCGACGACGATCGCGCGCTGGTGCGCGGGCATGCCGGTTTCTTTGGCGTGCGGGTTGGGAGCGCCTGCCATTAGCGGGCCCTCCCGAACAGACCGGCGGGTTTGATCAGCAGCACGATCACCATCACGACGAAAATCACCGTGGACGAGGCTTCCGGATAGAACACTTTGGTGAGCCCTTCGACGATGCCGAGCCCGAAGCCCGTGAGGATGGAACCCAGGATCGAGCCCATGCCGCCGATCACGACGACCGCGAACACGACGATGATGATGTCGGCCCCCATCAAGGGGCTCACCTGGTAGATGGGGGCGGCAAGCACGCCCGTGAAGGCGGCAAGGCCCACGCCGAAGCCGTAGGTCAGCATCACCATGCGCGGCACGTTGACGCCGAAGGACTGCACGAGGGCCGGGTTTTCGGTGGCGGCGCGCAAATACGAACCGAGCTTGGTCTTCTCGATCACGAACCACGTGCCGAAGCACACAACGAGCGACACGACGACGACCCAGCCGCGATAGTTCGGCATGAACATGAAGCCCAGATCCGTGCCGCCGCGCAGCTCGGCCGGGATGCGGTAGGGCAAGCCCGTGGAGCCGAACTGGTCGCGGAACAGGCCCTGCACGATGAGGGCGATGCCGAAGGTGAGCAGCAAGCCGTAGAGATGGTCGAGCTTGTAGAGATGGCGCAGCATCGTGCGCTCGATGAGGATGCCGAAGGCGCCCACGACAACGGGGGCGACCAGGAGCGCCCACCAATAACCGAGGCCGAGCCAGTTCAGCAGCATCCAGGCGACGAAAGCGCCCATCATGTATTGCGCGCCGTGCGTAAAGTTGATGATGTTCAGCAGCCCGAAAATGATCGCAAGCCCGAGGCTCAGCTGCGCGTAGAACGCGCCGTTGATGAGGCCCAGCAGAAGCTGGCCGAACAGGGCTTGCGGCGGGATACCGAAAATGTCGGGCATGAAGCGGGGATCCGGACGGGTCGGGAAAGAAGAGGGGGCGACCGACGGCCGCCCCCGTTGATGTTTTGCGATCAGCTACCGGCGATCGGGCACTTGCCTTCGGCCAGCGGACGGAAGGCTTCGGCGGCCGGGATCGTGGCGCGCAGCTTGTAGTAGTCCCACGCTCCCCTCGATTCCGACGGCTTCTTGACCTCGTAGAGATACATGTCGTGGATCTTGCGGCCGTCGACGCGGACCGTGCCCTTGCCGAACAGCGGATCGTCGGTCGGCATGGCCTTCATGCGGTCGACGGTGGCTTTGCCGTCGGCGGCCGACTTGTTGGCTTCGACCGCCTTCAGATAGTGCGTGACCGAGGCGTAGACGCCGGCATGCACCATTGTCGGGTGGATGCCGCGGTTGGCGGCCGCCATGCGGCGGGCAAAGGCGCGCGTGCCGTCGTTGGCGTCCCAGTAGAACGCGTCGGTGAAGACGAGCCCTTGGGCGGCTTCGAGACCGAGGCCGTGCACGTCGCTGATGAAGATCAGCAGACCCGCCAGGCTCTGGCCACGACGCACGATGCCGAACTCGCCGGCCTGCTTGATCGTGTTGATCGTGTCGCCGCCGGCATTCGCCACGCCGATGATCTTGGCGCGGCTGGCTTGCGCCTGCAGCAGGAACGAGGAGAAGTCGCTGCCGTTGAGCGGATGGCGCACGCTGCCCACGACGCGGCCGCCGAGCTTGTTGACGACGGCCGACGTGTCGGCTTCGAGCTGGTGGCCGAACGCGTAGTCGGCCGTGAGGAAGAACCACGTGTCCCCGCCCTGCTGCACGATGGCTTTGCCCGTGCCGTTGGCAAGCGCCCACGTGTCGTAGGTCCAGTGCACGGTGTTGGGCGAGCATTGTTCGCCCGTCAGCGCCGAGGTGGCCGCACCCGACACGAGGAACACCTTGTTCTTTTCGCGCGCAACGCCGTTGACGGCGAGGGCCACGCCCGAGTTCGGCACGTCCACGACGACGTCCACGCCGTCGCGGTCGAACCATTGGCGCGCGATGTTGGAGCCGACGTCCGCACGGTTCTGGTGGTCGGCCGACACGATTTCGACGCGCATGCCCTTGGCGGCGGCGTTGAAATCTTCGACCGCCATGCGCGCCGCCGCGACCGAGCCCGCCCCGCCGAGATCGGCGTAGAGCGAGGACATGTCCGACAGAACGCCGATCTTCACGTTGATCTGGGCCGCCGCAGGCAGCGCCAGGCTTGCGAGTGCGACCGCACCCAGCAGCATCGATTTGAGGTTTCTCACGTTTTTCCCTCCCGGTTTGTGGGTTTTTCAGACACCCAGATATTCGTGCAGCTTGTCCATGTTCGCGTCGAGATCGCTGTTGGCGAACTCGTCGACGACATGGCCGTGTTCCATCACGTAGTGCCGGTCCGCGACCGTGGCCGCGAAGCGGAAATTCTGCTCGACCAGCAGAATGGTGAAGCCGTCCTTCTTGAGGCGGCGAATGGTGGCGCCGATCTGCTGCACGATGACGGGCGCAAGCCCCTCGGTCGGCTCGTCGAGCAGCAGGAGTTTCGCGCCCGTGCGCAGAATGCGCCCGATCGCGAGCATCTGCTGCTCGCCGCCCGAAAGCTTCGTGCCCTGGCTCGACAGGCGCTCGCGCAAATTGGGGAACAACTCGAAGATCGTGTCGATGCCGAGCCCGCCCGGGGCCACTTGCGGCGGCAGCATGAGATTTTCTTTGACGTCGAGCGAGGCGAAAATGCCGCGTTCTTCGGGGCAGAAGGCAAGGCCGAGGCGTGCGATCTTGTGCGAGGCCAAGCCGATCGTCTCGGTGCCTTCGAACGCGATGCTGCCTTTGCGGTTGGCGACGATGCCCATGATCGATTTCATGGTCGTGGTTTTGCCGGCCCCGTTGCGGCCCAGCAGCGTCACCACTTCGCCCTTGGCGATGTTGAATTTCACGCCGTGCAGGATATGGCTTTCGCCGTACCAGGCGTGCAGATCGTCGACCGCAAGCATCGCCTCAGCCATGGCCGGCCCCCATATAGGCCTGGACCACGTCGGGGTTTTTCGAAACCGTTTCGTAGTTGCCTTCGGCCAAGACTTCGCCGCGCGCAAGCACGGTGATCGTGTCGGAAAGATCGGCCACGACCGACAGATTGTGCTCGACCATCAGCACCGTGCGCCCCTGCGCCACGCGCTTGATGAGGGCGGCGATGCGGCCCACGTCTTCGTGGCCCATGCCGGCCGTGGGTTCGTCGAGCAGCATCATTTCGGGATCGAGGGCGAGGGTGGTCGCGATCTCGAGCGCGCGCTTGCGCCCATAGGGCATTTCGACGGCGATCGTGTCGGCGAATTCCGACAGGCCCACCCAGTCGATCAGTTCGCGCGCGCGCTCGTTGTACTGGTCGAGCACGCGCTCGGAGCGCCAGAAATCGAACGAACTGCCGCGCTGGCGCTGGAGGGCAACGCGCACGTTTTCGAGAACGCTCAGATGCGGGAACACGGCCGAAATCTGGAACGAGCGCACGAGGCCCTGGCGCGCAATGTCGGCCGGTTTGAGGCGCGTGATGTCGCGGCCGTTGTAGCGGATGGCGCCGCGCGTGGGGTCGAGGAATTTGGTGAGCAGGTTGAAGCAGGTGGTTTTGCCGGCGCCGTTGGGGCCGATCAGCGCATGGATCGAATTGCGCTTCACTTTCAACGACACGCCGTTGACGGCGACGAAGCCGCGAAACTCTTTGGTCAAGGCTTCGGTTTCGAGGATGAAGTCTGCCACGTGGGGGGCGTCCGTTTCCCTGCTTGTTGTCCGCGCTTGTCTGTTATCGCGCGCGTTCCCATCGTGGTATCAGATGGCAGGGGCGCGTTGCAATCGCGATATACGCCTAAAAAATGGACATATTTTCAAGCGCTAACCAAGATTTTCTTGAGCGCAAAAGGGATGATTTACGGCAAATTAATCTAATTTTAGACTTTTTGCTGTAGTTAACGTTTACACTGCTTGGATTCTTGGAGAGGCAAAGGGAACCTTGGCGATGCCGCCGCAGTTCGAGACTTGCCGCATCGGGCTGGTGCAGATCAACAACAGCTTCTCGGGCCAGAATTATCTGCCCTATGCGGCGGGGTTGCTCGAGGCCTATGTGCGCAAATTCGCGCGCGCGCCCGAACGTTTCGATTTCATGCTGCCGCTCTACAAGCGCCAGCGCGTCGAAGAGGCGGTCGATGCGCTGATCGGCGCCGACGTCGTCGGCTTCTCGACCTACGTCTGGAACTTCAAATTGTCGCTGGCGATCGCCAAGCGCCTCAAGCAGCGCAAGCCCGCGATCCTGATCGTGTTCGGCGGCCCGCACGTGCCCGACCGCAGCGAGCCGTTCCTGCGCGAGCACCCCTACGTGGATGTGGCGGTGAACGGCGAGGGCGAGCTTGCGTTCCTCAAGCTGCTTGAAGCCTGGCCTGCGCGCGACTGGGCGGGCATCGCCAATCTTTCGTACCTTGCCGACGGCAAATTCACCGTTCAGGCCAAGGGCCCGCGCATCCGCGAATTGGCGGACGTGCCGTCGCCCTATCTCGAAGGCACGTTTGCGCCGCTGATGCAGGCCAAGACCGACGAGAATTGGATCGTGCTGTGGGAGACCAATCGCGGCTGCCCGTTCCAATGCACCTTCTGCGACTGGGGCTCGGCCACGCAGGCCAAAGTGTTCCAGTTCGATCTGGCGCGCCTCGAAGCGGAAATTGCGTGGTTCGCCGAGGCCAAGATCGAGTTCATCTTCTGCTGCGACGCGAATTTCGGCATCCTTGCGCGCGACATCCAACTGGCCGAGGCCTTGGCGCGCTCGAAAGCAGCATTGGGCTATCCCAAAGCCGTGTCGGTGCAGAACACCAAGAACGCCACGGACCGGGCCTATCTTACGCAGAAGATCCTGTCGGATGCGGGCATGAACAAGGGGGTCACGCTGTCGATGCAGTCGCTCGACCCCGGCACGCTCAAAGCCATCAAGCGCCAGAACATCGCGCTCGATACCTACGAGGAGCTGCAGCGCCGCTTCACGCGCGACCGCGTCGAGACCTATTCGGATCTGATCCTGGGCCTGCCCGGCGAGACGTTCGACAGCTGGGTCGACGGCATTGTGTGGCTGATGGACAACGGCCAGCACAACCGCATCCAGTTCAACAATCTTTCGATCCTGCCCAATGCCGAAATGGGCGATCCGGCCTACCAGGCCAAGTTCGGCATGCGCACGGTCGAAACGCGCATCGTGAACATCCACGGCGCGCTCGAGGTCGATCCCGACGGCATCTACGAGGTGCAGGATCTCGTCGTCGAAACCGGCGCGATGCCGGCCGCCGATTGGCGGCGCGCGCGCAGCTATGCGTGGATGACCGCGCTCGTGCACTACAACAAGCTGCTGCAGATCCCGATCCTGGTCGCGCACGAAAAATGCGCGGTGCCGTATCGGCGCCTGCTCGACGCGTTTTTCGAGGCCGACCGCGACCTCTACCCGACCTTCGGCGCCATTCGCGCCTTCTTCGACGACTACGCGCTGCAGATCCAGAACGGCGAGGTCGAATACGTCTATTCGGCCGAATGGCTCGGCATCCACTGGCCGGCCGACGAATACGTTTTCATCGACCTCGTCAAAAACGGCAAGCTCGACGCGTTCTACGAGGAGGCCGAGCGGCTGATCTTCGCCGCGATCGCGGGCAACCGCGCCCTCGTGCCGCGCGACACGGTGGCCGACGCGCTTCGCCTCAATCGCGCACTGGTCAAGGAACCGGGCGTGCTTGCCGATGTCGATGTGCGCCTGTCGAGCGACCTCTACCCCTACTACCGTGCGATCCTCGAAGGGCGGCGCGAGGATCTTGCCGACGAGGCGGTCGTCTACCGCATCGCGCGCTCGCAGGAAACATGGCCGCGCTTCGAGGATTGGTGCCGCGAGGTCGTGTGGTACGGCAACAAGAAGGGCGCCTATCTCTACGGCAACAAGGCGATGGCGCGCCATCTGGCGGGGCATTTCTGATGCCGCATCTCGATCCCGAGCAAGCCCTGCATCTGCTGGGCAAAGCCCCCGACGCCGAGGCCGAACTCGATCTGCGCGGCCTCGAACTGCCCGAGGCGCTCGAAAAACTGCAGCGCCTCCTCGTCGAGCCGGTCGCACCGGGGCCCACGCGCTTTGCCGTGCGCATCGATCCGCCGGTCCCGGGTGCGGGCGAGACGCTGTTTCTGCCGATCGGCCGCTATCTGCTCGAGGCCAAGCGCGCCGGGCGGATTTTCGCCTTTTCGCCGCTTGCCGAGCCCGCCGGCGGCGGCTTTTTCGTCGATCTCGGTTTGGGTTGAGTTTGAGCGACGTTTAACCACGCCGTGTTCGGGTGTATGATCGGAGCCGATCATGCCCGACGACACGCCGCTCCACGCGCAAGTTGCGCCCGAGATTCTGGCCGAGCTCAACCGCACGCTCTATTCGGTGTGGCGCTTCGGCTCGAACGCGTTGGTGGCCTGGCGCCCGACCTCGACCGGCCTCGAAATTCTGACGGTTCCCAAAATCCGCCTGTTCGAGATCAAGGATCCGCCGCGGCGGCTCTATTTCGGCGACCGCCGCATGGGCGACAAGACGTTCGACGAACTGGCCGAGCTTTTCCAGGCGCACCCGCTCGACGTGCGCCTGTCGCAGCCCATCGGCGACGGGCCGGGCCTCACGCCGATTGCGCTCGTCGAAGCCTTGTTCGCACCCTTTGCGGTCACCAAAACCGACCAGCGCGCCGTGCTGCTGCTCGACATCGTGGGCTTCTCGAAGCTGCTGCCCGAGCAGCAGGCAAGCCAGCTCGCGACGCTGGAATTCGCGCTGAACATCGCGGCCGAAACCGCCAACGCGCACGGCATCAAGTTCGACATGCGCCGCTCGACCACCGGCGACGGGTTCTATGTGTGGAACGGCCGCAAGGGGATCGATGCCGATATCGATCTCGTGCTCGGCTACGTGCTGTTCGCGATCTTCCATGCCGCGCTGAAGCGCACGGTCGCCTCGCCCGTGGCCGTGCCCGAACTGCGCGCGGCGATCGGCATCGGCAGCCACTACAATTACGGCCAGCCCGAACGCACGGGCGGCAGCCGCAACGACTTCATCGTCGGCGACGTGACGATCCAGGTGGCGCGCCTGATCGCGCAATGCCGCACGCACCAGATCCTGCTGGGCGCCTTCCACCGCTGGGACAGCGAGAACAACGTCTGGCTCGACGAGGAGCAGTTCATCGAGCGCGTGGCGGCGGGGCTGCAGAAGCTGATCGGATTGCCGGTCATGGGCAAACGTATCGAGCGCACGGCCCTCTACCTGACCGGGCGCCGCATGCCCGAGGGCCGTTTCCAGCGCCAGAAAATCCGCATCGTCGACAAACACGGGTTCGAGCATTTTTGCTTCAACATGAAGCTCAACGCATTCCTCGATGGGGTCGAGCCCTATTATTGCGGGCTGCAGCACATGGATCTGGTGCCGCCAAAGCCGGCGGGATGAGGGGACGGAACGGCCGCCTTCAGGGCAGCCGCGCGCCGTCCATCGCCGCCTGCGACAGATCGAAGCCTTTGATCTTGGCGCCGGTCATGTCGGCGCCGGCAAAGCTCGTCGGCTGCATGCGCGTCGACCGGGAACCGTCGGCGTTCGCGATCGGCAGCGGTATCGCCTTGGCGCCCGCGAATTCGGCCTCGCGCAGCTTCGCCCCGTCGAACATCGCCCCGTGCAGTTTCGTGCCGCTCAAATCGGCATGGAACAGATCGGCCCCGCGCAGATTGGCGAGCAGCAGCACCGCGCCGGCAAGATTGGCGCCGACAAATTTGGCGTTGCGCAACACCGCCCCCGACAGATCGATGCCGGAGAGGTCGAAATAGCTGAAATCCGCTCCCTCCAGCGAGGCCTGTCGGCCGCTGCGTCCCACGCTTCCAAGCCACGCCGCATGCGCGTCGAGGGCGGCTTTCAGATGCGCGGGCAGCCGGTCGCGGCCCAACATCGGGGGCTTGGCCGAAACGATCGAGCGCGCAAGGTCGAAGGTCTTGGTGTCGACGTTGGTCATGTTGGCGCCCGAAAAATTGGCGCCGTCGGCCTTGGCGTTCGCGAATTTGGCGTTGGAAAGATCCGCACCGATCAGCGAGGTTTTGCCGAGCCGCGCATCCGACAGGTCGGCGTTGCGCAGATTGGCGTAGGCGAGATTGGTATTGGAGAGATTGGCGCCGAATAGGATCGCCCCTTCGAGATTGGCGCCCTGGAAGCTCGCTCCCGAGAGATCGACGCCGGTCATCTGCGCGCGCGAGGCGGTCGCGTAGTCGGCAAGGCAGTCGGTAAGGTCGGTGATCTCAAGCCCGACGCGCCCGTTGCCCGACTGGCCCATCATCACGCCGCCGCGAAAATCCGCCCCCGAAAGATTGGCGCCGTTCATGTTGGCGCCGCGCAACGAAGCACCGCGCAGAACCGCGTTCTGCAGATTGGCGCCGTTCATGTCGGCGTTGGTGAGTTTGGCGCCGAACAGATCGGCCTCGACCAGATCGGCGCGCGCCATGCGCGCTTCGGAGAGGTCCGAGCCCATCAGGCGCGCGCGCGCCATCGAGCGGCCTTCGAGATTTACCTTGGCGAGATTGCGGTGCGACAGGTCGTGCGGCTTGCTGGGCGCGCCGACGAGCGCCTGTTTCGTTGCCGCGAGATATTTCCGAACGTCTTCGAGTTCGGTCTCAGACATCGGCGTGGAGGACATGTCGCTTCAACTTCCGAATCTGGCAAGACAGAATTGTAGATTGCCTACGTAGCACGGCACTGTCACGCAGATTGAATTTGCAAAATGCGAATCCGCCTAGATCGGACGACGATGCGGACTTAGATGCCGCTCGAGTGCGCGCAGCAGCTGGGCGGCGAAAAAATTGAGCACCAGATAGATGGCGCCGGCGACCAGGAAAATCTCGATCGGCTTGAAGGTTTGCGAGATGAAGGTGCGCGCGATCCCGGTGATTTCCATGATCGTGATGGTCGAGGCGAGGGCAGTGGCCTTGATCATCGACACGACCTCGTTCGAATAGGCCGGCAAGGCTTGGCGCAACGCGATGGGCGCGATGATGCGCCGGTACAGCAGCAGCCCCGACATGCCGGCCGCGCGCGCGGCCTCGATCTGTCCCGCGGGGACCGACTGCAGGCCGCCGCGCACGATCTCGCCCGTATAGGCGCCGGTGTTCAGCGACAGCGCCAGCAGGGCGCACCACCAAGGTTCGCGCAGGATCGGCCAGAAGATCGAGGCGCGTACGGCCTCGAACTGGCCGAGCCCGTAATAGATCAGAAAAATCTGCACGAGGAGCGGCGTGCCGCGGAAGAACAGCACGTAGCCTGCCGCCGTCCCGCGCAGGATGCGGCTGCGACTGTCGGCGGCGAGGGCTGTCGGCACGGCCAGAAAAAACCCGCACAGCAAGGCACCCGCCACGAGTTTGAGCGTGGTGCCCGTGCCTGCGAGGATCGCCGGAAACGCTTCGGCCATGAGGGCGAAATCGAGCATGCTCGGGGGCCCCTATGCGCGCCGCACGCCGCGCGTGGCGTACGCTTCGGCGGCGGCAAAACCGCGGTTGGACAGCAGGGTCAACCCCAGATACGCAATGGCCGCCACGAAGTAGAACGTGAAAGGCTGCTGCGTGGAGCCCGAGGCGATGGCGGCCTGGCGCATGATCTCGACGAGGCCGATCACCGAGATGAGGGCGGTTTCCTTGAGCGTCACCTGCCAGGCATTGCCGAGCCCCGGCAGCGCGTAGCGCAACGCAAGCGGCGCCTGGATGCGTCGGAACAAAAGAAAGCCCGACATGCCGCATGCGCGCGCGGCCTCGATCTGGCCTTTGGGCACGGCCTCGAATGCGCCGCGAATGACCTCGCCCGTATAGGCCCCCGACGCAATGCCGATGGCGATCGCCCCCGTGGCGAAAATCGGCAGTTCGAGATAGCCCGTGTGGCCGAACACACTTGCCACCGACATCAGCGCCATCGAACCGCCGAAAAACAGCAGATAGATGATCAGCAGATCCGGGATGCCGCGCATCAGAACGATGTAGGCGTCGGCGGCCAGACGGGCGGGCAGAAAGCCCGACAATTTGGCCGCCGCAGTCCCTGTGCCGATGATCAGGCTGATTGCAAACGAGCAGATTGCGACAGCCAGGGTGACGAGGGCGCCGCGCGCCATCTCGTCGCCCCAGCCCGCATCGCCCCAGGCCAGCAATGAAAGGCCATCGGCCAAGTGGCGCCCGCTGCGTCGATCGCCGCGTCGATCGGCGCCTTAGTCGACCGTCGCGTCGAACTTGAACCACTTGAGGGCCAGCGCCTTGACCGTGCCGTCCTTCTTGAGTTCGGCCAAACCGTCGTCGAAGATCTTCTTGGTCGCAGCGTCGCCCTTGCGCACGCCAACGCCGACGCCGCGTCCGAAACCGCCGCCCGAAAAGCCGTTGCCGACGATCGCGATGTTGCGCCCGGCTTCCTTTTCGGTGGCCGGCAGCCAGTAGGAGTACGACGCGAAGCCCGCATCGACGCGGCCGGCGTTGATGTCGAGCAGCAGGTTTTCGTTGGTGTCGTAGAGGCGCGTGGTAACCACGCCCTTCATGAAGTCGTTGAGGAACCCTTCCTGGATCGTCGCGCGCTGCACGCCGACGGTCTTGCCGCGCAAGGCGGCGCTGAGTTTGTCGAGGGCGGCTTTGCGCGCGGGCGTGTCTTCGCCCATCGGCACGCGGTCGGCGGCAGGGCCGATCGCGGCGGCGAGCGGCGAGGTTTTCAGCACGGCGAAAATGCTGGGCGTGCCGGCGTAGGGCTGGCTGAAATCGATCGTCTCGAGGCGCCGTTCGGTGATCGACATGCCCGCCATGATCGCGTCGAAGCGGCGCGCGACGAGGGCCGGGATGATGCCGTCGAATGCCTGGGCCACCCATTCGCACTGGATGTTCTGGCGCTTGCAGATTTCGTTGCCGAGGTCGATTTCGAAGCCGACGAGCTTGCCGGCCGTGTCGGTTGCGTTCCACGGCGCGTAGGCACCCTCGGTGCCGATGCGCAAGGTGCGCTGTTGGGCGTCGGCCGGCAATGCGGCGGCGGCGACGAACAAGCCCGCAAGAGCGGCAAAGACGAGTTTTCTGGACATGGGCGACGGCTCCTTTGGCTAACGAAGTGTCAGAGTTGGGCGGCGATGAACTGGCGGCAGCGCTCCGATTTGGGGGCGCCGAACACTTGGGCGGGCGGGCCGTCTTCTTCGATGGCGCCGCGATGCAAAAACACAGCTCGCGATGCGACCTCGCGCGCGAAGCCGAGCTCGTGGGTGACGAGCAGCATCGTGCGGCCCTCTTCGGCCAGCGTGCGGATCACGCGCAGGACCTCGCCGACCAGTTCGGGGTCGAGCGAGGAAGTGGGCTCGTCGAACAGCATGGCGGCCGGGCGCATGGCAAGGGCGCGCGCGATCGCGGCGCGCTGCTGCTGCCCCCCGGAAAGATGGGCCGGATAATGGTGGCGCTTGTCGGCAATGCCGACTTTTTCGAGCAGCGCTTCGGCCTCGGCCACGCATTCGGCGCGGTTGCGTTTCTGCACATGGACAGGCGCTTCGACGACATTGTCGAGCACGGTCATGTGGGCCCACAGATTGAACTGCTGGAACACCATGCCGAGGCTCGTGCGCACGCGGTCGAGCTGGCGGCGGTCGGCGGCAACGCGGCTTCCGTCGGGGCGTGTCTTGAGCCGCAGCACTTCGCCCGCGACAGAGATCTCGCCCGCTTCGGGCACTTCGAGCAGATTGGCGCAGCGCAGCAGCGTGCTTTTGCCCGAGCCCGAAGCGCCGAGGATCGCCACCACGTCGCCGTGCCGGGCGCTCAAATCGACGCCGCGCAGCACTTCGAGCGGGCCGAAGCGTTTGACGATTCCGGAAAGTGACAAGGCGGGCGTTTGCGACACCCGATCCTCGTTAAGCCATCGGGCGCGTCCGCGCAAGAATCTCAGGCCGCGCTCGCCCCCGTTCCGATCGGGCAGGAAACGCCCGTGCCACCGAGGCCGCAATAGCCGTTCGGATTCTTGGCGAGATATTGCTGATGATAGGCTTCGGCAAAATAGAACTCGGGGGCAGGCAGAATTTCGGTCGTGATCGCGCCGAAACCGGCCTTTGCCAATACGGGTGCGAACGCGGTCTTGGCGCGTTCGGCCGCCGCCTGCTGCGCCGGCGAATAGCAGTAGATGCCCGAGCGATATTGCGTGCCCACGTCGTTGCCTTGGCGCATGCCTTGAGTCGGGTCGTGGCTTTCGAAAAACACCTGCAGCAGCCGCTCGTAGGCGATGCGGGCCGGGTCGAACACGACATGAACGACCTCGTTGTGGCCCGTCGCACCGCTGCACACTTCTTCGTAGGTCGGGTTCGGCGTATAGCCGGCCGCATAGCCGACAGCCGTCACATGCACGCCCGGCAATTGCCAGAATTTGCGCTCGGCCCCCCAGAAACAGCCGAGACCGAACATTGCGGCAATGCTGCCCGCCGGATAGGGCGGCTCGAGCGACTGGCCGTTCACAAAATGCTTTGCCGGCACTTTCATGCGCGTGGCGCGGCCCTTCGGGGCGGCGTCGGGCGACGGCATTTCGGCTTTTTTGCGCGTGAAAAACATGCAATTGCCCCCTCGGGTCGGCCGTGTGGCTAATGCTTCGGCCGCGTGGCTTATGCTTCGAAGGTGGGGCGGTCGAGGTTACGCGTCAAGCGCCATGCATTTGCAGCCGGGCGCTCAGACCCGCAAATGGCGCTCGATGCACATGCGGTCGCCCGGGGTCAGCGTAACCTCCAACCCGTGGCGGATCTGCATCATGGTTTCGAGCTGTTTGAGCGAGAAAAACAGGCGGCCGCCGGCAAGTTTGCGGGCCACGAGATTCATCTGCTTGGGCGCATCGACGAATACTTGGTGGGCGACAAGACAGGGTTTTCCGTCCGACTGGCTCAAGGTCAAAAACCATTGGGCGACTGAATTGGAGCCGATATAGATACGGTCGTTGATCAGAGTTTCGGACATCAGGGGCGACTCGCTAGCTGTTCGACGCATCGATCTTCGCCGATACGGGTGAATCATCGGTTAACTCGAAACAGAAAAATTTGCGGTGTTTGAGCGCGCTCGCTTGAAGCTGGAGGAAAGCCGATGAAAGCGCCCGTAAAAGCCTGCGTTTTCGACGCTTACGGAACTTTGTTCGACGTCCACGCTGCAGTGCGCGCGCACGCCGCCCGCATCGGTGCGGCGGCCGAGGCGGCGTCCGCGCTATGGCGCGCCAAGCAGCTTGAATACACGTGGGTGCGCAGCCTGATGGGCCGCCACGCCGATTTTGCGCAAGTGACCGGCGAAGCGTTGGATTACGTGTTGGCCCGCCACGGCATCGCGGATTCCGATTTGCGCGCCGATCTCATGGCATCCTATCGCCGCTTGGCCGCATATGGCGAAGTTGTCGCAAGCCTCGACCTGTTGGCAAAAGGCGGGCGGCGTTTGGCGATCCTGTCGAACGGCACGCCTGGATGGCTTGCCGATGCCGTGGCTGCAGCCGGTCTTGCCGGACGCTTTGCGGCCGTGTGGTCGGTCGAAACGGTCGGCATCTTCAAGCCCGATATGCGCATCTACCGTCTGGCCACCGACGGGCTCGGCTTGGACGCGCACGAGATCGGCTTCGTGTCGTCGAACCCCTGGGATGCGGCGGGGGCCGCCGTTTTCGGGTTCCGGGCGGTGTGGGTCAACCGCACCGGCCTGCCCGGCGAATATGCGAGCGTTGCCGCCGTCCCGCAGGTCGCAAGCCTTGCGGACCTGCAAGCGCATTTCGACTAGCGCCGCACTTTCGAATGCGTTCGGCGTGTTTTTCAAAGAGAGCGGCGATTGTGGGGGAATGGTGGGCGCTGTAGGGATTGAACCTACGACCCCGGCCGTGTGAAAGCCGTGCTCTACCGCTGAGCTAAGCGCCCGAACCCGCTGCCCGAATTCGGTAGTTCAAAGTCGTCGATCCGAATTCGCCAGAGTGAGGGGGTATAGTGCGTTCGCCCCGGCAAAGTCAAGAAACCGCCACTTGCCGCCGGCGGATTCGCCTCTATATGGTTATTTAATTGCTTTCCCTCCCCCGTTTTGCGGTGACCGGCATGTCGATTAGGCGCTTCGCCCCCTTGGGGATCGCGTTCGCGTTGGGTGTCGGCGCTTTGGGTGCCGCGGCCGGCCCTTTGGCGGCCGAAACCGCCTGGGCGCCGCGCGAACGGTTGGAGATGGTCTACGATGTGATGTCGGGCGCGCGCATCGTCGAACTCACGCTCGAATTCGCGGTCGTCGGCGACAACTACCAGATCGCCAGCCGCCAGGCATCCGTCGGCATCGTGCGCTGGCTGTTCCCGTGGCAGTCGCGCACCGACGTCGAAGGCCGCTTCCAGGGCGCATCGACCCTGCCTTCGACCTATCGCGTGAAGGGCGAGTTCCGCGGCCGTCCGCGCAGTGTCGAGATGGATTTTCGCGACGGCACGCTGGTGCGCAACGAAGCCGTGCCCGAAAACCGCGACGACGAGCGCGACGAGGTGACGCCCGAGCAGATCGCCGGCGCCATCGATCCCATCTCGGCGATCATGGCCGTGATCCGCCAGATCAACGAAGGGCGCGGCTGCACGTCGCGCCATGCCGCGTTCGACGGGCGCATGCGCTTCGACATCGCGTTCGAAGACAAAGGCCGGCGCGACCTGCCGCGCGCGGCGGGTTCCATCTTCGAAGGTGCGTCCGAACTTTGCGAATTCACCTGGATCCCGATCGCCGGGCGCTCGCGCCGGGCGACCGCCAACCGCAATCCCGAAACCGAGAACCGCACCGGGCGCGTATTCATGGCCCCGCTCGGCGAGCGCGGCGTGCTCGCACCCGCGCGCATCGAATTCGAGACTTGGTTCGGCACGGTTGTCGGCAATCTGCGCGAAGTGCGCGGTCTGCCGCAAAAGGCCTCTGCCGAATAAGTTGGCGAAAGCCTATTCGAGGTCTTCCGTTTCGGCCGCGAGGGCGCGGCCCGACACGCGCACTTCCCAAATGAACAAGGCGAGGCCGACGATCACGGCCGCGACCGCCGCCGCGAACAGCGCGAGCGGCAGAACGCTTTGCGTGTCGCGCGACAGGCCGCCCACGAATAGGGCGAGAATAGCGCAGCAGGTGAGGAAGGCCGAAAGGGCCGCAAGCGCGATCGCCCCGTTGACGACGCGCAAGCGCAAGCGCTGCAGCGCCAATTCGCGGCGCAATTGGCGCAGCTCGGCGTCGCCCGGGCCCGCGCGCAGCTGCACGGCGACCTTGCGCATGCGGTCGACCACGCGCGTGAGCCTGCCCGTGAACACGTTGAGCAGAATGCCGAGGCCGTTCAGGAGAAAAACCGGGGCGATCGCAATCTGGATCAGATGCGCGATGGTCTCGTTGTCGGCAATGCCCGGGATCATGCGACGAGCGTTTCGAGTTCGGCGAAATCGCCGATGACCGCGTCGCCGCCGAGGGCCGCGGGCACGATCGAGGAATAGCCCCAATCGACGACGACGAGTTTCATGCGCGCGGCTTTGGCGGCCGCCGCATCGTTGGGGGAGTCGCCGACCATCAGACAGGCGTGCGGCGCCGTGCCGAGCCGCTCGGCCGTTGCCAGCAGATGGCGCGGATCGGGCTTGCGATGTGGCACGTCGCCGCCGACGATCGCGTCGAAAGAACCGGCAAGATCGAACGTCTCGAGCAGGCGTACGGCCAGCGCGTCGGCCTTGTTGGTGCATACGGCGAGTTTGCGCCCGCGCGCGCGCAATGCGGCCAGCGTGGGAGCCACATGCGGATAGGGCTTCGAGAAG
This sequence comes from Rhodospirillaceae bacterium, assembly GCA_027490975.1. Taxonomy (GTDB): domain Bacteria; phylum Pseudomonadota; class Alphaproteobacteria; order CACIAM-22H2; family CACIAM-22H2; genus Tagaea. The sequence goes on from JAIXXA010000137.1 coordinate 15,944, forward strand.
CTCGCCAGCGACGCGCCGTAGATTTCGAACCAGCGCGCGGTTGCGGCATCGACGTCGGGGGCGGGGGCGCCGCTTGCCATAAACGCGCGTTGCACGAGGACCCGCGCCCCGTCGCCGATCAGCCGGCGGCCGGCGTCGAAACCGATCGGCGCGCGATCGTATTCGGCCAGCAACGCATCGACGGCGGCGACGATGTCTTGGGCCGTGTCCACGAGCGTGCCGTCGAGATCGAAGATGACGGCGCTGCAATCGAAAATCTTGGGCATCGACGTGCAATTCCTTGCAACATTTTGTGATTTCGCAGCCGCTTCGGTGTATGGAATTGTTCCGCCGAATCGCCCAGGGGTATCGCATCAATGAACGCGCGCGACAAGAAGCTTGCCGTGATCGTGCTGGCCGCCGGGCTTGGCAGCCGCATGAAAAGTGCCAAGCCCAAGGTGCTGCACGCCGTCGGCGGGCGGCCGTTGATCGGCCATATCGCGGCCGAGCTCGTCGCCTTGCGGCCGGCGAAAGTCGTGCTCGTGGTCGCACCCGGCGACACCGCCGTGCTCGCGGCCGCACGCGCGGCAGCCCCGGGCCTCGACATTGCGAGCGTGGAGCAGCGCGAGCGGCTGGGCACGGGCCATGCGGCGCTGCAGGCCAAGGCGGCTTTGCCGGATTTCGACGGCGATATTCTGGTGACCCTCGGCGACGCACCCTTCGTAAGCGCGGCGACCTTCGCGCGGCTGCGCGCCGAACTCGGCCACGCCTCGAACCCGGCCGTGGCCGTACTCGGCGTGCGGCTTGCCGAACCGGGGGCTTTCGGGCGCCTCGTCTGCGACGCAGACGGGAGCCTCGCGCGCATCGTCGAAGCCAAGGACGCCGACGACGCCACGCGGCGCATCGATTTCGTGAACACGGGCGTGATGGCGTTTGCGGGCCGAGGCTTTTTCGATCTGCTGGGCCGCATTGCGCCCAACAACGCGCAGAACGAGTTCTATCTGACCGACGCGATCGGGCTGGCGCGCGCGGCGGGCGGTGCGGCGCGCGCGATCGCAGGCAGCGCCGACGAATGGCTCGCCGCCAACGACCGCGTCGAGCTTGCAGGCCTCGAAGCCGCGTTCCAGCACAAGATGCGGCGCGCAGCGATGCTCGCGGGCGTCACCCTCGTCGATCCGTCGAGCGTGTGGTTCAGCTACGACACGCAGATCGCGGCCGACACGATCGTCTATCCGTCGGTGTTTTTCGGGCCCGGCGCGAAGATCGGCGCCAATGTCGAGATCAAAGGCTTCTGCCATATCGAGGGCACGCAGATCGCCGACGGGGCCGTGGTCGGGCCGTTTGCCCGGCTGCGCCCGGGGGCCGATATCGCGGCGGGCGCCCATATCGGCAATTTCGTCGAAATCAAGAATGCGGCGGTTGCGGCCGGCGCCAAGATCAACCATCTGAGCTACGTGGGCGACGCGAAGGTGGGGGCGGGTGCGAATATCGGGGCCGGGACGATCACCTGCAATTACGACGGCTTCGAGAAATCCACGACCGAGATCGGGGCCGGTGCCTTCGTCGGCTCCAACAGCGCATTGGTCGCACCGGTCAAGATCGGGGCCGGGGCCATCGTGGGCGCGGGCTCGGTCGTGACCGACGACGTCGAAGACGACGCGCTGGTCGTTGCGCGCGGGACGGCGCACACGCGCAGCGGTTGGGCCAAGAAGTTTCGCGAGCGTCGCGGGGCCGAAAAAGCGGCGAAGAAAAAGGAATAGCAGTTCATGTGCGGGATCGTCGGAATCGTCGGCAAGGGCCCAGCCACGCCGCGGCTGGTGGACGGGCTGTTGCGGCTCGAATATCGCGGCTACGATTCGGCCGGCGTCGCGACCGTGATCGGCGGGAATATCGAGCGGCGGCGCGCCGAGGGGCGCATCCGCAATCTCGAAGCGCTGCTGCTGAAGGAACCGTTGAGCGGCTCGACCGGGATCGGCCACACGCGCTGGGCCACGCATGGCGCGCCCAACGAGAACAACGCGCATCCGCACGCGACCGAAAAAGTCGCGGTCGTGCACAACGGCATCATCGAAAACTTCGCCGAACTCAAGGCCGAACTGGTCGGCAAAGGCCGCAGATTCCAGACCGACACCGACACCGAAGTCGTCGCCCATCTGCTGACGGTGCTGATCCTCGAAGGGCGCACGCCGGAAGCGGCGATGGCGGCGGCGCTGCATCGGCTGCACGGCGCGTTTGCGCTTGCCGTGGTCGTTGCCGGACGGCCCGATCTGCTGCTGGCGGCCCGCCGCGGCTCGCCGCTCGCGATCGGCTACGGCGAGGGCGAGATGTATGTGGGCTCGGATGCGCTCGCACTCGCCCCGCTCACCAAGATGATTTCCTATCTCGACGACGGCGACTGGGCCGTGCTCACAACGGACGGCGTGCAGGTCTACGACCAGAACGACACGAAGGTCGCGCGCGAAGTGCGCGAGACGGTGCTGTCGGGGGCGCTGGTCGGCAAAGGCAATTTCCAGCATTTCATGCAGAAGGAAATCTTCGAGCAGCCGGCCGTGATCGGCGACACGCTGCGCAGCTACGTCAATCCGGCCACGCATCGCGTTACGTTGCCCGAGTTGCCGGTCGATCTCGCCGCGCTCAAGCGCGTGCAGCTCGTCGCGTGTGGCACGTCGTTCTACGCGGCAAGCGTGGCGCGCTACTGGATCGAGCAGCTGGCGCGACTGCCCTGCGACGTCGAGATCGCGTCGGAATTCCGCTATCGCGATCCCGTGCTTGAAGAGGGCGGCTTGTCGATGTTCGTCTCGCAGTCGGGCGAGACGATCGACACGCTGTCGGCCCTGCGCTTCGCGCGCGGGCGCGGCCAGAAGATCGCGGCCGTCGTCAACGTGCCCGAAAGCTCGATGGCGCGCGAAGCCGACGCGTTGCTGGCAACCCATGCGGGCCCCGAAATCGGCGTTGCCTCGACGAAGGCGTTTACGACGCAGCTTGCAGTGCTCGCCGCTTTTGCGTTTGCGGCCGCGCGCGCGCGCGGCACGCAAAGCCCCGAGCGGTTGGGGGCCCTTGCCCAGGCCATCGCGGGCATTCCGGAAAAAGTCTCGGGCGTGCTGGCAGCCGACGACCATATCCGCGCCGCCGCCAAGATCGTGGCCCCGGCGCGCGACGTGCTCTATCTCGGGCGCGGCACGGCGTTTCCCATCGCAATGGAGGGGGCGCTCAAGCTCAAGGAGATCAGCTACATCCACGCCGAAGGCTATGCCGCCGGCGAAATGAAGCACGGGCCCATCGCGCTGATCGCGCCCGACGTGCCGGTGATCGTGCTCGCTCCCAACGACGAATGGTTCGAGAAGACGGCGTCGAACGTGCAGGAAGTGCGCGCGCGCGGCGGCCAGGTCGTTCTGTTCTCGGACAAGGAAGGGATCGCCAAAATCGGCAGTCTCGCGGTTGCGGCGATCGAATTGCCGGCCTGCGATCCGTTCGTCGCGCCGATCCTCTATTCGGTCCCGGTGCAGCTGCTGGCCTATTACGTGGCGCTCATCAAAGGGACCGACATCGACAAGCCGCGCAACCTCGCCAAGAGCGTGACGGTCGAGTAGGGCGCGCGTATAGTACGGCGCAAACAAGCCGGAATTTCGGGGGAGAGAAAAATGGCCGAACCTGCCCGCACGACCCGCTACAGCGGGGTGGCACTCAAAGATCCGTCGCTGTTCCGCCAGCAAGGCTATATCGACGGCGCTTGGTGCGACGCGGATTCCAAAAAGACGTTCGACGTCGACGATCCGGCCACCGGCACGATGCTGGGCCACGTGCCCGACATGGGGGCGGGCGAAACGCGCCGCGCCATCGCAGCGGCCGAGCGCGCTTTCGCCACATGGCGCAAGGTGCCCGCCAAGCAGCGTGCCGCCGTCTTGCGCAAATGGCACGATCTGATGATGGCGAACGCCGACGATCTCGCGATGCTCATGACGATGGAGCAGGGCAAGCCGCTCGCCGAATCCAAGGGCGAAGTCGGCTATGCGGCCTCGTTCCTCGAATGGTTCGCCGAAGAGGCCAAACGCGCCTACGGCGACGTGATTCCGACGACCGCCAACGACCGCCGCTACGTGATCACGAAGGAGCCGATCGGCGTGGTTGCCGCCATCACGCCGTGGAACTTCCCGGCTGCGATGATCACGCGCAAGGCGGGTCCCGCGATCGCGGCGGGCTGCACGGTCGTGCTGAAACCGTCCGAGCTCACGCCGTTTTCGGCCCTGGCGCTGGCCGAGCTTGCCGAGCGCGCAGGCCTGCCCAAGGGCGTGTTCAATGTCGTGACGGGCGACGCGCCGTCGATCGGCAAGGAGCTCACCGGCAATCCGGTCGTGCGCAAATTGGGTTTCACCGGCTCGACCGAGATCGGCAAATTGCTGATGGCGCAGTGTGCGGGCACGGTCAAAAAAGTCTCGCTCGAACTCGGCGGCAATGCGCCCTTCATCGTGTTCGACGATGCCGATCTCGACGCGGCCGTCGAGGGGGCGCTAGCCTCCAAATACCGCAACACCGGGCAGACGTGCGTGTGCGCCAACCGCTTCCTGGTGCAGGACGGCATCTACGACGCGTTTGCCGCGAAGTTCGCGGCCGCCGCCAAGAAGCTCAACCCCGCACCCGGCACGGAGGCGGGTGCGAGCCAGGGGCCGCTGATCGAGAATGCGGCCGTCGAAAAGGTCGAACGCCACATCGCCGACGCGCTCGCCAAAGGGGCAACGCTGCTCGCGGGCGGCAAGCGCCATGCGCGCGGCGGGCGTTTCTTCGAGCCCACCGTGCTTGCGGGCGTAACCGCCCAGATGCTCGTGGCGCGCGAGGAGACGTTCGGGCCGGTCGCACCCTTGTTCCGCTTCAAGACCGACGACGAGGCGGTACGCATGGCCAACGACACCGAATTCGGCTTGGCGGCCTATTTCTACAGCCGCGACATCGGCCGCGTCTGGCGCGTGTCCGAGGCGCTCGAATACGGCCTGATCGGCGTCAATGCGGGCGTGATCGCCACCGCCGAGGTGCCGTTCGGCGGCATGAAGGAGTCGGGCATCGGGCGCGAAGGCTCCAAATACGGCCTCGAGGAGTTCATGGAGGTCAAATACGTCTGCATGGGCGGGCTCTAGGCCTGCCCATGGGTGCATTGGCTTGTTGGGGTGCGGCGCGCTAAACTCAAGGTCCATCAAGTCGTTTTGTCGAGTCGCCCCATGCCGTCGGAGACCCGGTTCATCTTTTTCGAAACTGGCGAGCTGCTGCGCGCGAGTCTCGATTGGGCCGTCGCCAACGGCAAGAAAATCGGCAAGGCCAAACCCTCGCGCCTGCATGTCGATCTCGAAGCTTTGGCCGTCAGCGTGCATTTCGACGTCAAAGGCGCCGATCAGCCCGCCGCACCGCCGCTCGAGCTCAAAAGCGAACATCTGCAGACGGCGCTGCTGACCTTGTGCCGCAAGCAGAAGATCCCGCTGCCGATGAAGTCGGCCAAAACGCTGATCGCACTCCAGAACCAGATCACCTTCATGATCACGCTGACCAACGAAAACGACGCGCCGAAAATCAGGATCGAATATACCGACTGAGAGGCCGCCATGTTCGCCGACGGCTCCGGCCTCGCCGCAGCAATGGATTTTGCGGCCAAGGCTCTTTTCTACTTCGCCGCCATCCGCATCGTCACGACAGCGATCGTCGCGGCATCGCTGCCCTTAGGCGAGGCGCGCGAAGCTGAATTGCGCTGGCGGCTCTTGTATCTCGACCGTTGGCCTGCCTATGTGTTCACAGCCGTGTGGCTCGTCTATTTCGGGGGCGCTGCACTTGCCGCCGGATCCGTCTGGACGCCATCTGCCGCTGCGTTCCTTGCAGGGCTCACGCTGGTGCCGGTGCTGTGGAACAAGCGTTTCGGACGCTACGACTATGCGCCTTCGCTTGCCGTCTACGCGGATGCGCGACGCGTCTATCGCCGCCAGATCGCGTGGCTGACCGTGGCGTCGATCGCTGGTATGGTCCTGCTGTTCGACGTCGCTTGAGGAAAAACGCTTTATGGACAGTTTCGACTTCGATCTTTTTACGATCGGCGCGGGCTCGGGCGGCGTCGCCGCTTCGCGGCGGGCGGCGAGCTACGGCGCGCGCGTCGGCATCGCCGAGAATTGGCGCGTGGGGGGTACGTGCGTGCTGCGCGGCTGCGTGCCCAAGAAGCTGCTTGTCTACGGCACGCATTTCGCGCACGAGCTCGAAGATGCGCGCGGCTTCGGCTGGGACGTGTCGGGCACGCTCGATTGGGGCAAGCTCGTGGCCGCCAAAAATGCCGAGACCAAGCGCCTGGAAGGCATCTACCAGACGATGCTCGACACCGCGAAGGTCGAGACGTTTCTGGGCGCCGCCAAGCTCGTCGACGCGCATACGGTCGCGATCGGCGACAAACGGATCACGGCCAAATACATTCTGATCGCGACCGGCGGGCGGCCCGAGCGACCGGCCATTCCGGGCATCGCGCACAGCATCACCTCGAACGAAGCGCTCGACCTTACGGCGTTGCCGCGCCGTGTGACGATCGTCGGCGGCGGCTATATCGCGGTCGAATTCGCCGGAATTTTCCGCGCTGCCGGTGCGGAGGTGACCCTTGTCGTGCGCGGCCCCAAGATCCTGCGCGGCTTCGACGAAGACGTGCGCGACCATCTGACCTCCGAGCTCGTGCGCCAGGGCATCGAGATCCGCGCCAATTCGAAGGTGGCGCATATCGACAAGATCGGCTGGATCCTGCGTGCGGCCCTCGAAGACGGCAGCTCGCTCGACACCGAGCAGATCATGTATGCGACCGGCCGCGTGCCCAATGCCGACGGGCTCGGTCTCGAAGAAATCGGCGTGGTGCGCGACAAGGCGGGGGCCGTCGCGGTCGACGAGTGGCAGCAGACGAGCGTGCCCGGCATCTATGCGGTCGGCGACGTCACCAACCGCGTCAATCTCACGCCCGTCGCGATCGCCGAAGGGCGCGGTTTGGCCGAAACTTTGTTCAATGCGAACCCGACGACCGTGGACCACAACGACATCGCCTCGGCCGTATTCAGCCAGCCGCCGGTGGGCACGGTCGGCTTGAGCCAGAGCGACGCCGAGCGGCTGCACGGCATCGAGGGCGTGGACATCTACCGCGCGGTGTTCCGGCCGATGAAGCACACTTTGTCGGGCCGCCAGGAAAAGACGCTGATGAAGCTCGTGGTCGAGGCGGCGACGGGCCGCGTGCGCGGCCTGCACATGGTGGGCACCGACGCGCCCGAAATCGCGCAGGCCTTTGCCGTCGCCGTCAAAGCGGGCCTCACGAAAAAGGATTTCGACCGCACGATCGCGGTGCATCCGACGGCGGCCGAAGAATTCGTGCTGATGCGCGAGAAGGTGAAGCGCTGACTAGAGCTTCGGCAGCCAAGCGTCGGTTCGGTCGAGCCAGTAGTAGGCGGTGAGGCCGACCAGTTCCGACAGCGCGCTTGCCATTACCAGAAACGCGCCGTCGAAGCTGCGCGGCAGCGACCAGTCGGCTTCGTCCCCCGGCATCGTGCGGTAGCCGACCGGGTAGGGGATCACGCGCCAGCCTGCTTTGCGAAAACAGCCCAACGCGCGCGGCATGTGGAAGGCCGAGGTCACGAGCACCCAATTCTCGCCCGGCTTGGGCTTGGCAAGTTCGAAGCTGTTGCGCGCATTCTCGAACGTGTTGCGCGACTGCGACTCGAATTCGACGCGCGCCGGATCGAGCCCCAGGGCCGGCAGCAGAATGCGCGCCCCAGCCGCATCGGTCGTGGTCGGGTCGAGCGGATTGCCCGCGCCGCCCGAATAGACGATGCGCGCTTGCGGATAGCGGCGCGCCAAATCGGCCGCCGCCACCTGCCGCATCGGCGCCCCCCCCGGCGAAAGCGGGCGCGCCTGCAGAAGGATGTTGCTGGCGTCGCCCCCGAGCACCACGATGCCATCGATGCGCTCCGGCAGAGCGGCCGGCGCGGGAATGCGTTCTTCAAGCCAGATATTGATGCTTTCGCCGATCGGAACAGTGCCGAGCGCGATCTGGATCGCGAGAATGCCGGTCAGAAGCGCGCGCCCCGTACCCCGCCACCGCGTCCACAGCAATGCGATACCCACGACGAGGCCGACATAAAGCGGTTGTCGTAGATCGGTGGCCAGTCCGACGATTTTCGACAGCCAAAACAAGAGTGTTTGCGTGTCCATCGCGGGCGCCATGTGGCCTTGCGCCCGCGATTCCGTCAAGCAGCTGCTGCCGATGCGAACATCTGCTCATAATTTGGGCGGCAAAGTTGGTTTCCCGTCCGACAACGGCCCAGGGTGCAATGGCACGGCAGTTGCTCCGGCACGGGCATATGCCGGTCGATGCAAAGCGCAATGCCGGACAAACAACTTTATTCGAGGGGAGAGCGAACATGGATCTCGACAAACTGTCGCGCCGGACTGTTCTTAAATCGGCCGCTGCAACCGGACTGGTGACGGCGTTGGGCGCGCGTGCGGCGCACGCTCAAGCCCCGCTCGTGGTCGGCGCCATCTATGTCGGGCCGCGCGACGATTTCGGCTACAACCAGGCGCACGCGCTCGGCATTGCCGAGCTCAAGAAGGTGCGCGGCGTCAAGGTCGTCGAAGAAGAGAACGTGCCCGAGACCATCGCCGTACAGAAGACGATGGAATCGATGATCCAACTCGACGGCGCCAAGCTCATCGTCGCGACGTCGTTCGGCTATTTCGATCCGCACATGCTGGCAATGGCGACCAAGTTCCCGCAGGTCGAGTTCCGCCATGCGGTCGGGTTGTGGGACGAGAAGAAGCACCCGAAAAATGCGGGTTCCTATTTCGGCTATCTCGACCAGGCGCACTACGTGAACGGGGTTGCCGCCGGTCTCGTGACCAAAACCAAGAAAATCGGCTTCATCGCCGCCAAGCCGATCCCGTCGCTTCTGCGCAACATCAACGCCGTGCTGGTTGGGGCACGCAAGAATGCGCCCGACGCGACCGTGACGGTCATCTTCACGGGCGACTGGTCGCTGCCGGTGCGCGAAGCGGAAGCGACCAATGCGCTGATCGACGCGGGCTGCGACGTGATCACCTGCCACGTGGACAGCCCCAAGGTCGTCGTGCAGACGGCCGAGCGGCGCGGGGCCATGGTGCTGGGCCACAATGCGAGCCAAGCGTCGCTTGCCCCGCGCGGCTTCGTGACCGGTGCCGAGTACAAGTGGGAGACGATCTACCAGGGTTTCGCGGGCAACCTTGCCAAAGGCGAAAAGCTGCCGAACTGGGTACGCGGCGGCTACGATCTCGACTATGTGCGCAACACGGCCTACGGGGCGGCGGCAAGCGAGCCGGCACGCCGGGCGGCCGATGCGGCGATCGCCGAGATGAAGGCGGGCAAGCCGATTTTCGTCGGCCCCTTCAAGGACAACAAGGGCACGGTCGTCGGCACCAAGACCTACGACAATTACGCGCCCGAACTTGAGGGCATGAACTATCTGATCGAAGGCGTGGTCGGCTCCACGAGCTGACGGAAGCCTTCGTGGACGCAAGCCAAGCCGCAGCGCCCGCGCCGGGGGGACTCGTTTCCGCCGGTGCGGGTGCGCGCTTTCGCCAAGCGGCCGAATACATCGCGATCCCGCTTTTTGCGCTGGCGGTTTCGGCTGTTCTGTTCTCGTTGTTCCTGCTCGCCCTCGGCCATTCGCCGGACGAGTTCTTCTCGCTGCTTTGGCGCGGCGGCTTCGGCACGGCGTTCTCGTGGCGCAACACGCTGCAGCGCGCAGCGCCCTTGGTGCTGACGGCCCTGGCCGTGGCCATCCCGGCGCGCATCGGCCTCACCATCATCGGCGGCGAGGGGGCCGTCGTGCTGGGCGGGCTTGCCGCCGCCGCGATCGCGATCCCGCTCGCAGGCACGGTCCCCACGCTGGTGCTGCTCGGCTGCATGGCGATCCTCGCGGCATCGGTGGGGGCGGGCTGGATCGGGCTTGCGGGCTATCTGCGCCATGCGCGCAACGTCAACGAAACGATCTCGAGCTTGCTTTTGGCCTATATCGCGATCGCGATCCTCAATTTCACCGTCGAGGGGCCGCTGCGCGATCCGGGCTCGCTCAACAAACCTTCGACGCCGCCCATTGGGCGCGAAAACATGCTTGCACCCGTACCGGGCCTTGAAGTGCCGTGGGCACTGGTCGCGGGCATTGCGATCGCGATCGGCCTTCATCTGTTGATGTCGCGCACGATTTTCGGCTTTGCGGCCCGCGTGACCGGCGGCAATCCGCGCGCGGCACGCGCACAAGGCTTGCCGGTCGGCCGCTTGATCGTGCTGTGCACGGCGATTGCCGGGGCGTGTGCGGGCCTGGCCGGTTTTTTCGAGGTGGCGGCCATCCATGGCAACGCCAATGCGGCCTTGGCTGCGGGCTACGGCTATACCGGCATCCTCGTGGCGTTTCTGGCACGCCACAACCCGATCGCGGTGGTACCCGTGGCGATCCTGTTCGGCGGCATTGCCGCAGCGGGCGGCCTCATCCAGCGCCGCATGGGCTTGCCGGACGCAACCGTTCTGCTGCTGCAGGCGACCGTGTTCGTCGTCCTGCTCGCGAGCGAAACGCTCTATGGGCGCTTGCGCATCTTCAAAGCAAGGACGCCGGCATGAGCGATATCGCAACCCTTGCGACCGTCTTGTTCGCGATGATCGGCGGGGCGATCCGCGTTTCGACGCCATTCCTGTTCGTGTCGCTCGGCGAGTGTGTGACCGAGAAGGCAGGCCGCATCAATCTCGGCCTCGAAGGCACGCTCGTGCTGGGCGCAATGGCGGCCTACATGGTCGCCTACGAAACCGGCGATCCGTGGCTTGGCGTGCTGGCCGCGGGCTGTGCCGGCCTGATCCTCGGCGTAATGCACGCAACCTTGTGCAGCCTGCCGCGCGTCAACGACGTTGCGATCGGCATTGCGTTGATGAGTTTCGGGACGGGCCTCGCGTTCTTTTTCGGCAAACCCTACATTCAGCCGCAAGCGCCGCGCCTGCCGTCGGTCGAACTCGGCGGCTGGATCGGCAATGCCCAATTGGCCGAAGCGTTGACGATCAACCCGCTGTTTTTCATCGGCGTGGCGCTGGCGTTTTTCCTGCGCTGGGCGTTCGACAATACGCGCTACGGCCTGCTTTTGCGCATGGCGGGCGATTCGGTCGCGGCGTCGCGCGCCATGGGCGTGTCGGTCGACGGCGTGCGTTTGGCGGCGACGGCGGCGGGCGGCTTTCTGTCGGGCATCGGCGGCGCCTTCCTGTCTCTCTATTATCCGGGCAGCTGGAACGAAGCGCTGTCGTCGGGGCAGGGCTTGATGGCGGTGGCCCTCGTGATCTTCGCGCGCTGGGATCCGCAACGCTGCTTCTATGCGGCGATGCTGTTCGGGGCGGCGGGTGCACTCGGGCCCGCCTTGCAGTCGGTCGGCATCGTGAAGGGTTATTATTTCTTCAATGCCGCACCCTACATTCTCACCTTGCTGATCATGATCGGGGCAGGGCGCGACGGCAAAGCCGCGCGCGCCATGCCGAGCGAATTGGGAGTCCAGCGATGAGCACGGCTCCGCGCCACATCGTATCGCGCCCCTATCCATGGCCGTTCGACGGCGCGCTCGAACGCGACAACACGGCGCTGATCGTGATCGACATGCAGATCGATTTCTGCGGCCGCGGCGGCTATGTCGATACGATGGGCTACGATATTTCGCTGACGCGCGCCCCCATTGCGCCCATCCAGCGTGTGCTGGCGGCCTTCCGCGCGCGCGGCATGCCGATCTTCCACACGCGCGAAGGCCATCGCCCCGATCTGGCCGACCTGCCCGCGAACAAGCGCTGGCGCTCGCAGCGCATCGGGGCGGGCATCGGCGATCCGGGGCCGTGCGGGCGCGTGCTTGTGCGCGGCGAGCCGGGCTGGGAGATCGTCCCCGAGCTTGCACCGCTGCCCGGCGAAACCGTAATCGACAAGCCCGGCAAGGGCTCGTTCTGCGCCACCGACCTCGATCTCATCTTGCGCCAACGCGGCATTCGCAACATCGCACTCGCGGGGATCACGACCGACGTGTGCGTGCACACGACGATGCGCGAGGCCAACGACCGCGGCTACGAATGCGTGCTGCTCGCCGATTGCTGCGGGGCCACCGATGCCGGCAACCATGCGGCCGCCCTCAAGATGGTCGAAATGCAAGGGGGCGTGTTCGGGGCCGTTGCCGACAGCCACGCATTGATCGCGGGGCTGCCGCCATGAGCGGTGCGATCGGCCTTGCCACCGTCGGCATGACGAAAATCTTCGGCGAATTCACGGCCCTCGAAGACGTGTCGATCGACGTGCGCGCGGGCGATTTCCATGCGCTCCTCGGCGAGAACGGGGCGGGCAAGTCGACGCTCGTCAAATGCATGATGGGTTTCCAGCCGCCGACGCGCGGCCAGGTTCTGCTCGACGGAAAACCGGCTGCCATCGCCGATCCGCGCGCGGCGCGCGACCTTGGCATTGGCATGGTCTACCAGCATTTCACGCTCGTACCTTCTTTCACGGCGGCCGAAAATCTCGTGGCCGCGCGCGGCCATGTGCCCGCCGTGGTCGATTGGGCCAAGGAGCGCAGAGCTCTCGACAAGTTCCTCGAGACCACGCCGTTCCGCGTTCCTCTCGACCGCCCAGTGCGCGAGCTGGCGGCCGGCGAGAAGCAGAAACTCGAAATCCTGAAGCTGCTCTATCTCGACCAGCGCTTTTTGATCCTCGACGAACCGACCTCGGTGCTCACGCCCGGCGAAGCCGACGAAATCCTGGGCCTGCTGCGCGGCATGACAGATGCCGGGCTCGTGAGCGTTTTGATGATCACGCACAAATTCCGCGAGGTGAACGCGTTTGCGCGGAACCTCTCGGTGCTGCGGCGCGGGCGCCTCGTCGGCGCAGGGGCGGTCGGCGCCGTCTCGACCGTCGAGATGACTCAGATGATGGTCGGCGATGCCGTACCCCGCCCGCGCGCGGCGCGCGTTTCGAAAGCGCCGGCGGTCGAGGCAAAACGCGCGCTCGAGGTGATTGCCCTCTACGCATCCGACGATGCCGGCACGCCGCGCGTGCGCGAGCTCGATCTGCATGTGGCGCCCGGCGAAATTCTCGGCATTGCCGGCGTCTCGGGGAACGGCCAGAGCGAATTCATCGAAGCTTTGACTGGCCAGCGCCCGATCGACGACGGGCGCGTGTTCGTAGCGGGCCAGCCGTTTTCGCCGACGCGTGCCGATTTCGCGCGCTTCAAAGTGTTCGGCCTGCCCGAAGAGCCGTTGCGCAACGCGGCCGTGCCGCGCATGTCGGTGGCGGAAAACATGGCGCTGCGCAGCTTCGACCGCGCTCCCATCGCGGGCGCGTTCGGCTGGCTGCGGCCGGCGACGATGCGCGCCCGCGCGCGCGATCTCGTGGCGCGCTACCGGGTCAAGACCACGTCGGTCGACGCGGCGATCGAGACGCTTTCGGGCGGCAATGTGCAGCGCGCGATCCTGGCGCGCGAATTGTCGGAGGCGGTCGATCTGCTGATCGTCGTCAATCCGTGTTTCGGGCTCGATTTTTCGTCCGCCGCCGAAATCCGCAACCAGATACTCGAAGCGCGCAACCGGGGTACGGCCGTGCTGCTCGTCTCCGAAGATCTCGACGAGATTCTCGAACTTGCCGACCGTGTCGCCGTGATGAGCCAGGGCCATATCGCGCTGACGGCACCCATCGGCGAGACCGATCGCAACGCGATCGGCCGTGCAATGGCGGGGCATTGAGCGCCATGGCAGTCGCGGTCCCCGCACAACCTTATGCGTTTGCGCTCGACGAAGGGTCGGTTGCCCTCGTGGTCATCGACATGCAGCGCGACTTCGTCGAGCCCGGCGGCTTCGGCGCTTCGCTCGGCAACGACGTGTCGCGGCTCGAAGCGATCGTGCCGACGGTAGCACGCCTGCTTGCACTCGCACGCCGACGCGGATGGCGCGTGCTGCATACGCGCGAGAGCCATCGCCCCGATCTTTCCGACTGTCCGCCCGCCAAGCGCCTGCGCGGCAATGCGGCTTTGCGCATCGGCGACAAGGGCCCCATGGGCCGCATCCTCGTGCAGGGCGAACCCGGCAATGCGATCCTCGATGCGGTTGCCCCGATCGCCGGCGAGACGGTCGTCGACAAGCCCGGCAAGGGCATGTTCTACGCAACGGACGTCGGCGACATTCTCGCGAACTGGGGCACCACGCAGCTGGTTTTTGCTGGGGTCACGACCGAAGTCTGCGTGCAAACCTCGATGCGCGAGGCCAACGACCGCGGCTTCGAATGCCTGCTGGTCGAGGATGCGACGCAAAGCTATTTCGAGGAATTCAAGCAGGCGACCCTCGCCATGATCCGCGCGCAAGGCGCTATTGTCGGCTGGACGACGCCCCTGGCGGCCCTCGAGAGCGCGCTAGAAGGCTGAAAAAGAACAGGAAATCGTTTGGTTGCGGTTGCGAAGGCGGCCCTATAGTTTATCCCCAACTGAGTTTGGGGATAGACCATGCCTGCCAAATGGACGCCAGATAGCTGGCGTGCGCGCACCGCACGCCAAATGCCCGTGTACCCCGACGCCGCCGCCTTGGCGGGCGTGGAAAAGCGTTTGGCTGGTTATCCGCCGCTGGTTTTTGCAGGCGAAGCGCGCGAACTCAAGGCCCAGCTCGCCAAGGCGGCCGAGGGCAAAGCCGTGCTGCTGCAGGGCGGGGATTGCGCGGAAAGCTTCGCCGAGTTTTCGGCGAACAACATCCGCGACACCTTCAAGGTCATCCTGCAGATGACCGTCGTGCTGATGTATGCGGGCGGCTTGCCGGTCGTGAAAGTGGGCCGCATGGCAGGCCAATTCGCCAAGCCGCGCTCGTCCGACGTGGAGACCGTCGGCGACACGACCTTGCCCGCCTATCGCGGCGACATCATCAGCGGCATCGAATTCACCAAGGAAGCGCGCACGCCCGATCCCGAGCGCATGATCCAGGTCTATTCGCAGTCGGCCGCCACGCTCAATCTGCTGCGCGCATTCGCGCGCGGCGGCTATGCCGACCTCCATCGTGTGCATGGCTGGACGCAAGGCTTCATCGACCGCAGCCCGGCGGGCGAGCGTTTCCGCGAGCTTGCCGACCGGATTTCGGACTCGCTGCAATTCATGTCGGCCGTCGGCGTGACGGCCGAAGCCGCCCCCCAGATCCGCGAAGCCTCGTTCTTCACGAGCCACGAAGCCCTGCTGCTGCCCTACGAAGAAGCGCTGACCCGCGTCGACAGCACCACGGGCGATTGGTACGACTGCTCGGCCCACATGGTGTGGATCGGCGACCGCACGCGCCAGCTCGACGGGGCGCACGTGGAATTCTGCCGCGGCATCAAGAACCCGATCGGCCTCAAATGCGGGCCGACGAGCGACCCCGACGAGCTCATCCGCCTCATCGACGCGCTCAATCCCGAAAACGAGTCGGGACGCCTCACGCTGATCGCGCGCATGGGCGACGACAAGGTCGCGGCCAAGCTGCCGCCCTTGCTGCGCCGCGTGGCGCGCGAAGGGCGCAAGGTCGTGTGGAGCTGCGATCCGATGCACGGCAACACGATCAAGTCGGCCTCGGGCTACAAGACGCGGCCTTTCGAGCGCATTCTTGCCGAACTGCGCGGCTTCTTCGACGCGTGCAGCGCCGAGAGCGTGTTTGCGGGCGGCGTGCATTTCGAGATGACCGGCCAGAACGTGACCGAGTGCACGGGCGGTGCCGAAGCCATCCAGGATGCCGCTTTGGGCGACCGCTACCACACGCATTGCGACCCGCGCCTCAATGGCGCTCAAGCGCTCGAACTGGCGTTTCTGCTGGCCGAAAAACTGCGCGCCCAGACAAGCGCGCAGACGCGGCTGCGCGCGGTCGGCGAGGACGACTGATCGGCACGGCCCGTTTCCACCGTTCGACCCGTCTCTACCTTTCGAAAGGTACCGCAATGGCCGATGGCCGCGCGTCCGATGCTTCGCCCACTTCGTCGCTGATCCGCCGCCCGACGGCCGACGAAGTGCCGGCCTTGACCGACCACTATTTCAACCGCACGAAGGCGGCGGTGGCGCGCTTCGGCGACAAGCGCGTGACCTATGCGGTGTTCATGCGCCGACCGGTCGTGTGCGCGCCGCGCCTCGCAATCGAATGGCTCGAGACCATCGCGGCCGCGCGCAAGACCAAGTTCGACATCGATCTGCGCCACAAAGAAGGCGAATGGACGGGGGCGGGCGATCCGATCATGTACGTGTCGGGTTCGCTCTACGAACTCGTCGATCTCGAGACGATCTATCTGCAGAAGCTCGGGCCCGCCTGCGTTGCGGCCTACAACGCCTACACGATGTGCGTGGATTTGCCGCGCACGGCGTTCCTTGCGATGGATGCGCGCCATTGTGCGGGCTCCGAGATGGCCGAGATGATGGCCTATGCCGCGTCCGTGGGTTCGGCTGCGGCCAAGGCGGAAGTCGGCGCCAAGGGATTCGTCGGCAACGCGACCGACGCGACCGCGCATTATTTCGGCCAGACCGGCGGTTTCGGCACGATGCCGCATGCGCTGATCGGCTATGCAGGCTCGACCGTGCGGGCGGCCGAAATGCTGCTCGATCTCTTGGGCGCGCAGAACGTGACCGTGCTGGTCGACTATTACGGGCAGGAAGTGACCGACGCGCTCGCGGTTTGCCGCCGCTTCCCCGACGTCGCTGCCTCGGGCCGGCTTTCGGTGCGGCTCGACACGCATGGCGGGCGCTATGTCGAAGGGCTCGATCTCGGCAAATCCTACGCAGTGCTCGAACGCAACGCGCCGCTCAGCTTGCGCGGCTACCGGACCGAGCAGGAACTGCGCTATCTGACCGGGACAGGCGTTTCGGCAGCGGCGATCTGGCACATGCGCGAAGAGCTCGACCGTGCGGGCTTCGCGCAAGTGCGCATTGTGGCCTCTTCCGGCTTCACGCCCGCCAAGTGCAAGACCATGGCGGTCGCGAACGCCCCCATCGACACGGTGGGTACGGGCTCGTATCTGCCGGAAGTGTGGACGGAAACCTACGCGACGTCCGACATCGTCGAGTACGACGGCCAACCGTCGGTCAAGGTCGGGCGCGAGTTCCTGCTGCGCAAATGACGCTCGCCACGCGCTTCACCCAGGTTTTGGGCCTTCGCCACCCGATCGTGCAGGCGCCGATGGCGGGCGGCATGACCACACCCGCCCTCGTGGCTGCCGTATCGAACGCGGGCGGGCTCGGCTCGTTTGCGGCCGCGACCGTGGCCCCCGAGGCGATCCGCGCACAGGTGGCTGCGATACGGGCTGCAACCGACAAGCCGTTTGCGGTCAATCTGTTCGTACTGCCGCAAACGCAAGCGAAAGATTCCGAAGTTGCGTTCGCGAATGCGCTGCTCGCCAGATACCGGCTCGAAGTCGGCATCGAGAACAATGGCGCTCCGCCCGCCAAATGGGCCGAAGATTTCGAAGCGCAGTTCGAGACCGTGCTCGATCTCGCGCCGCCCGTGTTCAGCAGCACGTTCGGTGCCCTCGGTACCCGCAAAACCGCAGCGCTCAAGGCGAGCGGTGTTTATGTCGTCGGTACGGCCACCAACGTCGCGGAAGCCAAATTGCTGGAAGAGCAAGGCGTGGACGCCGTCCTTGCGCAAGGCGGAGAAGCGGGCGGGCATCGCGGCACCTTCCTTGGTCGCTTCGAGGATTCGCTGACCGGCACGCTTGTGCTGGTGCCGCAGATCGTCGATGCGGTGAAGGTGCCGGTGATCGCGGCCGGCGGCATCATGGACGGGCGCGGGCTTGCGGCAGCTCTCGCGCTGGGGGCATCGGCCGCCGCGATGGGCACCGCCTTTCTGCTGGCCGAGCAGGCTGGAACGCACAAGCTGCACCGGGCTGCGATCGAAGCGGCCGACGACACGAAGACGTCGGTCACGCGCGCCTTTTCGGGCCGGCCTGCACGCGGCATTCGCAATCGCTACATCGAGGAGATGGCGCCGCACGCAGCCGAGATGCCGGCATATCCCGTCACCAACGCGCTGACGGGGCCTTTGCGCGCGGCGGCGGCCGAGCGGGGCCAGCCCGATCTCATGTCGATGTGGGCCGGCCAAGGGGCCGCCCTTGCGCGCAGCGGCGATGCGGGCGACCTTGTGCGCAGGACGGCTGCGGTCGCTCAGGAAACTCTCGAAAAACTCAGGGGCAATTGATGCCGAAGCTCGAAAAAATGATCGAAGGCGCCATCTTCGGCAGCCGCTGGCTGCAGGTGCCGCTCTATCTCGGCCTCATTCTCGTGCTGCTGGTGCTGTGCGCCAAGTTTTTCATGGTGCTGGTGAAGCTCGTGTTCGGCATGGGCGAACTGGACGAAGCCAAGATCGTGCTGATGGTGCTCGAGCTCGTCGACGTCGTGATGGTCGCCAACCTCATCGTGATGGTCGTGATTTCCGGCTACGAGAATTTCGTGAGCCGTCTCGACATCGAGGGCCATGGCGAAAAACTGTCCTGGTTCGGCAAGCTCGACGCGGGCTCGCTGAAGATCAAGCTTGCGTCGTCGATCGTCGCGATTTCCTCGATCCATCTCCTGAAGGCGTTTCTCGACGCGGCCGAAATCTCCAACGACAAGCTTTTGATGCTGGTCGTGATCCACATGACCTTCATCGTTTCGGCGCTGATGCTGGCCTATCTCGACAAAATGCTCGGCCAAAAAGCGGCCGGCGGCAGCTGAGCGATGGCCGAAAACTTCGTTCTGGCGCTGGCACAGGTCAATCCGCGCGTCGGCGACGTCGCCGGCAATCTTGCCCTTGTGCGCGCCGCACGCGCCGAGGCGGCTTCGGCCGGTGCCGATCTGGTGCTGCTGCCCGAGTTGGTGCTGTCGGGATATCCGCCCGAAGATCTCGTGCTGAAGCCAGCGTTCCTCGCAGCGTGCCGCGAAGCGCTTGACGCCCTCGCCGCCGACACGGCCGACGGCGGGCCGGGACTGGTCGTGGGCACTCCCTGGCTCGAAGACGGCAAACGCTACAACGCAGTCTGCGTGCTCGACGGCGGCAAGATCGCGACACAGCGCTTCAAGCACCATCTGCCGAACTACGGCGTGTTCGACGAAAAGCGCGTGTTCGACGCAGGGCCGCTGCCGGGACCTGTGAACTTCCGCGGCGTGCGTCTGGGCCTCATGGTCTGCGAAGACATGTGGTTTGCCGACGTCGCCGAATGCCTCGTCGAAAGCGGGGCCGAGATCCTCGTCGTGCCCAACGGCTCGCCGTTCGAAACCGACAAGCTCGACCGCCGCCTGCAGTTGGCGCTCGCGCGCAGTGCCGAAACCGAACTGCCGCTCGTCTATGTCAACCAGGTCGGCGGCCAGGACGAATTGGTGTTCGACGGCGCTTCGTTCGTGCTGAACGTCGACCGTTCGCTGCCCGTGCAGCTGCCGCAATTTGCGCAAGCGGTCGTGCCTACGCGCTGGACGCGCGATGCGGGCGGCAAGCTCGTGTGCGCGCCCGCAGCACAAGCGGCACCGCTTGCGCCGCTTGGCGCCATCTACGGCGCCTTGACGCTGGGCTTGCGCGACTATGTGGAGAAGAACTGCTTCAAGGGCGTGATCCTCGGCCTGTCCGGCGGCATCGATTCCGCGTTGACGGCGGCCTTGGCGGTCGATGCGCTCGGGGCCGCGCGCGTGAATGCGGTGATGATGCCCTCGCGCTACACGAGCCGGGACTCGCTCGAGGATGCGGCCGCGTGCGCCACGCTGCTCGGCATCAAGCTCGATTCTATCGCGATCGAGCCCGCGGTGGCGGCGTTCGGCGCCATGCTTGCCCCGCATTTCGCCGGGACCCAGCCCGACATCACGGAAGAGAACGTGCAGTCGCGCGTGCGTGGCCTCACGCTGATGGCACTGTCGAACAAATTCGGCCATATGGTCGTGTCGACCGGCAACAAAAGCGAGATGAGTGCTGGCTACGCCACGCTCTACGGCGACATGTGCGGCGGTTTCGCCGTGCTGAAGGACGTCTACAAGACGACCGTGTTCGCCTTGTGCCGCTGGCGCAACGAATATCGGCTTGAAGCGGCGCTCGGCCCTCGCGGCCCGGTAATGCCCGCGCGCGTGATCGAAAAGCCGCCGACCGCCGAATTGCGCGACGGCCAGACAGACGAAGCCTCGCTCGGCCCCTATTCGGAGCTCGATGCGATCCTGGCCGAGCTTGTCGAGGGCGAGGCGGACGTCGCCGCGATCGTCGCAAAGGGCCACAAAGAGGCAGATGTGCGACGCATCTGGCGCATGCTCGATCTTTCGGAATACAAACGCCGCCAAGCGCCGCCGGGCGTCAAGATCACCAGCCGTGCTTTCGGACGCGAACGGCGCTATCCGATCACCAACGGCTTCCGGGGTTGAGTTTCATGGTTCGCACGCGTTTCGCACCCTCGCCCACGGGGCGGCTGCATCTCGGCAATGTGCGCGCTGCGCTGCTGAATTGGCTCTTCGCGCGCCAATCCGGCGGCAGATTCCTGCTCCGCCTCGACGACACCGATCGCGAACGCTCGACGCCCGAATTCGCGGCCGGCATCGAAGAAGATCTGCGCTGGCTCGGGCTTCAGTGGGACGAATTCGCGCGCCAATCCGACCGGCTTTCGAACTATGCGGATGCCGCCGACAAACTCAAAGCGAGCGGGCGGCTCTATGCCTGCTACGAGACGCCCGAAGAGCTGAAGCTGCGTCGCTTCGGCCAGGGAAGCGACGGCGGCGTCCAGGTCTACGACCGCGCGGCCTTGCGCCTGTCAGCCGCGCAAAAGACCGCCTACGAGACCGAAGGGCGCCGCCCGCATTGGCGCTTCCTGCTGAACTGGAAAGAGACGGCGTGGGACGATCTCATTCGCGGGCACTGCACCTATCACGGCTCTAAAGTCTCCGATCCCGTGCTCGTGCGCGAAGACGGATCGCCCACCTACACGCTCGCCTCGGTCGTGGACGACATCGAACTCGGCGTGTCGCATGTCGTGCGCGGCGAAGACCATGTGACGAACACCTCGGTGCAGATCCAGATTTTCGAAGCGCTGGGCCGCAGGGCAACCGACATTGCGTTCGCGCATTTCTCGCTGATTTCGGACGGCGGCGGCAATTCTTTGTCGAAGCGCCTCGGCTCGCTGTCGCTTTCCGACCTTCGCGCCGAAGGGATCGAACCCGTTGCAATCGCGTCGCTGATCGCACGTCTCGGCACGTCCGATCCGGTCGAGCCGCGCGGCACGCTTGCTGAACTCGTACCCGGCTTTGCGTTCGAGAAATTCAGCCGCGCTTCGCCCAAGCTCGACCCCGAAGAAATTCTGCGTCTCAACGCCAAGATCGTGCACAAGCTCGATTTCGCCGAAATCGCCCATCGTCTGCCCGCTGGCGCCGACGCGTCCTTCTGGGAGACCGTGCGGCCGAACCTTGCCAAGGTGA
>JAIXXA010000069.1 GCA_027490975.1 Rhodospirillaceae bacterium
ATTCGCCCGCTTGAGCCCGGCCCCGCCACGCACGCGATGTTGTGCGAGATGCTGATCGAAACCGTGGCCCACGGCGGCTCGGTCGGGTTCATGCATCCGCTCGCACCAGGCGATGCGGCCGCGTTCTGGGACGGCGCGCTTGGCGCCGCAGCACGCGGAGGCCGCATCGTGCTGGGCGCTTGGGCGGACGCGCGCATCGTCGGCACGGTCTCGATCTTGCTCGATCTGCCGCCCAACCAGCCGCACCGCGCCGAGATCGCCAAGATGATGACGCGTGTGGCGTGGCGCGGGCGCGGCGTGGCGCGCGCGTTGCTGGAAACGGCCGAAACGCTGGCGATCGAACGCGGGCGCACGTTGCTCGTACTCGACACGGCGAGCGACGAGGGGGCTTCGGGCCTCTACGAAAAATGCGGCTACAGCTTCGCGGGCGAGATCCCCGAGTTTGCGCTGAAGCCGCGCGGCGGCCTCACCGGCACCAAGCTTTACTGGAAGCGGATCGGCTCGGCCGCACGGTAGCGCGCTTGCGTGGCGCGCTCGAGGCAGGCTGCCTCGAGCTGTCCCAAGCCGAGTGCCGCACGCATCTGGCTCAGCACGCGCGTTTCCTGCCAATTCGCGTCGCCGTCGATCGCGGCCATTTCGCAGGCCAGCAGATAGGCGGTCTCGCCCGTCGCCCCGCGCAGACTCTGGCCGATGCGCGCCAGCGCCTTCTCCATGCCGTTTTCGACCTGCAGCATCACGGCGCATTCGCGCGCGACGTCCGGCAGCGTGCCGAGGTCGAAGCCGCGAAAGATCGGCCAGGTGCGGCAGACATTGCCCATATGTTTGAGTTCGGCGTCCGGCATGTCGCCGTCGGCGGCGGCGACGATCACCATCGTGTGGATCAAGGCGGTTTGCAGTGCGAGCATCCGAGCATGTTCCTTTGTGAAGCGATGGTGCGGCGCTTGTGCCGATGAAATGGGGTTGCACGGGCGGGTTTGCAAGCGGTCGCGGCAGCATAACAGATGTGGACGCCTACCACGCCAAGAGGCTAGCGTCGCTCCCGATCATGCGCGCCATTCTCGACGTCATCTTGCCGGTCTTTGCGATCATTCTCACGGGCTATCTTGCCGGGCGCATCAAGCTGCTGGGCCCCGACAGTTCGGAAGCGCTCAACAAATTCTGCTATTGGTTCGCATTGCCGCCGGTGCTGTTTTTGGGCCCGGCGCGCGTCCCGCTCGACCAAGTCTTCAATCTGCCCTTTATCGCCACATTCATGGGCGGTGTCGGCATCACCTGGGCGATCGCACTGGTCGTCGGCGTCGTTGCGTTTCGCGACCGGCCGGCCGTAACGGCGCTCGCCTTGCTGAGCGGCACTTTCTCGAATGCGGGCTATATGGGCATTCCGCTGTTCCTGGCGGCATTCGGGCCGCAGGGCGTGCTGCCGGCCGTGATCGCGACCGTGAGCTACACGGTGCTGCTGGTCGGCGCCACGGTCGTGATCGTCGAGGCGGATCTGTCGGGCCGCGGCAACGTCGCCACGGCCGCGGTCAATGTGCTGAAGGGGCTCGCCAAGAGCCCGCTTGTCGTCGCCCCGCTGCTGGGACTTGCGTGGAATCTGGGCGGCGTGCCCTTGCCGAAGCCTATCGTGAATTTCGGCGAGTTGTTGGGCGCTGCGGCCGGACCTGCCGCACTTTTCGCGATCGGGTTGTTTTTGTCGACGCGGTCGCTCGGCACGCTCGTCGGCGGCAAGAAGCTCGCCGAGGTGGGCTGGCTCGTCTACGTGAAACTCATCGTGCAGCCGCTGGCCACCTGGTGGCTTGCCGGCGTTTTCGGTCTCGACTCCTATTGGCGCGGGGCAGCGGTCATTCTGGCGGCACTGCCGACGGCCGCTTTGTGCTTCGTGCTGGCGCAGCAGTACAAACAGTTCGTCGAACGCGCTTCGGCGACGATCTTGATCTCGACCGTCCTATCGCCGATCGTGCTGTCGATCCTGATGATCCTGTTCGAAGGGATCAGGCCGGCGGCAATTCCGGGCTGAGGAACGCCGCCGTCTTGGCGATCGCCTCCGCCAAGCCCACGCGCTCGATCGCGACCCCCTCGGGGAAGGCTTTGGCGAGGCGCGAGGGAAAGCGCGAATCGAGCAGCACGAACACGCCCGTGTCGTCGGCGCGCCGCACCAAGCGCCCGAACGCCTGTTTGAGGCGCAAGCGCACAAGCCGGTCGTCGTAGGCCGCTTTTCCGAAATGCGCGCGGCGCGCCTTGTGCAAGATGTCGGGCCGCGGCCACGGTACACGGTCGAACACGATCAGACGCAACGAACGGCCGGGCACGTCCACGCCGTCGCGCACCGCATCGGTGCCCAGCAGGCACGAATCTTCTTCGGCGCGGAAAATGTCGATCAACGTCGAAACGTCGAGCCGATCGACATGCTGCGCATAGAGCGGATAACCCGCCCGCTCGAGCGAAGCGCCGATGCGCGCATGCACGGCGCGCAAACGCCCGATCGCCGTGAACAGCCCGAGCCCGCCGCCCTTGGCGGCCAGGAAAAACGCGCGATAGGCGGCTGCAATGCGGTCGGGCGATTCGCGGTCGATGTCGGTCACGACGAACACGCGCGTCTGTTTGGGATAGTCGAACGGCGAGGCGACCTGGGCGCGCGTCCAATCCGGCATGTGGGCCGCACCCGTGCGCGCAGCGGCCGCCTGCCAGTCGGTTTCGACGTCGCCGGTCGAATCCGTGAGCGTGGCGGATGTCACAAGCGCGCCATGCGCCGGGCGCAAAACGGCAGCGGCAAACGGTACGGTTGGGTCGATCCAGCGCCGATGCAGACCCACATCGGCTTCGCGCCCGTCGCTGCGTTCAAGCGCCAGCCAATCGACGAATTCCGGCAGGCGCTCGGCGGCAAGCGCTTTGAGCATCGCGCGCCAGCCCGCAAGCTCGTTGGTCGCACGTCTGGCGATGCCGCGCGCGACGGCTTCGATGCGCGCGCGCGTGGCGGTGTCGAGTTCTTCGGCCTCGTCGTCGAGGCGGGCGACGAGGCGCTTGGCGAGTTCGAGCATCGGTTCGGCAATGCGCGCAAGGGCGGATTCGAGCCGGTCGGCGGTTTCGATCACGTCTTCGAGGGCCGGTTGCACGTCGGCTTCGATCGAATAACCGTCGGGCTGGTCGGAAGCGCGCGCCAGAACCTGTCGGCGCACGGCGGCCAGAAACGCTTCGCTGGGGCCTTGCGTTTGGCCTGAGGCAATACGCTGCAGCCAGCCTTCGCCCGGCAAGGCGCGTGCGGCCGCCATCGCGCGGTCGAGCAAAGCTTCGCCGCCGTCGATGTCGGCCACGAGTTCGCCCGCGCGCGCTTTGAGGCCGCGCGAGCGGCTGCGCCCGCCCTCGGCCCCGACGATCCAGCGCCGCAACTCGGCCGTTTCCTGGCCGGTGAGCGCACCGCCGAACGCCGAATCGGCCGCGTCGAATACGTGATGGCCTTCGTCGAACACGTAGCGCGTGGGCACGTTCGATTGCGCGGACCCGGCCGCAAGATCGACGGTCGCAGCCCCGAGTGCGGCCTGCATCATCACAAGCGCGTGGTTGGCGATCACGATCTGCGCGCGGCGCGCGCGGCGCACCGATTTTTCGATGGGGCAGCGCATATAGTGCGGGCAGGCGGCGTAGATGCACTCGCCGCGCCGGTCGGCAAGGCCGCGCGTGCGCGCCTTGCCCACGAGATCGGGCAGCCAGCCCGGAAAATCGCCGCCGACCATGTCGCCGTCGCGGCTGACAGCAGCCCAGCGCGCCATGAGGCCGAGGGCGACCGCATCCTGCGGGCGCGTGGCGACGGCGCGCACGGCTTCCTCGAGATTGAGCAGGCACAGATAGTTCTCGCGGCCCTTGCGGATCACGACTTTGCGCGCTTTTTCGATGGGCTCGTCGTGCAGTCGGTCGAGTTCGCGGTCGATCTGGTGCTGCAGATTTTTTGTGTAGGTCGAGATCCAGACCGCACCGCCGTTCTTCTCGGCCCACAAGGTGGCGGGGGCGAGATAGCCGAGCGTTTTGCCGACACCCGTGCCGGCTTCGGCCACCACGAGGCGCGGATTGTCGGGGGCGTCGCGCGGGATGAAAGCGGCCGATGCGGCCGAGGCGTAGTCGGCCTGTTCGGGCCGCGCTTCGCTGTCGGTGCCGAGCATTTCGGCCAAGCGCCTGCGCGCGTCGTTGGGCTCGACGGGCAGCGATCCCGGCGGCGGTTCTGGCGCTTGTTCGCTCCATTCCTCGATGCGGCGCCACGCTTCGAGCCCCTGCACCGAACGGTCGGACTCGAACGCGTTGGAACTGTCGCCGAGGGCGGCCAGCACGGCACTGCCCCAGCGCCAGCCGCCGCGCGCCATGGCGCGTGCGGCGTTGACCGTGTCGGCGTTGCGCGCGACCAAGGGTTCGGCGAGTTCGCCAAGCAGCCGCAGGACGATCTGGTGGAGGCTCAAAGCTTCGGCCGCGAGCCCGTGCGGGACGGCGAGGTCCAGCGCATGGGCAAGGCCGCGGATCGTCGGCAAGCAGAACGTCGCCGGGCGCACGAAGGCGAAGAGTTCGAGCGCGTCGTAGCAGGCGAGCCGGTCGAGGCCGAGGCGGCGCGCGGTTGCCGGCCCGTGCACGACGATGGGCGCTTCGGCCAAAGCGTGGCTTGCCGCATCGGCAAGACGCAGTTCGACGATCTCGCCCTCGGGCGATAGCAACGCGGCGTGGGCGACACCTGCGGCAAGCGCACTTGCGGCCGGGACGGCGACGATGCTGCTGCGCGGATTGCCGCCGCGGAACGGGACAACGCTCGGGCTGGCGGTTGGCGGGACAGGGGGCGAATCGCGCATCGCTTCAATATAGGCCGTAGGGGACGTTGACGCGACCGGCCCCGGCACCTTAGTTTCGCGCTCCCTTTTCGCACGCTTCCGGCAGGTTCGGGTTTCTCCCATGACCGACGTTTTTGTTCGCCCCTCCCGCGACGACGCCTTCAAGGGCCGCGCTTGGCCGTTCGAGGAGGCCAAGAAGATTCTCGCACGCCTCGGCGACAAACCGGCCCCCAAGGGCTATGTGCTGTTCGAGACGGGCTACGGGCCGTCGGGCCTGCCGCATATCGGCACGTTCGGCGAAGTTGCGCGCACGACGATGGTGCGTCGCGCTTTCGAAATGCTGTCGGACGTGCCGACCAAGCTGTTCGCGTTCAGCGACGACATGGACGGCCTGCGCAAAGTGCCCGACAACGTGCCCAATGCCGCGATGCTGGCCGAACATATCGGCAAGCCTTTGACGGCGGTGCCCGATCCGTTCGGCAAGTTCGACAGTTTCGGCGCCCACAACAACGCGATGCTGCGCTCGTTCCTCGACCGCTTCGGCTTCGACTACGAGTTTAAGTCTTCGACCGAGATGTACCGGGCGGGCGCTTTCGACGACACGCTGCGCGCGGTGTTGCGCAACTATGCGGCGATCATGGCGATCATGCTGCCGAGCCTGCGCGAAGAGCGTCGCCAGACCTATTCGCCCTTCATGCCGATCTGCAAGCGTACCGGCCGCGTGCTGCAAGTGCCCACGCTCGAGACCAACGCCGAGGCTGGCACCATCGTCTATCGCGACGCGGACGGCAGCTTGGTCGAAACGCCGGTCACGGGCGGAGCCTGCAAGCTGCAATGGAAGATCGACTGGGCCATGCGCTGGACGGCACTCGGCGTCGATTACGAAATGTCGGGCAAGGATCTGATCGATTCGGTGAAGTTTTCGTCGAAGGTCGCGCGCGCCATCGGTGGCAGGCCGCCCGAAGGCTTCACCTACGAGCTTTTCCTCGACGAGAACGGCGAGAAGATCTCGAAGTCGCGCGGCAACGGCCTCACGATCGAAGAATGGCTCACCTACGGGCCGCCCGAAAGCCTGTCGCTGTTCATGTACCAGCAGCCCAAGGCCGCCAAGCGGCTGCATTTCGACGTGATCCCGCGCCATGTCGACGACTATCTGACCTTCGTCGAACGCCTGCCGACGCAGACGACGCAGCAAGCCCTCGACAATCCGGCTTTCCACATCCATGGCGGCAAGCCGCCGGCGGCCGAACCCAACGGCCTGCCTTTCAACATCCTGCTCAATCTCGCCGGGGTGGCGAACTCGCAGGACAAAGACGTGCTGTGGGGCTTCATTTCGCGCTACGCGCCCAAGGCCAACCCGCAGGCCAACCCGATGCTCGACCGGCTGGTGGGCCATGCGATCGCGTATTTCCGCGACTACGTGCTGCCGACGCGCAAATACAGGCTCGCGTCCGACATGGAGCGCGCGGCGTTGCTGGATCTCAGCGACACGGTCGATAAGCTGCCGCGCG
This sequence comes from Rhodospirillaceae bacterium, assembly GCA_027490975.1. Classification (GTDB taxonomy): domain Bacteria; phylum Pseudomonadota; class Alphaproteobacteria; order CACIAM-22H2; family CACIAM-22H2; genus Tagaea. Next base: position 6,317 of record JAIXXA010000069.1, read on the forward strand.
ACGCAAGCGCATCGGCAATCCAGGACGAAGTGTTCGCCGTCGGCAAGCGCCATGCGTTTGCCGATCTCAAAGCCTGGTTCCAGGCCTGCTACGAGATCCTGTTCGGCGCCGCCCAAGGCCCGCGCTTGGGCTCGTTCGTTGCCCTTTACGGCATCGACGAAACGGTCGGTCTCATCAAGCGCGCTCTTGCCGGCGAACTCGCGAAAGACTAGCGCGCCGAGCCTATTGGCTAACCCACAGAATACGGTGGCAGAACACGACTTCGGTCACGTCGAGCACGCGCTCGCCGTGTGCCGCGTTGAGCGAAGTGAGTTCGAGCTTGCGCTGGCCCTTGCGGATCAGCTGCTTGGCCATCACTTCGCCGGCCGTCGTCTTGACCACCACGCGGTCGCCGCGGCGCAGCGACGCTTGCGGCGAAATCACGATCGTGTCGCCGTCGCGATAGACGGGTTCCATGCTGTCGCCTGCCACCATCAGCGCATAGGCGTGCGTGTCGGCAAGTTCGGGGAACAGCAATTCGTCCCAGCCCGAACCTGTCGGGAAACCGGCGTCGTCGAAAAAGCCTTTTTCGCCGGCCTGCGCATAGCCGATCACCGGCACGCGGCGCATCGCGCCTGCGACGCTCGGCACCGTACCGATATAGGCGACGAACTCCGACATCGTGGCCCCGGTCGCCTCGAGAATCTTGGCGATGCTCTCGGTCGAGGGCCAGCGTGGACGGCCGTCGCGCGAAATGCGCTTCGACTTGTTGAAGGTTGTGGGATCGAGACCGGCGCGGCGCGCGAGCCCCGAGGGGGAGAAGCCGTGATCGCTCGCAAGCTGATCGATGGCCTGCCAAACATCTGCGTGTCTTAGAATCATGTGAGAATTTTTGCTCAAAACGCAGTGCTTTGCATTAGGTACCTTTTCAAATTTTTTTCGAACAAGGTAATTAAACAGATTTTCTCCATCTTGAAGGTTCTCAAAAAATAGTTTAGTATTTGTTCTTCTCTTTTTGATTGTTTAAGATATGCAGAATCAGAGCGAAGGTGTGGATGCGTTTGGCGACGATAAGCCGCTTGAACCCGGCATCGGCCGGGCCATCGTGGTGTTCCGAGATGCCACCGAAATTCGTTGGCTGCGCTTTCTGAAACGCGGATTTCGCCACTGCGCCGTGCTTGTCGAAGTTGAGGGGGGATGGGTTCTCTGTGATGCGCTGTCGAATAAAACCATTATAAAACATATATTTATTGGATGTTCTTGGGAGATCGTCGGGCGGTTGGGTGCGGCTGGCCTGCATGCGATTGAGGTTCGGATGCAAACCCCGCCAGCGCGCATGGCGCCGATCCTGCCGTTCACTTGCGTCGAAGCCGTCAAACGGATTCTCGGGATCCACGCTTGGTCGATCGTCACGCCGTGGCAGCTTTATCGATATCTCGTTCACGATAAAAAATTCACTGTTGACAATTCACCTAATACAGAATATTAACTCTAAATCGCCTCTGCAAGCGACCTCTATGGGGCCAAAGCTTGCCGCAAGGGCAGGTTCGGGTGCTGTGGAGACTGAATTCTAGGGTCCTGAAAGGAGGACGTTCGATGGGTGGTTTTTTCTCGGCGCCGTCGCCGCCGCTGCCGCCGCCGCAACAGCCGCTGCCGGAGCCTGTCGATACCGAAAAGGCAGCGCGGGAGGCGCGCATCAAAGCGTTGATTCGCCGCCGTCGCGGTCGGGCCGGGCTCACAGTCGCCGGCGCTCCCGGCGCTTTGAGTGCTGCCACCAATGCCGGCAACCTCGGCACCAAGTTGGGGGAGTAAGACATGGTCCCTGAGATCCCGACTCCGGCCCCAGCCCCAGGTGCCGCCGCGCTCGATGCGAGCGATCTGATCGCGCGCTATCGGCTGGCCAAGCAGCAGCGCGGCGCATGGGATGCGACGTGGCAGGATTGCTACGATTTCGCGTTGCCGCAACGCACGCCCTTCTCGGCGGGCGACCGCCGCGGCGACCGGCTGTTCGACGGCACGGCCGCCGATGCCGCCGAGCAGCTCGCGGCGTCGCTGATGTCGCAGCTCGTACCGCCCTGGTCGCGCTGGTTCGGTCTGCAGCCGGGCAGCCAAGTGCCGGAGATGCAGCGCACCGACGTGGGCGAAGTGCTCGAGACGACGGCCGCCGTGCTGCAGGGCCATTTTGACCGATCGAACTTCGCGATGGAAATCCACCAATGTTTCCTCGATCTCGTCGTGGCGGGTACGGCCTTTCTGCAGTTCGAAGAAGCACCGTTGGGATCGGACTCGGCCTTTCGTTTCGCGGCCGTGCCGATCGCGCAGATTGCACTCGACGAAACCGCCGACGGCGCGTTCGACATCGTGTTCCGCGCGAGCGAAATGCGGTTCGATCGGTTGCGCGCACGCTATCCCAAGGCGCAGCTGCCCGACGGCTTGGCGGCCAGCGGCAAAGAAGTCGCCGAACGGCGCCACAGCGTGATCGAGGCGACGATCCAGGAAGGTGCGGGGTATCGTTACCTGGCGATGCTCGAAGCCTCGCCCGACGCCGCGGTGCCCATCGTGCTCGCCGAGGGTCGCTTTGCGCAATCGCCGTTCCTGTGCTTCCGCTGGCTCAAAGCGCCCGGCGAGGTCTACGGACGCTCCCCGATCATGAAGGCGCTGCCCGACATCAAGACGGCGAACAAAGTGGTCGAACTCGTGCTCAAAAACGCGTCGATCGCCGTTACGGGCATTTGGCAGGCCGACGACGACGGCGTTCTCAATCCCGCCAACGTCAAGCTTACGCCCGGCACGATCATCCCCAAAGCCGTCGGCTCGGCGGGCTTGACCCCGCTCGAGGCACCGGGCCGCTTCGATGTGTCGAACCTCGTGCTCGAAGATCTGCGCGGGCGCATCCGGCATGCACTGCTCGCCGACCGTCTCGGCCAGATCGACGCGCCGAAGATGACGGCGACCGAAGTGATGGAGCGCGCGGCCGAAATGTCGCGGGTGCTGGGGGCCACCTACGGCCGTCTGCAGACCGAACTGCTGACGCCGCTCGTGGCGCGCGCATTGGCGATCTTGCGGCGGCGCGGCGAAATCCCGCCCGTGCTGGTCGACGGTAAGATCGCCGAGCTCCAGTACAAATCGCCGCTCGCCCGCGTCCAAGCACAGGACGACGTGCGCAATGCCATGTTGTGGGTGCAGCAAGCGACAGCCCTGGGCCCCGAAGGCCAGGCCGTGATCGACGGTGCCGCCGCCGCACGCTGGATGGCGCGCGCTCTTTGCGTACCCGCCGACCTCGTGCGTCCGCCGCCGCCCGAACAGGCCCTGCTGGAGAATGCGCAGAGCCTGCTGCTCCAAGCGTTCGCCCAACCGGCTCCAGCGCTATAGAATCCCAAAGCAAAAGAAAGGAACGAACCGTGACTTCGAATCTTCTGACGCTTGAAAACGCAGCACCGGCGGCAGCCCCTGCAGCCGCAAAAACCGGCGCACACGCGGCAGCCCCTGCCGCGGCCGCAGCGGAGAATGAGCGACCGGGCTATCTGCCCGAAAAATTCTGGGATCCCGACGGCAAGAAAGTGCGCCTCGACGTTATGTCCAAATCCTACGGCGAACTCGAGCGCAAGCTTTCGAGCATGATGCCGGGGCCGTTAGCGCCCGATTTCGATCAAGCGCTGCGCAAAGCGCTCGGCGTGCCGGACGCGCCGGACGCCTACCGCATCGAGCTCAAGGACGATCTCCTGCAGATCGATCCGGAAGTAAACAAGCGTCTGCATGCGGCGGGCTTTTCCCCGGCCCAGGCCCAGCTCGTCTACGATCTGGCGCTCGAGCGCATGGTGCCGCTCGTGCGCGAGTACGCCGAGAACTACCGCGCCGAACTGACGCAGGCGAATTTGGTCGAAGAATTCGGCGGCGAGGCAGCCTGGTCGACGCTGGCGCCCCAGCTTGCGAGCTGGGGCCAGGCCAATCTGCCGGCGTCGGTATACGGTGCGCTCGCCGGAACGCCGGAAGGCGTGCGCGCGCTCCACAAGCTCATGCGCTCGGATGAGCCCAATCTGCGCGGCGCAACGGCCGGAGCAAGCGGCCCTGCCGACGAGGCGGCACTGCGCAAGCTGATGGCCGACAAGCGCTACTGGCGCGACCACGATCCCGAAATCGTGCGTGCCGTTTCGGAGGGCTTCAGGCGCCTTTATCCCGATCGCGACTGAAATCGGAAAACAGGATCTTGAAACACTCTCTTTAAGATAGTATATCTCTACATACTTCGCCCGAAGCAGGATGGCGCCTCCGGCCCCGCCTTTCCGGACAACGAAGTCTCCCTTCTCCTGCCCGCCGTCGGGACAACCGGTCGACCAAGCAAGCCTTCCAAGGCTGCCGGATCGGCCGGCCCCCCGGCATCGACATCCACCCCTGCAATTGCATGGGTCGCAAGCGCCGCCGATCGGCGCGCCTTGCGGCAACCCTCGCTTTCGCTTCGCAAAACCCCAAACGCGACAGAGAGGCGACTATGCCCGACATCGACAAATCCTTCGTCAAACAATACGAGAGCGAAGTCCATCTCTCGTACCAACGCCTGGGCTCGAAGCTGCGCCCCACGGTCCGCTCCAAAAAGGCGGTCCAAGGTGCGTCCACCGTTTTCCAGAAAATGGGTCGCGGTGCGGCCTCGACCAAAGCCCGCCATGCGGCGGTGCCGGTGATGAACGTCGAACATTCGACCGTCGAGGTTTTCCTCAAGGACTACTACGCCGGCGAATGGCTCGACGCGCTCGATGAAATCAAAGCCGCCGGCGACGAGCGCTCGGCGGTCGTGAACTCGGGCGCTTACGCGCTCGGGCGCAAGACCGACGAGCTTATCATCGAGGCCCTCGACGGTTCGACGAACCTCGCCGGCCTCAACACCGACGGCCTGACCAAAGCGAAGATCCTGACCGCGTTCGAAAAGCTCGGCGCGCAGGACGTGCCCGACGACGGCGAACGCTACGCCGTGATCGGCTGGAAGCAGTGGTCAGAACTTCTCGAGATCGACGAGTTCGCGAACGCGGACTATGTCGGCGACGAGGATCTCCCCTGGCGCGGCACGCAGGCCAAGAAGTGGCTCGGCACGTTGTGGATGCCGCATTCTGGGCTCACGTCCGTCGCGGGCGTGCGCCAGTGCCACTGGTACCACAAGACGGCCGTCGGCCACGCCGCCGGCTGCGAGGTCAAGAGCGACCTTACGTGGCACGGGGACCGCGCGTCGTACTTCATCAGCAACATGATGAGCCAGGGGGCCGGCATCATCGACGCCGCCGGCGTCGTGACCCTGCGCTGCAAGGAGTAAGGAGCAAGCCATGGCATTCGAAATCAAGAACCTCTCGGTCCTCGCCTACGCCAACGGCTTCACGCTGTGGCACTACACCACGCCCGACGCGGCCGCGTCGGTCGATACCACGGGCTACTTCAACGCCGCCAGCGACATGCTGCATGTCGGCGACATGATGCTGGCCAACGTCGCCACGGCGGGGACGATGCAGAACGGCGTCTTTGCCGTCGTCGCGGTCGCCAACGGCGTCGTGGACCTCGCCAACATGACCGTGTTCGACACGTCGGACACCGACTGAGCCTTGCGGGACAGGCGGCGGGTGCTTCTCGCGAGGTGCCCGCCGTTCTTCGCCATTGCAATTGGAGGTGAAAATGGCTCTATCGCAGATTGCCTTGTGCTCGCGCGCCCTCATCAAGCTCGGCGCGCAGCCGATCGCCTCGTTCGCCGAGGGGACGGTCGAATCGCAGGTCGCCGCCGCGCTGTTTCCGTCCGTGCGCGACGGGCTGCTCTCCGCCCATCCGTGGAGCTTCGCAAGCGCCCAGGCCACACTGCCGCGGCTCGCGAGCGACCCCGTTGCAGACCATCGCTATGCCTACCAGCTGCCGCCGGATTTCCTGCGCGCATTGTCCGTGGGGCAGGGTGCGCGCGGCCGGGGTACCGCCTACCGCATCGTCGAGTCGGCGCTTCATTCGGACGGCGACGGCGTGGTGCTGTCCTACATTTTCCGACCCGGCGAATCCGCGTTTCCGCCGTTCTTCGACGCGACATTGATCGCAGCGCTTGCGGCCGAGTTCTGCCTGCCGGTGACCGAGAGCACAAGCCGCGCCGAACTGCTTTATCGGCTTGCCGAAAATGAGTTCCGCCGCGCGCGCCTGATCGACGCGCAGCAGGACACGCCGCAAAGCTTCGAAGATTTCTCGCTGGTGGAGGCGCGCCGATGAGCGTCGCGCGCCTCACGAAGACCAGCTTCGCGTCGGGGGAGATCGGCCCGTCGATGCTGGGCCGCATAGATCTGCGTGCCTACGAAAACGGCGCGCGGCGCTTGCGCAACGTCGTGGTTATGCCTTCAGGCGGAGTCAAGCGGCGCCCGGGGCTGGCGCGCATTGCGGGCCTGCCAGGGCAAGCGCGCCTAATGGCGTTCGAGTTCAACACCGAACAGGCCTATCTGCTGGCGCTGTGCGACGGCCAGATGCTCGTGTTCCGCGACGGCGTGCAGGTCGCGACCCTTGCAACGCCCTGGCGGGCTGCACAGCTCAAACAGGTGAACTGGACTCAGAGCGCCGACACGCTGCTCGTCGTGCATCCCGACGTGCCGCCGCAGCGCATCACGCGCACGTCGCACACGAACTGGACGATCGCGCAATGGGCATTCATAGAAGAAAAGAACGCAATCCAGCAACCATACCACAAATTCGCGCCCGACGCTGCGACGCTCACGCCGAGCGCCACGAGCGGTGCGATCACGCTCAGCGCTTCCGCCGACGTGTTCGTGGCAGGCCATGTCGGCCAGCGTTTCCGCATCGCCAAAAAGGAGATGACGATCGTTTCGGTCGAAGGCCCGCGTGCCGCGGCCGCGACCGTGGCGGCCGACAACACGCTCGCCAACATTGCCGCCACGACCGACTGGGAGGAACAGGCGCTGAGCGCCCTTCGCGGCTGGCCGATCAGCGTGACGTTCCACCAGGACCGCCTCGTGATCGGCGGTTCGCGCGATCTGCCCAACCGGCTGTGGCTGTCCAAATCGGGCGACCTGTTCAACTTCGATCTCGGCACTGCACTCGACGACGAGGCGATCGAATTCGCGCTGCTGTCCGACCAGGTCAACGCGATTCGCCACGTCTTCTCGGGCCGCCATCTGCAGGTCTTCACGTCGGGTGCCGAATGGATGGTGACGGGCGATCCGTTGACGCCAGAAAACGTCCAACTCAATCGCCAGACGCGTATCGGCAGCCCGAGCGACCGCGCCGTGCGGCCGCGCGACGTGGACGGTGCCACGCTGTTCGTCGGACGCGGCGGACGCGATCTGCGCGAGTTCCTGTTTGCGGATTCGGAACAGGCCTACCAGGCGACGGATCTTGCCTTGCTGGCCCCGCATCTGGTGCTCGATCCGGTCGCCCTCGATTACGATCCCGACGACCGTCTCGTCCATGTTGTCAATGCCGACGGCTCGATGGCGACGGTCACGATCTATCGCGCTGAACAGGTGACGGCCTGGACGCTCCAGACCACGTCGGGCGCCTTCCGCAGCCTCGCGGTCGTTTCGAACGCAACCTATCTTGCGGTCGAACGCGCAGGCCGATGGTCGATCGAATGCTTCGATCCGAGCTATTCGACCGATGCCGCCGTTAAGTTGGCGCTTGCACCGACGGCAACGGCTTGGACCGGCCTCGGCCATCTCGACGGCATCGCGGTGCAGATCCTCGCCGACGGCTTGCCGATCGGCGTTGCGGTTCCGGCAAGCGGCCGAATCCCGGCGCGCGGCAGCCGCACCAGTGTCGAGATCGGCATCGGATTCGTGGGCGAGATCGAGCCGTTGCCGCCGGCCGCGCCCGGAAATGCCAACATGCCGCGCAGCGTGCGGCTGATCGAAGCGAGCTTTAAGTTGCTCGAGACATGCCAGCTGCGCGTCGACACCGGCAGCGGCTTCGTCGATGTGCCCTTCCGCGGTCTCGGCGGGGCGTTTGCGCTCGACCAAGCACCGCCGCCCTTCTCGGGCGACAAGCGCATCCGGGCGCTTGGCTGGAAACGCACCAGCATTGATCCGTTGTGGCGCATCGAATTGCCCGCCCCGCTGCCCTTCATCCTGCTTTCCGCAACCCAAGAAATGAAAGTGAACGACCGATGAGTGGAATCGAACCTCTCACTGCCATAGCGCTCGGCCAATCGGCCCTCGGTGCCGTCCACGGGATCGGCAGCGCCAACGCGGCGCGTGCGCAAATGGATGCGCAAGCGAAGTCCGTCGCCGCCAACGCCGCCCGCCAGCGCCAATTGCTTGCTTTGCAGCAGGAGTCCGACACGCGAAGGCAGCGCAATCTCCTCGAACGCACGACGGCGCGTGCGCGCGTGTCGTTCGGCGCTCGCGGCCTGTCCGATGCCGACGGCTCGGCGGGTGCTTTGCTGTCGGGCATCGAAAACGAATTCGAGATCGAGCAGGCCGACCGCGACCGCGCCTACGGGCTGCAGCTTTCCGGGCTCGACCAGGGTCTTGCGGACTCGCTGGGTCGGATCGAGCAAGCGCGCAGTAGCAGCCTGCTCGACCGGCAGCAGGACGTTCAGCGTCGCGTGAGCGGCCTGCTGCGCTGGGGCCTCAAATCGCGCTGACCGCCGTTTCGCCACAATCCGGAAGGGACAGAAAAATGACCGAGCATCTCAAGATTGCCGCCAAGATCCCGCGCAAGCGCTACGTCGCCGACGGCATGCAGACCGTCTTCAGTTTCGACTTCGTGCTGTTCCAGCCGGCCGAACTGCTGGTCATCGTCAACGGCGCGCCCGTCGGCGCAGGCGTTGCCGTGTCGCTGTTGTCCGACGGCACGGGTACGGCCACCTTTGCCGCGGCACCTGCCGCCGATGCGGTCGTGGTGCTGCAGCGCCGCCTTACGATCAAGCGCGAAACCGACTTCCAGGAAGGCGGCGAATTGCGCGCCAAAACCCTCAACGACGAGTTCGATTTCCAGACCGCGGCTTTGCAACAGATCGAAACGGCTGCGTCACGCGCTCTGCAGCTGCCCATCGACGACGCCGACGATGCCGCGACCGTGCTGCCGATCGCAGCCGTGCGCGCAATGAAGATGCTTGCGTTCGACGCCGGCGGAAACCCGACCTTGTCGAACCAGACCCTGGCGCAGATCGAAGAGGGTTCGAACGCCGCCGTCGCGTCGGCCGCCGATGCCGCCGCCAGCGCCGCCGCCGCAGCAGCATCGGCGGCTTCCATGGGGACGCAAGCGACCGCTGCGGCGAGTGCCGCTTTGGCGGCGGCGGCAAGCGCGGCTTCGATCGCGCTGCCGTTGCCGCTCGCGAGCGGCGGTACCGGTGCCGACACGGCTGCGGCCGCGCGCGCGAATCTGGGTCTTGGCAGCGTCGCGACACTGAGCGTCGGCAGTGCCGCAAACCAAGTGCCGCAACTGGATGGCCTTGGCCGCCTGCCCGCAGTCGATGGATCGCAGCTCACCAATATCGCCGGTGCGGCAACGCCGATCGTGGCCGGCGAAGCGCTCGCCAATCGTGATCTTGTCTACCAGGACGTGTTTAACCAACGCGGGCTAGGGACCGACCGCTGGTATAAAGTCGATACCGACGCAATCGGCCCGGTGCGCATTGGCCCGCGTATCGGGATTGCGCTGGGAGCGATCGCGAGCGGCGCTCCCGGCAGCGCTCAGGTGCGCAGCGGCATTGTGGACGGCTTTATCGGATTGTCGGTTGGGCGTCCAGTCTATGCAAGTGCTGCAGCAGGTTCGGTTACCCAGACCGTGCCAGCCGTGCCGGCCAACGGCACGCAGATTGCGACGCGCATTGTCGGCACCGCGTTCAGTGCGACGTCGATCGATTTCTATCCCGGTGACGCGACGGTCTTCACACGCCGCGACAGTGCGCTTGGCGTGGGCACTGCGTTGGCCGTCGAGCATTGGCCGGACGCGGGTGCGCGCGAGCGCGTGTCGAAAGCGTATCTCGTCGGCATTGCGACAGGGGCGCAGATTCCGCAAGCGACCGGCACCGCCATTGGCGACATGACCGGTGTGGGCGGTTTGGCGGCAGGTTTCGACGGCAATACGGCGCAGGACAATTCTACATCGGCATCGAAGGCGACGTCTGCCGTTTCCGCCTATTTGGGGAAAAACTATTCTGCCGCGCCGCGCCGCATAGCGTCGGCGATGGTTTTTCCATCGACCGGGTCGGGCCACGCTGGCGGCAACGTGCTGACGTTCACGCTAAATCTGCGCGGCAAAAACGGGTCGGCGCCGACCGGACCCGCCGACGGCATCTTGATCGGGACGACTGGTGCGTTCGCCGACGGCACGTCGTCGCGCTCAATCGTCTCCACAGACATGATGACGCAGTGGGACTATGTCTTCATTGAGATGGTTCTAGCGACCGGTAGCATTGATCAATGGTTCTGCGCGGAAATCCAGTTCTTCGAAGTGTTGGCCGTCTTCGATGAACCGATTTCGCCCGTGTCCGAGAGCCTCATTGCAGGTACGGCTAGCGCCGTCACGGCGCGTTTTGCCGACGCGAGTGATGCTAACGCAGATCGTTTCACTACGTTCCGCAACCGCACCGGGGCCGCGCGCGACCTTGCGGGCGAAGTGATCCTGTGACGTTGTCGGACAAAAGAAATGCAGCAGCCAAACGCAAATCGCGCAAGAAGGCGGTGGCGCCCGCTCGGCAGTCGGTTGCCGACGCGGCTCCGGTTCTGGATTTTCAGTACTTCGTGGCCGACTGGAACTTGTTGCAAGGCCAGGCGACGCCCGCTTTGCACGCGCGCATCGCACAGTGGCTGCAGGCCAAGCATGATGCGCGCACGCAGGGGGCCGCCCTGCTTGCGTTCCGTTCGAGCGGAAAATCGACTTTGGTGGGGCTGTTCTGCGCCTGGCTGCTGGCCAAGGATGCAAATCTGCGCGTGCTCGTATTGGCGGCCGAGCATGCGCTTGCACGCAAGATGGTGCGCAACGTCAAGCGCATCATCGAGCGCCATCCGGCGACCTTGGGCTTGAAGCCGGTCAAGACCGAGACCTGGGCCTCCGACCAGTTCGTGGTCGCGCGTGCGGCCGAACTGCGCGACCCTTCGATGCTGGCCAAGGGCCTGTCGGCCAACATCACGGGCACGCGCGCCGACGTGGTGATCTGCGACGACGTCGAAGTGCCCAACACTTGCGACACCGCCGCCAAGCGCGAGGATCTGCGCGAGCGCCTGGGCGAACTCGACTACATTCTCGTCCCCGGCGGGCTGCAGCTCTATATCGGCACGCCGCATAGCTACTATTCGATCTACGCTGAAGAGCTGCGCGAGGAGACCGGAGAGCGCGCGCCGTTTCTCGACGGTTTTGCACGCCTCAAGATCCCGTTGCTCGACGAACGCGGTGCGAGCGTGTGGCCCGAGCGCTTCGATGCCGCGCGTATCGAGGCGGTGCGCAAGCGCACGGGCCCGCGCAAATTCCAGGCACAGATGATGCTCGAGCCCGTCGCCGAAACCGCGAGCCGGCTCGATCCCGACCGGCTGCTGGTATACGACGAGCCGCTCGACTATTCCGAAGGCAACAATGCGGCGATCGTTTCGATCGGCGGACGGCGCATGCTGTCTGCCACGTGCTGGTGGGATCCGGCCTATGGCAGCCCGAATGGCGACCGATCGGTCGTGGCCGTGGTCTTCACCGACGCGCAAGGACATTATTGGCTGCAGGACATCCGCTATATCGAGCCGCCGCCCGAGGCGCTGGGCGAACGCGACGAGGCGAGCCATTTCTGCCGCCAGGTTGCCGCGTTTGCGGCGCGCAACCGGGTGCCGCTAGTGACGATCGAGCAGAACGGTGTGGGCCATTTTCTGCCCTCGATCCTGCGGCGCCAATTGGCAAAGGCGGGGCTCGCGTGCGGCGTCCATGCGGCCGCATCGACGCGCAGCAAAGTGCTGCGCATCCTCGATGCATTCGATGCGCGCCTTGCGGCCGGCGTTCTGCACGCGCATCGCGACGTGTGGAAAACGCCCTTCATCGTCGAGATGCGCGAATGGCGGCCGGTCGGCGGGGTACGCGACGACGGGCTCGATGCGGTTGCCGGCTGCCTGCTGGCCGAGCCCGTGCGCATCGAGCCCGTCGAGCGACCGACCGCCAAACGCAGCTGGCAGGCGGGCGCCAAAGCCCACCGCGCCAAAACCGACTTCTCCGTTTGACTCCCCCCTTTTTGCGAGGAGACGTCTCTCCATGGATCTTTCCAATCTCGAGCCGGGCCTCGCGCTGCTTGCGGCATCCGACGCTTCGTCTTTCGGCGCCATCGCGTGGCTGTTCTGGAAGCAGCGCGAAGAGCACGAGCGCGCACTTGCCAAGGCGCACGAAATAAATCTGCGCGAGACGCGCGATCTTGCGGCACGGCTTGCCGATTTCAAGCTCGAGATCGCGCGCAACTACGCGTCCATCGCCTATCTCAAGGACGTCGAGAACCGCTTGACCGCGCATCTCTTGCGCATCGAAGCCAAGCTCGACGCCAACCCCGTCGCCGACGCAAGGCTCTAGGAGACAGACAATGATTCCGGCCCTTCTTGCCCAAATCGGTTTGCCCGTTCTGGTCCGGCTCGTCGGCGGTGCGCTCGCGCACATCGACAATCCGGCTGCTAAATCCGCGTCGGGCGCTTTGTCCGACGTCGTCGCAGCGATCGACTCGGCCAAGGTCGATCCGGCGCAGATCGCCGAGGCCAATCGCCATCTCGAAACGCTGGCCAAGCTCGACAGCGACGATTATCGCGGGACGATCCGCGAGGTGAACGCGACGATCCGCGCCGAGTCGGCATCCGAAGACCCTTACGTGCGCCGCATGCGGCCGACTTTTGGCTACGTGATGGCAGCGACATGGGCTGCCCAGATGTCGGCGGTCGCCTGGATCGTCGTCGCGGCCCCGCGCGATGCAGCCCCGGTAATCGAAGCGCTGGGCGCGTTGTCGCTGATGTGGTCGGTCGGCCTGTCGGTGCTGGGCGTCTATGTCTACAAGCGCTCGACCGACAAGGCGCTCGGGGCGGGCGCGCTTGGGGCTGGGGCGCTGGAGGCCGGCCAAGCGCCCGAAAGCCTCATCGAGAAGCTTCAATCCGTCGCCAAACGGCGCTAGTAAGAGCCCATGAACACGCCAATCTACCATATGTGTAAACGCGAGGAGTGGCAGGCGGCCTTGGCAGCCGGCCGCTATCTCGGCTCGTCGCAAGACCAAGCCGACGGCTTCATCCATTTCTCGGATCGCAGCCAGATCGTCGCCAGTGCCGCCAGGCATCGCGCCGGCCAGGACGATCTTGTGTTGATCGAGGTCGACGTCGAAGCGCTGGGCCCCGCCCTCAAATGGGAAGCCTCGCGCGGCGGTGCGTTGTTCCCGCATCTTTACGGGCCGCTCGATCCAGCCAAGGTCGCGCGCACCGCAACGCTGCGTCTGGACGCAAGCGGTTGCCACGCGTTCCCGTGGGATCTCGTATGAGTTGGTACGATCTTGTTCGCCCGTTCGTGAACCGCATCGATCCGGAAGCGGCGCACGGCCTTGCGATCGCGGCCTTGCGCAACGGGCTCGTGCCGCGCCCGGCTGCCGTGAGCGATCCCATCCTGCGCGTCGATCTGTGGGGGCTGTCGTTTCCGTCGCCCATCGGGCTTGCCGCCGGTTTCGACAAAGACGCCGAAGTGCCCGATGCGATGCTTGGCCAAGGTTTCGGCTTCGTTGAAGTCGGCTCGGTCACGCCGCGCCCGCAGCCGGGCAATCCCAAAAAGCGCCTGTTTCGGCTCACGCAAGACGAGGCCGTCATCAATCGTTTGGGCTTCAATAGCCGCGGCCTTGGCGTGGCGAAAGCCAATCTCGAACGCCGGCTGCGGCGCGGCATCGTCGGCGTCAATCTCGGCAAGAATAAAGAGACGCTCGAGGCCGGCGACGACTATGTCGCGGGCGTGCAAGCGCTCGCACCCTTTGCGGACTATCTCGTCTGCAACGTATCCTCGCCCAACACGCCGGGCTTGCGCGCGTTGCAGAGCCGCGAAGCGCTCGACGCACTCGTGGTGCGCGTGCAGGCCGCCCTCGCCGAAAGCAAGGCGACGGTCCCGCTGCTGTTCAAGATCGCACCGGACTTGACCGACGCCGATCTCGAAGACGTGGTGCGCGTGGCGCTCGATCGCAAACTCGCGGGCTTGATTGTGGGCAACACGACCTTGTCGCGGCCATCCTCGCTTGGCGACACGCAGAAAAGCGAAGCGGGCGGCCTGTCGGGACGGCCGCTTATGGCGCTTTCGACCGGGATCCTGGCCAAGACCTACGGCCTCGCGGGCGGCGCTTTGACGCTCGTCGGCACGGGCGGCGTTTTCGATGCGACCGACGCGTATGCGAAAATTCGCGCCGGTGCCACGCTCGTGCAGCTTTATTCGGCGATGGTTTATCGTGGGCCCGGTGTGGCCGCCGAGATCGCGGCCGATCTTGCGGCCCTCCTGCGTCGCGACGGTTTTGCGACCGTGGCCGACGCGGTCGGCGCCGATCGGCGTTGACCAGGGCCTTGCGAAAGGGGATACCAACGTTATGTCGCCAATGACGCTGATTCTGCCCGCGATCGCCTATCTCGTTCTGTCCGCAGCCTTGGGATTGACGCTGGGTCCAGCATTGGGTTTGGCAGCGTTTGGCGCTGCGGCCGGCGTGCACGGCCTGTGGCTCGCCGCCCGTGCCTCCGAAACGGCCGACGAGGGCAAACGCGCCCTTGCCCAGATCCGCCGCGAGCTTGGGGCCGCACGGGAAGAAGCGCGCGGCATTCTCGAGGCGATCGAGGACGCGGCGCGCACGCGCCCCGATCTCGGCCACGTGATGACGGAAGTGCGCGTGCTGCAGGGCCTCGTCGAAAAGCTTTCGGGCCAGCCGCTGTCCAAGCCCGGCCTGCCGGTCTCCTCGCCGTCCTTCGCCGATGCGCAAGTGCTCGACATCGTGCGCGATGCGCTGCGCGAAAACCGCGTCGAACTCTATGTACAGCCCATCGTCGATCTGCCGCAGCGGCGCCGTCGGCATTTCGAGTGTTTCTCGCGCATGCGCGCGCCCGACGGCACGCTGATCGGCCCCGACCGCTATCTTCCGCTCGCCGAGAGTGCGGGGCTCGTATCGGCGATCGACAACATGCTGCTGTTCCGCTGCGTGCAGCTCGTGCGCCGCATGCAGGGGACCAGCACGGATGTGGGCGTGTTCGTGAATATCTCCGAACACACGCTTGCCGACACGCGCTTTTTCTCCGAGTTCGTGAGCTTCATGGCGCAGAACGCCGAACTTGCGCACAATCTCGTGTTCGAACTCGCCGAGAGCCACACGCGCCGCCTGACCGAGACGCAGTGGGCCGAGCTCGACCGCCTGGGCAGCATCGGCTTCCGCTTCTCGATGGACCAGGTGACCGATATCGACGTCGAATCCTACACGCTTGCCAAGCGCAATTTCCGCTTCGTCAAAATCGAAGCGCGCAAGCTTCTCGATTTCGCGAACAGCGCGCGCGGCTCGGCCTTCGCGCGCATCCGGGCGTCGATGAGCGACGCCAAGCTCGCCTTGATCGTCGAAAAGATCGAAGCCGAACCGCTGCTGGTCGAAATCCTCGATCTCGACGTCGATTACGGCCAGGGGTTCCTGTTTGGCGAGCCGCGCCCGCTCAAGGAAGCCAAGTGACGCAAGCGCTCGACGGCCTCAGCGCGGTTGCAGACCGCTACGACGTGTTTTTGTTCGACATGTGGGGCTGCCTGCACGACGGCATTCGCGCTTTTCCAGGCGTGGCCGATCTGCTGGCCCAGCTGCGCAAGCGCGGCAAACGCTGCATCGTGATCTCGAACGCGCCGCGGCTTGTGGCGTCGCTGCGCCGGCAGATGCCGGGCTTCGGACTCGATCCCGATGCGTTCGACGGGATCGTCACGTCCGGCGAGGATGCGTGGCAGGCGTTGGTTGCCGACACGCACAAGCTCGGGCGCCGCTTTTTGCATGTGGGCTCGGCGCTCAATTTGGGCGACCCCGCCGCGATCGGCCTTGAGATCGTGGCGGACGTGGACGCCGCGGATTTCATTCTGGCGACCGGTCCGGCCGGCGACGGCACGCTCGACATGAATTCCTTCGGCGCGATGCTGGCCAAAGCGCACGAGCGCGATCTGCCGCTGCTGTGCGCAAACCCCGATCTCGAAGTGCTGCGCGGCGAACAGCGTTTTTTATGCGCCGGCACGCTCGCGCAAGCCTACGAGGCGATCGGCGGGCGCACGCTCTATCACGGCAAGCCGCATGCGGGCGTCTATCGGCGCGCACTCGGATTTGCGGGCGACGTGGCAGCGTCGCGCGTGCTCGCACTTGGCGACGCGATGCGCACCGACGTTGCGGGCGCACGCGCTTTCGGCTTGGATCAGGTTTTCGTCTCGGGCGGCATCCATGCCGAAGGGCTGCAAGCTCCGATTGGAACTTTGCCGAGCTCCGAAGCGATGGCCGCCCTCGCGCAGAGGTTCGGTTTTGCGCCGACCTATATGCTGGCCGAGTTGCGCTGGTAGGAAATCCGTTTTTGGGTATCCGAAACGGCGCCCGGGGAGTTTTCCCCAGGGCTGTGCATAACCCATCTTGATCGATTTAAATCAGTCACTTAGAGCGCATAGTTGCGATTCCAGGACTCGTGCGGCTTTGTGCCCGAAGCGGGGCCAAGTTACAGTTCTATCAAGGGAGTAGCCGATGGCCGAGTTTGCACGCCCCACGATCGCGGATTGGGAAAAACTGGCGCGCGCCGAGCTCAAAGGTGCGGGCCCTGACACGCTTGCCTGGACCACGCCCGAAGGCATTGTCGTCAAACCGCTTTACACCAAAGACGACCTCGCGGGGCTGACACATTTGGACGGCATGCCCGGGATCGCACCTTATGTGCGGGGCCCGCGCGCCACAATGTATGCGAACCGCCCGTGGACGATCCGCCAATATGCGGGCTTCTCGACGGCCGAAGAATCGAACGCGTTTTACCGCAAAGCGCTCGCCGGCGGCCAAGCGGGCCTGTCGGTCGCGTTCGATCTTGCCACGCATCGCGGCTACGACAGCGACCATCCGCGCGTGACGGGCGACGTCGGCAAGGCCGGTGTCGCGATCGATTCGGTCGAAGACATGAAAATCCTGTTCGACGGCATCCCGCTCGACAAAATGTCGGTGTCGATGACGATGAACGGGGCGGTGCTCCCGGTGCTCGCGGCGTTCGTCGTGGCGGGCGAGGAGCAGGGTGTCTCGGCCGACAAACTGTCGGGCACCATCCAGAACGACATTCTCAAAGAATTCATGGTGCGCAACACCTACATCTATCCGCCCGCACCCAGCATGCGCATCGTGGCCGACATCATCGCGCATACGGCGCGCCACATGCCCAAATTCAATTCGATCTCGATCAGCGGCTACCATATGCAGGAAGCCGGGGCGACGTGCGTGCAGGAACTCGCCTTCACGCTCGCCGACGGCCTCGAATATGTGCGCGCGGCTCTTTCGCAAGGGCTCGATATCGACGCGTTCGCGCCGCGCCTGTCGTTCTTTTTCGCGATCGGCATGAACTTCTTCATGGAGATCGCCAAGCTGCGCGCGGCGCGCCTGCTGTGGGCCGAAATGATGCAGCCTTTTGGCCCCAAGAAGGCCGACAGCCTGGCGCTGCGCACGCATTGCCAGACGTCGGGCGTGTCGCTGACCGAGCAGGATCCCTACAACAACGTGGTGCGCACCGCTTTCGAAGCGATGGCGGCGGCACTCGGCGGCACGCAGTCGCTGCACACCAATTCCTTCGACGAAGCGCTCGCCCTGCCGACGCCGTTTTCCTCGCGCATCGCGCGCAACACGCAGCTCATCCTGCAGGAAGAGACCGGCATCGCCAATGTCGTCGATCCGCTCGCGGGCAGCTACTATCTCGAGCATTTGACCGCATCGATGGCGGACGAGGCGCGCAAACTCATCGGCGAGGTCGAAGCGCTGGGCGGCATGACCAAAGCCGTGGAAAGCGGCATGCCGAAGCTGCGCATCGAAGAGGCGGCCGCGCGTCGCCAGGCGCGCATCGACCGCGGCGAAGAGGCCGTGGTCGGCGTCAACAAATACAAACTCGCCGAACAGGAACCGATCGAGATCCGCGACATCGACAATACGGCCGTGCGCGAATCCCAGATCGCGCGCCTCAAGGCCGTGCGCGCCAAACGCGATGCGGCGGCTGTCGAAAAGTCGCTCGCCGCATTGGCCGATGCCGCCAAGACCGGTACGGGCAATCTGCTGGCGCTGGCGATCGACGCGATGCGCGCGCGCGCCACGGTCGGCGAAGTTTCCGACGCGCTCGAGAAGGTCTATACGCGCCACCGCGCGACGATCCGTTCGGTCACCGGCATCTACGGCTCGGCATACGACGGCGACGCAGGGTTCGCGCGCATCAAGGACGACGTTGCGACCTTCGCAAAAGCCGAAGGACGGCGCCCGCGCATGCTGGTCGTTAAGCTCGGCCAGGACGGCCACGACCGTGGCGCCAAAGTGATTGCGACGGCCTTTGCGGATATCGGTTTCGACGTCGATGTGGGCCCGCTGTTCCAGACGCCTGAGGAGGCCGCTCGTCAGGCGATCGAAAACGACGTGCACGTGGTCGGCGTTTCCTCGCAGGCGGCGGGGCACAAGACGCTTGTCCCCGCCCTCATCGAGGCCCTCAAGGCCGCGCGCGCCGAGGACATCGTCGTGGTTTGCGGCGGCGTCATCCCGCCGCAGGACTACCAGGCCCTGCTCGACGCAGGTGTGGCCGCCATCTACGGACCCGGCACCAACATTCCCCATGCCGCTGCAGAGGTCATCGGCCTCGTGCGGCGGCGCAAGAAAGCGGCGTAATTCGACATGAGCGACGACACTCAAGGCGGCACGACGGGCAACGCCCCGCGCCGCATGCGCAGCCTCGAAGCCCCGACGGCCGAGGCCGTTCGCCCCGCCAACGATCTGGGCGCGCCGGTCTACGAACCGCTGCCGCCGGCCGGCAAGCGCAGCTTCGCGGCGGCGACCGCGATCAGCGCGGCGTGGCTCGGGCTTGTCGCGTGGTACGCGCTGTCGCAGGTGGGGCTGGGTGCGTTCGAAGTCATGCTGCCGCACGAGCTCGGCGCGTTCTTCGGCGGCGCGGCGATGCCGCTGTTGGTGCTGTGGTTCGCCGTTTCGTATCTGGCGCGCGGGCGCGATCTTCTTCGCCATTCGCGCGCATTGGAAGTTCGCTTGGCCGAGCTTGCCTATCCGGCCGAGCGTGCGGAGGCGAAGCTGCGCACGATCGGCGACAGTCTGCGCGAACAAGCGCTCGCTTTGGCCGACGCTTCGGACCAGGCCACACGCCGCCTGATGGAAGCGCGCCAGGGCCTGTCGTCTCAGGCGGGCGAGCTTACGACCGTCTCGGACCAGGCGGCGATGCGCGCCATGCAGGTGATGGCGGGCTTGCGCCGCCATGCCGACGGGCTCGAGCGCGTGACGGCTCTGCTCACGAGCCGCGTGCAGATCGTGGAATCCGCAGTCCGCGAACAGGCCGATGCGTTGGCGGGCGCCTCCGACCGCGCTTTGTCGCAGTCGCGCGAGATCAACGCGACTTTGCGCGAACAGATCGAGACTTTGGCCGCCACCAACGAGCGCACCTCGGCCAATGCCGGGGCGATCCGCGAGTCGCTGCGCGAGCAGTCGCAGGATCTGGCCGAAACAAGCGAGCGCGCGCGCGCGCGCGCGACCGAAATCCGCGCCGTGCTGGCCGAACAGGGCAGCGTGCTTGACCAGGCGACGGAGACCGCCCTTGCGCGTGCGCGCGAGGTCGGCGAATTGCTGCGCCGCCAGTCCGACGCGTTCGGCGATGCCGCGGAGATGGCCGAGGGCCGCGCGAGCACGGCTTCGGTCGAAATGGGGGCTGCCCGCCGCTCGGCCGAGGCCGCAAGCGACCATTTGGCCGATGCCGCCGAAAAACTCGTCACGATTGCGCGCGAGCTCGCCAAGCAGAGCGACGCCGCCCAAAACTCGTTGCGCAGCCAGACCGCCACCTTGGCCGAAGCGGCGGGCGATGCGCAGTCGCGCGTCGAAACGGCCGGCGAAACGATCCGAGCGCGCACGACCGAGGTCGCGAGTGCTGCGATCCGCATGCACGAGGTCGCAACGAACCTCGCCGCCGAAACCCGCAATATGCAAGCGGCGATCGAGCGCATGACCCTGCGCACCGAAGCCACAAGCGAGTCCGTTCGCCGCCAGGGCCACGAGCTTGCGACAGCCGCCGACCAGGCTGTCGCTCGCGTGCGTGCCGCCGGCGAAACGTTCCATTCGCAGTCGCGCGAACTTGCCGATGCGGCAGCCCAAGCGCTTGCGCGCATGGGCGGTGCAAGTGCGGGCTTTGCGGAATCCGCGCGCGACATGGCCCAGCGCCTGCAGGATGCCGAAGCCAAGGCCGCCGCCATCGGGCAAGACATCCGACGCCACGGCGGCGAACTCGTCGAGGCTGCGGATGCGGCCGGGCGCAGCGCGGCCGAAACCGGGGTCAAGCTTGCGCGCGAAACCGAGACGATCCTGCGTGCCGCAGGCGCTCTGTCGGCCGAAGCGCTGGCGACCGAAGCCGCTTTGCAGTCCGAAACGCGCCAGGTGGCCGATGCGGCGACGCGCGCCAAGGCAACTTTGGATTCCGTCGGCATTGCGCTGAAGACGCGCGCCGAAGATCTCGATTCGGCCGCCCGCCGCACGGCCGAATCCCAGGTGGCGCTCGACGGGCTTGCGATGCGCGCGCAAGAAGCGCTCGACCGCGTCGCCGCGCGCGTCGACGCCTCGGGCGAGGTTGCCCGTCGCCGTGCCGAAGAGTTGCTTGTGGTGGCCGAACAGGCAGCCCAGCGCGTGCGCGCGACCGGCGAGGGCGTGCGCGTGCAGACGCAGGATCTCACGCATTCGGCCGAATTGGCGCTTGCCCGCACCGACGAACTCGGCGCCACGCTCAAACGCCGCGTCGAGGAAATCGACGCCACGTCGGAACGCACGACCCAGCGTCTCGACCAGCTGGCAGGCCACGTGCGCGACCAGACCCAGATCCTTGCCGAGGCGGCCGGCGACGCCGCCCAGAAGCTCACGCTCTCCGGCGAGCAGATGCGCATCAAGACCGAAGCGATCGACGCCACGGCAGATGCCGCAATGGCGCGCTTGGGCGATGCGGGGGCCACGATCGAACGGCGCGCGAAGGAACTCGACGTCGCGGCCCAGCTTGCCGCCCAGAAGCTCGACGACAGCGCCGAGCGCCTGCGCGCGCGCGCGCTCGAGGGCGAGGCCAACGTTGCATCCGCCACCCAGCGCCTCGACTCGAGTGCGCAAGCCCTCGTCCAGGACTCGCGTGAGATTACCGTGGCACTCGACCGCACGTCGGCGCGCATCGAGGCGACCGGCGAGGTCGTTCGGCGCGAAGCGGCCCAACTCGAACTGGGTGCCGAACAGGCGGCCGTGCGCCTGCGCGCGACGGGCGAGAGTTTCCGCAGCGAAGCGCAAGGCATGGTGCGCGCCGCCGAAGCCGGCATGGCCGAGGCCGACGCTTATGCCGAAACGCTCAAACATCGCGCCGACGACGTTGCCGCGACGGCCGTACGCACGGGCGAGCGGCTCGAAGCGCTGCATGGCGACCTGCGCTCGCAAGCCGGCGCGCTGGGCGAAACGGCCGATGCCGTCGCAACCCAGCTCGACCGGGCCGGCGAAACGCTGCGCCTCAAAACGCTTGCGATCGAAGCAACGGGCGATGCCGCACGCAACCGCATCGGCGAAGCCGCCGAAGACGTGGCGCGCAACGCCAAGGATCTCGACGCGGCCGCGCACCAGGCGGCTGCGCGGTTGCGCGATGCGGCCGACCAGCTGCGCGCGCGCGCCCAAGAGGCCGACGCCAATGTCGCGGTTGCAGCTCAACGCCTCGATCTGGCGGCAAGCCTGCTTGCCAAGGACGCGGGCGAAGTCGCCCACGTCGTAAGTGACGTCGGCGGCGGTCGTGTAGGGGAACTGGTGGGGGCGGATGAAGTTGATGCGCCGCAATTCCCACGGGTCGATGCCCATGACGCGGGCGGCGTTGTCCATCGCGTGTTCGAGCGCGAAGATC
>JAIXXA010000040.1 GCA_027490975.1 Rhodospirillaceae bacterium
GGGCAAAGAGGGCAATCCGAACGCGCCCGCCTATTCCGCCGCCAAAGCAGGCCTCATCGCGCTCACGAAATCGATGGGCAAGGAGCTTGCGAAATCGAACGTGCTCGTAAACTGCATCACGCCCGCAGTGGCCGATACCGACATCCTCAAGCAGATGAGCGAGGCGCACGTGGCCTACATGCTCGGCAAAATTCCGATGGGACGCTTCGTGCAGATCGGCGAAATCGCGGCGATGGCGGCATGGCTCGCCTCGCCCGAATGTTCGTTCACCACCGGGGGCGTATTCGACATCACCGGCGGGCGCAGCACCTATTGAGGCGTGAACTTGGCCGCAAGGAACTCGAGCACGTCCGCAAACACGGCCGCCCACGTTCCCCAATCATGGTCGCCTTCTGTGACCGCACTCGTAACGGCAAGGCCGGCGGCCTTGAGGCGCAGTTCCATCACGTCCTGCTCTTCGGCAAGGCGAAACCGGTCGCCGCGGCTCGCGGTCAGATAAAGCGCCGGGCGCGGCGCATCGACCGCAAGACGGCGCGCGGTCTGCTCGGGATCGCGCGCGACGAAGAATCTGGGATCGAAAGGTTCGCCGAACGCGCCCGAGAACACGCGCGCCAGGCGCGCCGCCATCGTTTCGTCGATCTGCGTGTCCGGCCTGATGCGCGTCCAGAACGCCCCGCTCATCGAGGCGGCGGCGACGTAGCGCTCGGGATGTGCAAGGGCGATGCGCACCGCCCCGAAGCCTCCCATCGAATTGCCGGCGATGGCGCGGCCCTCGCGATCGCGGCGCGCATCGAAATTCCGCTCCACGTCGACGGCAAGATCGCGCACGATCGCCGTTTCGGCCGCCATCGCCGGTCCGTCCACATACCAGCCATTGCCCATGTCGGGCAGCACCACCATCAACGGCGGAATGCGCCGGGCAGCCACGAGCCGGTCGAGCGTTTCGGCGACGTGGCCCAGCCGCAGCCATTCGGCAGCAGAGCTGTCGCGCCCGTGCAATAGATAGACGACCGGCAGTTTGCCGACCGCCTTCTCGGGGCGTACGGTCGCATAGTTCGCCTGCCGCCCGAGTGCGGCACTCGCGTAATGCCGATCGACGACTTCGCTCGCCGTCGCGACGCCGGCGAATGCAAACACCGCCGCTACAACGGCAAGCGCGCTAATCGTCGTACGGCAAGCCGACATAGTTTTCCGCCAGACTCGCCAAAGCGGCGCGCGAGGACACCAGATATTCGAGATCGGCGATCTGGCGGCGCTCGTCGAACGGCGTTTCGTCCCCGAATTTGTGCAGGAGCGACGTCATCCACCACGAAAAACGCTGCGCCTTCCAAATGCGGCGCAAGGCCGTCGTCGAATAGGCGTCGAGTTTCGTTGCGTTTCCGCGCTTGATCTGGGTTTCGAGCGCGCGGGCGAGCAACCGCACGTCGCCGATCGCGAGATTCATTCCCTTGGCACCCGTCGGCGGCACGATGTGCGCCGCATCGCCTGCCAGAAACAGCCGGCCGCTCTGCATGGGCTCGGTCACGAAACTCCGCATTGCGGTGATGCCCTTCTGCAGAATCGCCCCTTCGGTCGCAAGGCCGCCCAGGCGGCGCTTGAGCTCGGCCCAAATGCGCGCCTCCGGCCAGTTGGCGATGTCGTCGTCGGGTTCGCATTGCAGATACAAACGGCTGATTTCGGGCGAGCGCATCGAAAGCAGCGCAAACCCGTCGGCATGGCGCGCATAGACCAGCTCTTCGCACGCAGGGGGGGCTTTGGCGAGAATGCCGAGCCATCCGAACGGATACTGGCGGTCGAAAAAACGCAGCTCGCCCGCGGGCACGGCCGGGCGCGCAATGCCGTGGAATCCGTCGCAGCCGGCCACGAAATCGCACACGAGCTTTCTGGGCTGGCCCTGCTCGACGAAATGGAGCTCAGGTGCGGTTCCCTTAAAGTCATGGATAGAGACATCCTTGACGTCGAATCGCACATCGCCGCCCGCCGCAAGGCGGGCCGCGATCAGATCCTTCACGACCTCGTGCTGGCCGTAAACGGTGACGGCCTTGCCGTCGGTAAGATCGGCCAGATCGATGCGATGGTTCGCGCCGTTGAAATGCAGATTGACGCCGGTATGGCGCAGACCCTCGCGGCGCAGGCGTGTGCCCACGCCGGCTTCCTCGAGCAAGGCTGCCGCCCCATGCTCGATGACGCCTGCCCGGATGCGCTCTTCGACGTAGCTGCGCGTACGATCCTCGAGCACGACCGATTCGATACCTTCGAGATGCAAGAGATGCGACAGCAGAAGGCCAGAGGGCCCTGCGCCGACGATGCCGACCTGTGTGCGCAAGATTGCGGTCATTCAAGATCACCCAACTCTTCGCGTACGGCCGCGAACGCGCCATTCACGGCCGGCACGCCTGCATAGACGGCCGCATGCATCAAAAGCGCGCGCAACTCGGCTGGCGTCACCCCGTTCTTGAGAGCCGGGCGCAGATGCAGTTTGAACTCGGCCTCGCGGCCGAGTGCAATCATCATCGCAAGCGTGACGAGCGACCGCGTCTTGAAAGGCAATGTGGCGTCGCCCCACATTTCGCCCCAGGCGATGCGCGTGATGAAGTCTTGCCACGGCTGGCCGAAGGCTCCTGCCTTGTCGAGCGACCGCTGCACGTGGTCGATGCCGAGCACGGCCTTGCGGTTGGCAAGGCCAGCTGCGAACGGCGCATCGATGCGGGTTTGCGACGGCGGCAGAAAATCCAGCAGCAAGGCGGCCGTTTCGTCCGCTCGCTCGATCGCAAACAGATGCGCGGCGTCCGCAACGGCTGCGAACTTCGCCCCTGCAATGGCTGCGGCAAGCGCCTTGCCCGTTGCGACATCGGTGACGGGATCGAGCGTCGCCGCCGCGACCAAGGTCGGCGCCTTGATGCGGGCCAATTGCGCGCCGAGATCGGCGTGTGCGATCGCTTCGCACGCCGTCGCATAGCCGTGCGCGTCGATGGCAAGGATTCGCGTGCGATTGAGCGCCACCATCGCCGGGTCGGCGACCGGGCTGAACCAGCGCTGCAAAACCGCCTCGACGATCGCGCCGAGCCCTTCGGCGCGTACGATTTTGGCGCGCGCAAGCCACGCGTCGGCCGGCGGCAGCGCCGAGGCCGTCGCGAGCAGCGCCAGGTGTCCCGTGCGCGCGGGATAGCGGCTCGCAAAATCCTGCGCCACCATGCCGCCCATCGACAGGCCCACGACATGCGCCTGGCCGATATCGAGCCGGTCCAAGAGCTGCACGAGGTCGTCGGTATAGTCGCTCAGGCTTGCAGGGCCTGCCTGATGCGACGAGCGACCGTGGCCGCGCGCATCGTAGCGCAGGCAGCGATAATGCGGGGCAAGGGCGCGCACCACGCCGTCCCACATTTCGACGGTTGCCCCCAGCGAGTTCGAAAACGCGACGACCGGCGCCGCATGCGGCCCCGTGATGTCGAAGAAAATGTTTTGCCCGTTCAGTTCTGCAATCGGCATAACGCCACTATGCGCGGGCGACAAGCCGGGCTGCAAGTGCATCCGCACGTGCCGCGACAGGCTCGACCCAAGCGGCGGCGGCGGCCACGGCAGCCCGCGGATCGAATGCGGCGGCAAGCGCTTGCGCATCGAGGCCCGTGTCGGCTTCGGCAAGCACCGCCCGCAGATCGCGCCCGCTCGTACGCGCCGTGTCGGCGGCCCGCTCGACCAGCGTATGCGCCGCCGCGCGGCCAAGTTTGGGGGCCAGCAGCGATGCCGCCGCGTCCGCAAACACGAGACCGCGCGTAGCGCCAAGATTGCGCGCCATTGCGGCCGCATCGACCTGCAGCCCGTCGGCCAGGAAGCGGGCGTGCGCGACGGCTCCGCCCGCGCAGCCGAACAGCGACGCCACGGCATGCCACTCGGCATGCCAAGGCCCTGCTGGGCGCTCATGCGCCGCTATAAGGCTGCCGCTCAAACCCGCCGCAAGCCCCCCTGCCGCCTGCGCATTGGCGAGAATCGCGGTTGCGGCGACCGGATTTCGCTTGTGCGGCATCGCCGTGGAACCGCCGCGCCCTTCGACATGCGGCTCGCTTGCTTCGCCGATTTCGCTCGCAGCCAGCGCCACGATGTCGCCCGCCATCTTGCCAAGCGTGCCGATGAGTGCGGCGAGCCACTGCCCAGCCTCGACGATGCCGGCGCGCCGCGTGTGCCAGGCAATGTCCGGTACGCCGAGCCCGAGTTCGCGCGCATAGTCGGCGAGCACGGCGGGGCCTTGCATGCCCAGCGACGCGAGCGTGCCGACGGGGCCGCCCAACTGCGCGCGGCACGCAGCTGCGCGCCGGGCCTCGAGCCCGCTTGCCGCATCGGCAATGCCGGCAAGCCACACGGCCGCTTTGAAGCCGAACGAAATCGGGGCAGCGTGCTGGCCGTAACTTCGCGCAATGCACGGCGTATGCGCATGGCGGCGCGCCAGGGCGGCAAGTGCACGCAGCATGCCGGCCAGATCGGCTGCCAGCAGATCGAACGCGACCGTCATCTGCAGCGCCAGGGCCGTGTCGAGTATGTCCTGCGACGTCGCCCCTTTGTGCAGATCGGCCGCAAACTCGGGCGGCAGCAGCTTCTGCAGCGCTTTCACAAACGCGATCGTCGGCACCCCGGCAAGGACCGTTCCGGCCGCCAGCGCCTGCATATCGAACGCGGCCGGCGACACGGCTTCGATCGCATCGGCAAGATCGGCAGGCGCCAAGCCCGCGCGCGCTTGGGCGCGCGCAAGAGCCGCTTCCGCGCGCAGCATCGCTGCGATCAGCGCCTCGTCGGCGAAAATCGCCGCCATGCCGGGCGGCGCGAACAGACGTCCGAAAATTTCGGAATCGAGTGGCGAGAAGCTCATCGTATGCGGGATTCTAACCGGTTCTGCGCGCGGCGCAATCGTTGCCCACAGCGTAGGGCCGTGCGATGCTCGGTCCCAACGACAAAAGAGGGGGAACACGCATGCGCATTCGCCAGCTGCGGGCATTCATGACGCGCGACAAAGACCGCCCGCGCGTGCTCGTTGCCATCGACACCGACGAAGGCATCACGGGCTGGGGCGAGTGCTACAATCACGGGCCCGACCGCGCCCTGATCCCGCTGCTCGACTATCTGGCGATTTTTCTGGCGGGCCAGGATCCGCGTCGCATCGAATATCTGATCCTTTATCTGCTGCAGCAGAGCCGCTTCCCGCCCGGCGCTTTGGGCCTCGCCGCGATCTCGGCGATCGACCATTGCCTGTGGGACATTTCGGCCAAGGCGCTCGGCGTGCCGGTCTACCGGTTGCTCGGCGGCGAGGTGCGCGACCGCGTGCAGGTCTATGCGGGCGTCTACACCGCACCCGATCCGCTCGTCGCACGCGACACGTTCGACGCGCTTGCAAGCGAGTGGGGCATTACGGCCTTCAAACTCAGCCCCTATCGCGGCGACATCCATCGCCGGCGCTGGGGCGACGTGGTGCGCGAGAGTGCGTCCTACTTCGCGGCGTTGCGCGAGACCGTGCGCGCCGACTACGAGATCGCTTTCGATGCGCATGCCAAACTTTTCGAGCCCGTGCAAGCCATGCAGCTCGGCAATGCGCTTGCCCCCTACGATCCGCTGTTCTTCGAAGAACCGATCCGACCCGAGAATTTCGAAGCCTGGGGGGCGCTCAAAGCGCGGCTCGACTGCCCGCTTGCGACGGGCGAATGCCTCTACAGCCGCTTCGAATTCCTGCGCCTCTTGCAGGTGCGCGGGGCCGACATCATCCAGCCCGACATCTGCGTCGTCGGCGGCCTGCTGGAGATGCGCAAAATCGCCGCCATCGCCGAAGCGCACTACGTGACCGTGGCCCCGCACAACCCGATGGGCCCGCTCGCCACCGCCGTGAACGTGCATTTCAGTGCGGCCCAGCCGAATTTCAAGATCCTCGAATATCGCCTTCCGCACGGTGCCAACTACGACGACAAAAACCCCGACCAGCTGGGTGCGCCCTACGTGCGCGATCCGTATCTGCCGAAAGACGGACATCTCGAATTGCGGCCCGACCGCGCAGGCTGGGGCGTCGAGATCGACGAAGAAGTGCTGAAGCGCGACGGCTACATCCACTGGCAGCGCAAAGTGCCGACCAAGCCCGACGGCAGCAGCGGCTACGTCTAGGCTAGCGACCCTTCTCTTTGCGCCACGCTTCGAAATCGCTTTTCGACTTCTCGTCGGTCGGCGGATAGAGGCCGGCGATCGAGCGGCCTTCCTGCACCTTCTCGACCACAAAATCCTCGAACGCCGTCATCTCGACGGCTTCGAGGGCGATCGCGTCGGCGATCTCGGCCGGAATCACGACCACGCCCTCGCGGTCGCCGACCACGACGTCGCCGGGCCAAACCGGCACGTCGCCGCAGCCGATCGGCACGTTGCTTTCGACCGCCTGATGGAGCGTGAGATTGGCCGGTGCCGACGGGCGATGGTGGTACGCGGGAAAAGGCAGGGCGGCGATCTCGGGCGAGTCGCGAAAGCCGCCATCGGTCACGATGCCGGCGACGCCACGCACCATGAGCCGCGTGACGAGAATGCCGCCGGCCGACGCTGCGCGCGCATCCTTGCGGCTGTCCATCACGAGGACCGAACCGGGCGGGCATTCTTCGATCGCCACGCGCTGCGGATGCTTGCGGTCGAGAAACACCGTGATCGGGTTCAGATCTTCGCGCGCCGGGATGTAGCGCAGCGTATAAGCCTCGCCGACCATGTTCGGCAGATTGCCGTTGAGCGGCCGCACGTCCTGGATGAACTGGTTGCGCAGGCCGCGCTTGAACAGCGCCGTGCACAAGGTCGCAACACTGACCCCCATCAGCCGCGCGCGCGTCGCATCCGACAGTCGCGATGCCATCGCTCAACCCCTCGGGAAATAGACGCCGCGCTTGAGGCGCGTTTGCACATAGACCTGCTCGTCGTAGGTACCCTCGGCATAAGCCCCGCTCTTGGCAGTGCCCGGGATCGAGACGTTGCATTCGCTCGGGTGCTTTTTGACGAAGGCCTCGTCGATGTCCACGCCGAGCCCGGGAGCGTCGGGCACTTTGAGAAAACCGTTTTCCTGCAGCGGATGCGGCACCACGGTCTGCGCGCGCCCCGCCCAATCGTCTTCGATGCGCTCGAGGATCAGGCCGTTCGGGATCGCCGCCAGCACGTGCAGTGCCGCGTATTCGGCGACGGGTCCGAGCGAGCCCGAATGCGGCGCCATCATGATGTGGTGCGCTTCGGCCTGCGCTGCGATCTTCTTCATCTGCGTGATTCCGCCGGCGCGGCCCGTGTCGGGCTGCACGATGTCGACGAGGTTCTTTTCGATGAGCTCGCGCAAACCGTAGACGGTCGCCATGCGCTCGCCCGCCGCGAGCGTGACGTTGGCCGAATCGCGGATCCGCCGGAAGCCGTCGAGATTTTCGGGTGCGATCGGATCCTCGACGAACATCAGCCGATAGGGCTCGAGGGCGCGCGCCACCTGCGCCGCGTCGGCCGGCGTCAGCCACGGCGGCCCGTGCAGATCGATCATCAGATCCATCTCGTCGCCGATCGCGTCGCGCAGCATTGCGACCTTGCGCACGGGATCCGACACGCCGCCGCATTTGATCGCGGTGATGCCGCGCTTCTTGAGCGACAGCGCCACTTCGGCCGTGTTGGCATGCGCGTAGATGCGGATGCGGTCGCGGACCTTGCCGCCGAGCAGGTTCCAGACCGGCGTGTTGAGCGCTTTGCCTTTGATGTCCCACAGCGCCATGTCGATGCCGGTCATCGCACCGCCGCCGACCGTGCCGACCATGCCGTGGCCCATGATGGCGCACATCATCTTCTGCCACAGCCGCTCGATATGCGTGGGGTCCTCGCCGAGCAGGATCGATTTCAGGTCCTGCACAGCCGTCTGGATCACGCGCGGCCAGCCGCTGCATTCGCCGATGCCGACGATGCCTTCGTCGGTATGCACCTTCACGAACAGCCAGTTGCGCGTGCCCACGAGGCCCTGGCGCGTCGCGGTCGTGCCGAACGACCCGTCGGACGCCCAACCGCGCAGATTGGGCGCATCGACCTGCATCAAGAACGTTTCGATATCGACGATGCGCAAAAGAATCTCCCCCGAAGAACTCAGCCGACGTAGCGGAACCGTTTGTGGATGCTGCGTGCGCGCGGATCGGGGCGCGGAATGGCCGACAGCAGCGCCTTGGTGTAGGCGTGCGTCGGCGCGTCGCAGACTTGGTCGGCCGACCCCGTTTCGACCACGCGGCCGCGATACATGACCGCGACGCGGTCGCACATGTAGCGGATCACGCCGATATCGTGGCTGATGAACACGTAGGAGAGGCCGAGCTCGTCCTGCAGATTCATCATGAGGTCGAGCATCTGCGAGCGGATCGACACGTCGAGGGCCGACGTCGCTTCGTCGGCCACGATCACGCGGGGCCTAAGCGAAATCGCGCGCGCAATGCCGATGCGCTGGCGCTGGCCGCCCGAGAACGCGTGCGGATAGCGCTCGCGCCAGGCGGGATCGAGACCGACTTGTCTCAACAGCACGGCAACGCGATCGTCGAGCTCGCTGCCCTTGGCAATGCCGTTCACATAGAGCGGTTCGCCAACGATCTGCGCCACGGTCATGCGCGGATTGAGCGAGCCGACCGGATCCTGGAAGATCATACGGATTTCGCGGCGGGCGGTTTTCAGCGCTTCGCCCTCGGCCGTCACGAGATCGACGACCGTGCCGTCCGCACGGCGATAGGCGATCGAACCGCCGTTGGGATTGTAGACGCGCAGCAGACAGCGCCCCATCGTCGTCTTGCCCGAACCCGACTCGCCGACGATGCCGAGCGTTTCGCCGGGTTTGACCGACAGCGACACGTCGTCGACGGCTTTGAGCGGTGCTGCAGGCTTGCCGAAATACATGCGCAAGCCCTTGACCTCGATCACCGGCTTGGCATCCTCCGCTATCGGGGCTCGGCGCAACCGGATCTCGGCCTTCTGCTCGAGCCGCACGACCGAGCCGATAAGCATGCGCGTGTAGTCGTCCTGCGGCGCATGGAAGATGCGGTCCACGGGGCCCGTCTCGGCGACCTTGCCGTGGTACATGACCAAAACGTCGTCGGCGATCTCGGCGACCACGCCCATGTCGTGCGTGATGAAGATCACGGCCATGCCGAGATCGGTCTGCAGCCGCTTGATGAGGTCGAGGATTTCGGCCTGCGTCGTCACATCGAGGGCCGTCGTCGGCTCGTCGGCGATCAGCAGCAAAGGATTGCACGCAAGCGCCATCGCGATCATCACGCGCTGGCGCATGCCGCCCGAAAACTCGAACGTGTAGCGGTCGATCGCCTTGTCGGGATTCGGGATTTCGACCTGCTTCAGGAGTTCGACCGTGCGCGCGCGCGCGGCCTTCTTGTCCATGCGCAGATGCAGGCGCAGCACTTCCATGATCTGGTCGCCGACCGTGTGCACGGGCGACAGCGACGACATGGGTTCCTGGAAGATCATCGCAATATCGGCCCCGCGCACTTCGCGGATGGCGCGGCTGCGCGGATGCAGGGCTGCGAGGTCGGTCACACTCCCGTCGCGGCGGCGCAGTTTCATGGTGCCCGCCACGATGCGGCCGGGCTGGTCGACGATCTGCAGGATCGAGCGCGCGGTGACACTCTTGCCGCTGCCGCTTTCGCCGACGATGCACAGGGTCTTGCCGCGCGCGACCTTGAAAGACACGCCGTCCACGGCCTTCACCGTGCCGGTGCGCGTGGCAAAATGCGTGACGAGACCTTCGACCTCGAGCACCGTTTCGTTCGATGGCGGCATCGCGTTCATTTGTTGTAGGGGTCGGCCGCGTCGCGCAGGCCGTCGCCGAGGAAGTTGAGCGCCATCACCGCGACCACCACGGCCGCACCGGGGGCAAACAGCCATGGGGCCGTCGCGATCGAGCGGATATTTTGCGCCTCGCGCAGCAGCACGCCCCACGAGATCGTGGGCGGCTGCAGCCCGAGCCCGAGAAAGGACAACGAGGTTTCGGCCAAGATCATCGCCGGGATCGCGAGCGTGATGCTCGCAATGATGTGGCTCATGAAGCTCGGCAGCATGTGGCGGAAGATCACGCGCCCTTCCGAAGCACCGTCGAGCCGTGCGGCCACGACGAACTCTTCGGTGCGCAGGCTCAAAAAGCGACCGCGCACGACGCGTGCCAACTGCGCCCAGCCGGTGAGCGACAGAATGACGGTGATCATGAAATACTGCGTGGTCGCGGGCCAGTCCTGCGGCATCGCGGCGGCGAGCGCGAGCCAGATCGGGATCGACGGCAGCGACAGGATGAATTCGATCACGCGCTGGATGCCGAAATCGAGCTTGCCGCCGAAATAGCCCGAGATACCGCCGAGCACCACGCCGATGGTGAGCGACAGGAACACGCCGACCAATCCCAGCGACAGCGAAATCTGCGCGCCCTGCATGATGCGGCTGTAGACGCAGCGTCCGAGCCGGTCGGCGCCGAGCAGGAACAGAGGCTGGCGCGGATCGCTCGAAGCGAAGAGATGACGGTCGACCGGGAACAGGCCGAACAGGTTGTATTCGTATCCCTTTCCGAAGATTTCGAGCGGGATCTTGCGGCTCGTATCCTCGACATAGATGGCCGCCAGCGACACCGGATCGCGGCGCAGCGCATAGGGATGGAAATAGGGCCGGAACGCGAAGCCATCGTCCGTATCGAAAAAATGGATGGACTGCGGCGGGTGGAAGGCGGCACGCGCATTCTGGCGCGCCGGATCGTTCACGGCGAAAAAGCCCGGAATCGCCGCCACGATGTAGAGCGCCACCACGACCACGAGCCCCACCATCGCAAGGCGATGGCGCTTGAACGCCCACCACAGCAATTGCCATTGCGAGGCAACTGCCATCTGCTTGGCATCGACCGCCCCTTCCGCGAGTGCCGCCATCGCCTACTCCAGCCGAATGCGCGGATCGACGAGAGCGAGCAGAATGTCGCTGACGAGCGAACCCAGCAAAGTCAAAGCGCAGATCAGCAGCACGAAGGCGCCGGCCAGATACATGTCCTGGCTCATCAGCGACTGCAGCAGCATCGGCCCTGCGGTCGGCAGGCTCAGCACGATTGCGACGATGACCGAGCCCGACACGAGATTGGGCAAGAGCCAAGCGATCGTCGAGATGAACGGATTGAGGGCGACGCGCAGCGGATATTTGACGAGCAATGCGAATTCCGAAAGCCCCTTGGCGCGCGCCGTGGTGACGTAGGGCTTGTTGAGCTCGTCGAGCATGTTGGCGCGCATCACGCGGATGAGGCTCGCCGTACCCGACACGGCGAGGATCACGACCGGCACCCACAGATGCGACAGAAGATCGAGCACCTTGCCAAAGCTCCAGGGGGCGGCGACGTAGGGCTCGGAGAACAGCCCGCCGACATCCTGGCCGAACTTGACGGCGGCCACATACATCAGCACGAGGGCAAGCAGGAAACTCGGGATCGCAAGACCGAGGAAGCTGAAGAAGGTCGCGATATAGTCACCGACCGAATATTTTTTGACCGCCGAAAACACGCCGATCGGCAACGCCAAGCCCCAGGTCAGCAGCAGCGTCGAAACAGTGAGCAGCAGAGTCAGCGACATGCGCTCCCAGATGAGTTCCGAGACCGGCTGCTGCCACTCAAAGCTCAGGCCGAAATTGCCTTCGGTCACGATGCCGACGATCCACTTGAAATACTGCACGATCATCGGCTGGTCGAGGCCGAAACGCGCGCGCAGATCGGCGGCCGTGTTCTGGTCCACGACCTCGTTGGAGGCTGCGAGCGTGGCGATGTAGGTCGTAACGTAGTCGCCCGGCGGCAGTTCGATCAGCACGAACGACAGGAAGCTCAACGCCACCAGCGACGGGATCATCCACAAAAGACGCGAAACGATGAAGCGCAGCATGCGTGTCGGTTTTTCCGCTTTGGGAAGAGGGCGGCGGCCGACCCGCCCCTGCAGAAGGGGGGATCGGCCGCGCGAACCTCGTCGTTTAGGCCGTGAAGAAGAACTGCTGCGGCAGGGCCGGACCCGGGTTCGGCCAGCTCCAGGCCTGCGGCATCTTCAGCGGCACGTTGCGCAGGTTGTTCTTCGCGATGCCGAACGAGTTGACCGCAAGGCACACGCCGATCGTCTCGAAAGCGTCGGCCGTGAGGTCGAGCATTTCCTTGACGATCTGGCCGCGCTTGGCGATGTCGGGCGTGGCGCGCGCATCGTCGAACAGCTTCATGCGGCGCTTCTGGCTTTCCGGCGGTTCCTGGCCTTCCTTGCCGCCCGACACGTACCATTGCGTCCACGGGATCGCGTAGCGCGAGCCTTGCGGATGCTGGGCAAGGTAGTCGCGCGGATCGAGGATCGGATCGAGACCGCCGGGGCCGGGCCACGTTGCCGCGTCGTGGTCGTTGTTGTCGCCGCGCGTGTAGTAGAGCGCGCGTTCGATCGTATTGACCTTGATGTCGACGCCGAGGGCCGCCCAATGGCGCTTCACGAGTTCGAGCGTGTCGACCGCGTCCGGGTAGAGGGTCGGGATCACGTCGATCGCGAAAAACACTTTTTGCCCATCGGGGCGCAGACGCATGCGGTCGGGCCCGCGCCGGTAGCCGAGGCGGTCGAGGATCGCGTTGGCCTGCGCCGGATCGTGGCTCGTGAACTGCCGTGAGAGCTTCTCGTGGTACCAGGGATGGCCGGGGCGCGGCCCGGTCTGGTAGGGCTCCGACTGACCGAGATAGACGAGATCGATGATCTCCTTGCGGTCGATGCCGAGCGACAGCGCCTGGCGGAACTCCTTGTTGGCGAACATGGCGCGCATCGCGGGATCTTTGTGCGTCATGTTCAGATAGATCATGCATTGCTGCGCGCCCGAGGCGACCAGCTCGACGAGGCGGTAGCCGCCGCGCTGCATGTTCTGCGACAGGGTCGGCTTGTTCTGCAGCGAGTCGATATGGCGGTCCTGGATGTCGATGCGGCCCGAGATCGTGTCGAGCATCAGCGATTCGACGTCCTGGGAGATGTTCATCGTCAGCTGGTCGATATAGGGCAGCTGCGCGCCGTTGGTGTCGACCTGCCAGAAATACGGATTGCGGCGCATCGTCACGCGCGTCGCCCCGCCCGTATAGGCTTCCGCGACGACCCACGGATCGAGCGTGGGCTTCTCGGCGTTGCCCCAGCGCGACGGGATTTCGATGTCGCCGCAGCGCGCGCGGAACAAAGTCGGCCAATCCGACAGGTTGGCCGCGCGCACTTGCGCGTCGAGGCCCGAATTGTATTTCGGATGGAATTGGCTGCAGTAGTGCTTGGGGAACAGCGTCGGATGCTGGCCGAGCGGCGTTGCCAGATTCTCGAGGAACATCGCGTAGGGCGCTTCGAACGCGAACTTGACGGCCGTGTCGCTGACCTTGGTCACGACGGCCGGCTTGCCGCCGATCGTGAGCACCGAGGGGACCGAACGGTAGAGTTCGGCGTTCTTCGTGCAGTCTTCGATCGCGAACACGACGTCGTCGGCGGTGAAGGGTTTGCCGTCCGACCATTTCATGCCCTGGCGCAGATGGAACACGAACTCGGTCGCGGTCGCGTTGACGTCCCAGCGCTCGGCGACGTTGGGCAGCACTTGCGTGAATTCGAGGTTCCAGCGCACGAGGCCCTGGTTGCCGACCATGCGCAGAATGCCGTTGTGGTCGCTCGAGCCGCGCAGCCCCCGGCGCAGCGTGCCGCCGTAGCGGCCCACGGTTTCGTGCGGTGTGACGACCATCGGATTGCGCGGCAGGCGCTGGTCGAGCGGCGGCAGGCGGTTTTCGGCGACCATGCGCGCGAGTTCCGGCGCTTCCTTGGCGGCCGCTTGGGCAAAGGCCAAAGTCGGGCTTGCGGCGAGGGCAGCCACCCCGGCCACACCCTGCAGCAGAACGCGCCGCGATACGGCGCTCTCGGTGTTCGCGTAGCTCTCGGTCTTCGAATCCTTGCGGTCCGACATCAGTTCCCTCCCCTTTTGGTGCGCCTTGGGGCGCGTTTGTTGGATTCATTAGGGCACTAATATATCAGCGTGTCAACCTTGCTCCTTTTCGGTCGCATTGGCTGCGGCAGCAGCGGGCGCAGCGCGCACATATTCGGGAAAGCGCGCGCAGAGATTTTCGATGTTCGCCAGCGTTCCGGACAGGTGCTTGCGCAGAAAAGCTTGCGCCACTTCCGGCTGGCGGTCGGCGATCGCCTCGACGATCGCCTGATGGTCGTCGAGAACGATCTGGATCTTGCCAAGCGCGGGCAAATGCAGGCGACGCAGCCGGTCGATCTGGCCGCTGTGGCGGCGGGTAAGATGCCACAGATCCTGCACACGCGCCGCCTCGTACATGAGGCGGTGGAATTGCTGGTCTTCGGCGGAGAAGGCGCCGAGATCGTTGTTCTTGGAGATCTCGCGCTGGCGCGCAAGCGAGGCGCGCAAGGAAGCGATCAGTTCGGCCGACGGCGCCATCGCAAGCTCGCGCACGATTTCGAGCTCGATCGAGCGGCGCAGAAAATGCGCCGCACGCGCGGCCGTGAGATCGATGAGGCTTACGACCGTGGCGTGCTGCGGAAACACTTCGACGAGCCCTTCGGCCGCCAGCCGCATGAGCGCATCGCGCACCGGCGTTTGGCTCACGCCCAGTTGGCGGGCAAGGGCCGCGCGCGACAAGACCGTGCCGGGGGCGAGTTGCAGCGAAACGATCGCTTCGCGCAGCCGCTCGAAGGCGTGCGGGGCGGCGCGGCCGCGGCGCACCGGCAGAGCGGGCGACGAACGGCGGACGGATTTGCGCGAGCGCAGCGGGGCGGCAGGCGTTGCCATAACGCGCGAGTGTAGCAGCGTTTGTGCAACTGTCGAGCACTAATATATTAGTGCTTTCAAGCGTGCCGCTTCCT
This sequence comes from Rhodospirillaceae bacterium, assembly GCA_027490975.1. Classification (GTDB taxonomy): domain Bacteria; phylum Pseudomonadota; class Alphaproteobacteria; order CACIAM-22H2; family CACIAM-22H2; genus Tagaea. Next base: position 14,895 of record JAIXXA010000040.1, read on the forward strand.
CGTTAAAGTGGGCGCCACAAACGTACGGGAGGGACCCTTGAATATTCTTCTGACCGGTGCCGCCGGGCATATCGGCGGCAAGCTGCGCCGCCTGTTCGCCGGTCGCTTCGCCAAACTGCGCCTGAGCGACATAACTCCGATCGTGGATCTCGCCCCCGGCGAAGAGAATTTCACCTGCGATCTTGCCGACCGCGACGCGGTCGAACGCGCGATGGTCGGAATCGACGGCGTGATCCATCTCGGCGCCTTGTCGGTCGAATACGATTTCGACCGCATCCTGCAGGCCAACATCGTCGGCACCTACAATGTCTACGAGGCCGCACGCAAAGCCGGCACCAAGCGCATCGTGTTCGGCAGTTCGAACCATGCGGTGGGCTTCCATCCGCGCAGCAGCATGATCGACCACCGCGTCGACATCCGGCCCGACACGCGCTACGGCCTCAGCAAATGCTGGGGCGAAGCGGTCGCGGCACTCTATGCCGACAAATACGGCGTCGAGACGCTCAATATCCGCATCGGCAATGCGGCCGACGTGCCGCAGACGCTGCGAGCCCTGGCCCTTTGGACGAGCGCGCGCGATCTCGCCCAGCTTATCGCGATCGGCCTCGAGCATCCCGACATTCGCTGCGAGATCGTTTACGGCATCTCGCGCAACAGCCGCGCCTGGTACGACAATTCGAACGCCTATCGCCTCGGCTACAAGCCGCAGGACAGTGCCGACGACCATGTCGCGGCCGCCGAAGCCGGCGAAAAGACTGCCGTGCAGGACGAAATCTCGCTGCGCTTCCAAGGCGGGCCGTTCTGCGCGGCCGAATACGCCAAACCGCTGCGTGCGGCTCGCTAGCGCCATGATTCGCTCCAATCCGCGCATCGCCGCCGTCCGCACCACGCCGATCGCGTTCCGCGATCCCCCGCTGCTCAACGTGGCCGGCGTGCACGAGGCCTTCGCCTTGCGCAGCATTATCGAGGTCGAAACCGAAGACGGCCGCATCGGGCTCGGCGAGAGCTACGGCGATCTCGAAACGCTCGCCAATCTCGCCAAGATCGGCCCGCTGCTCGTAGGCCTCGATCCGCACGACCTCAACGGCCTTGCAAGCCGCAGCTACCAAGCGGTGACCGGCCAGGAATTTACGGGCCAGACCTATCCGGCCGCCGGCGACAAGGCGCTTGCGAGTGCGACCGCCGCGTTCGAGGTGGCGTTCCTCGATCTGCAGGGCCAGATCGCGGGCTTGCCGCTGTGGGCGATTCTCGGCGGCAAGGTGCGCGAACGCGTGCCGTTCAGCGCCTATCTCTTCTACAAATTCAAACAGCACAAGGACGATCCCGGCTATCCCGCCGACGATTGGGGCGAGGCGATCGACCACGCGCAGATCGTGGCGCAGGCCAAGCGCATGGTGCTCGACCACGGCTTCGGCTCGATCAAGCTCAAGGCCGGCGTGTTCGAACCGGACTTCGAAATCGAATCCTTGCGCGCGCTGCGCAAGGCCTTCCCCGAGCATCCGCTGCGCATCGATCCCAACGGCGGCTGGTCGGTCGCGACGACCAAGCGCGTGATGCCGCAGCTCGACGGCCTGCTCGAATATCTCGAAGACCCGACCGGCACGCTCGAAGAGATGGGCGAAGTTGCGGCATTCGCCAAGATGCCGCTTGCGACCAACATGGTCACGATCGCCTTCGGCCATATCCCGAAATCGGTGCGGCTCAACGCCGTCCAGATCGTGCTGAGCGACCACCATTACTGGGGCGGGCTGCGCGCGACCCAGCATCTCGCCCAGATCGGCCGCGTGTTCGGGCTCGGCATCTCGATGCATTCGAACTCGCATCTCGGCATCAGCTTGGCCGCGATGACGCATGTGGGGGCCACGATCCCGAACCTCGCCTATGCCTGCGACACGCACTATCCCTGGCAGGTCGAAGAGGTGATCGACGGCGGCAAGCTCGCATTCGAAGGCGGCAGCCTCGCCCCGCCGCAAGGCCCCGGCCTCGGCGTGCGGCTCGACCGCACGGCGCTTGCCACCCTGCACCGCCAGTACCAAACCTGCGGCATTCGCAAGCGCGACGACGCCAAAGAGATGCGCAAATACCGGCCGGACTGGAGCTCGGCGCGGCCGCGCTTCTAGGCTTAGACCGCGAAGAACACCGTTTCGCCTTCGCCCTGCAGGCGAATGTCGAAGCGCCAGTTCCCCGGCGCCTCCTGCGATGCGATCAGCGTCGAACGCCGTGCGGCGGGAACAAGTGCCAGCACCGGATCGGATGCGTTGGCGGCTTCGCCCGCAAAATAGAGCCGCGTGTACAGCCGATTCAACAGCCCGCGCCCGAGAACGGAAACGGCGATGTGCGGCGCGTTCGCACCCGCTGCCCCGGGCCTGATTGTTTGCAACCGGAAGATGCCGCTTGCGTCCGTGGCCACACGCGCGTGCCCGCGGAACGGCAAGTTAGCCGGCAGGCCTGCATCATTGCCCGCATAGCGCCCCGCCGCATCGGCCTGCCAGAATTCAAGCATCGCATCGCCGACGGGCAGGCCGTCGCCGTCCAACACCGTGCCGACGATTTCGACGGCAGGCCCCGCCCCGGCGATCGCCGTATCGACCGCGGCCGCATAGGGATAGCGCTGCGGCGTGAGGCAATAGTGGAAAAACGGCCCGACCGTCTGCGACGGCGTGATGCCCAGCGTTTTGTGCTCAACCATGCGCGCCCTCCGCTTCGAACGGCGTTGCGGCCCGGCCGCGCAGCACGATGTCCCACACGTAGCCGAGCGCCCATTCGGGCATCGTCGTGTCGATGTCGAAGCGCGCCACCATGCGCGCGCGCGCGGCCGCATCGGGCACCGAGCCCATGATCGGATCGAGCGCATGCAAGGGATCGCCGGGGAAATACATCTGCGTCACCAACCGCTGCAGAAAAGACCGTCCGAACAGCGAAAAATGGATGTGCGCGGGCCGCCAGGCATTGGCGTGGTTGCGCCACGGATAGGCGCCGGGGCGGATCGTCGTGAAACGGTAGCGGCCTTGCGCATCGGTCGCCACGCGACCCGCACCGAAGAAATGCGGATCGAGCGGTGCGGGATGCTGGTCGGCAGCATGGATGTAGCGGCCCGCCGCATTGGCCTGCCAGATTTCGACGAGCGTGTCGGGCACGGGCCTGCCGTCTTCGTCGAGCACGCGGCCCGACACGACGATGCGCTCGCCTTGCGCCTCGTGGCCGTCAGCGCTCTTCGTGAGATCGTCGTCGCCGGGGCGGATCGCCGCGTGCCCGAGCAGGGGCCCCGACAATTCGCCAGGCCCCGCCGGAATCGCGATCGGCGGCAGCAACGGTGCGCGCTTCTGCGTGCTGCGATAGCCCTGCGACAGCGAAGGCGCATGCGCCCCCAAACTCGCCACGGGATAGATATCGGCCATGTCGTCTCCCCCCACTTGCGCGCGCCGCTTCGAACACGCGACGACATGCTACAATCGGCGACGGATGTTGACTATAGGCGACATCGGTAACCTATTTCCAACCCGCTGAAATAAAACGCCAAGTGCGCGATTCTGGGCCAATTAGGCAACGGAATCCGAATTGCCGTTCTGTCGCCAATTTCCCGATCTTCACCATGCCAGACATGCACAACGCCGCTGCCCCTCTTTTGCCGAAAGAGGAGCAGCGGCGCATCATTAGAGTGTCGCAAAAAACAACCTAAATGTCAAGAATTCTCAAGGCACCGCTTCGAACAGAATGTCCTGCGCACCCTGCCACAGCACGCTCTTGCCGAAGGCCGCGAGATTCTCGAGCCCGTCGGTCAGCGTGATGAAATGGTTGCCGGCAAGCTGCCCAACCTTGCTCGCGAAGCGCACGCCGCCATAGGCAAGGATCAGTTCGGTTTCGCTGACCCCACCGGGATAAAGCAGGAAATGGCCGGGGGCGGGATAGCTCGTGTGGTTCTCGAGACCGAGCCCGAAATCGAGGGACCCAAGCGGGATCCAGCAGCCCTCCCCGCTCCAGCGCACATGGATGATCTTGCTGCGCCAGGGCAGCAGGCTGCGGAATTTCGCCACCGTCGCGGGGGCAGCCTCCGTCTCGAACCGGCCGCCGAACACATAGCTTCCCGCCGTCACGCGCACGCGATCCATTCGCTGTTCCTTCTGCCGTTTCGCGATCTCGAGGAAACGACACTAGAGCGGCCGGGGGCTTGCGCCTAGGGCCTGTTCGCCGCCCAAACGCCGACGTAGAATTTGGGATCGTTCACTTGGAAGCCGAACCATGCCCCTCATCAAATACATCACCGACATCCAGATCGATTTCGGCGCGTCGAAGCTGCTGCTTGAGGCGTGCGCCTCCGCCGGCATCAAGCGCCCGCTGGTCGTGACCGACAAAGGCGTCGTCGCCGCCGGCGTTGCGGCCCAAGCGCTTGCCGCGATCGAGGGGCGTCTGCCGGTTGCGATCTTCGACGGCACGCCCGGCAATCCGACCGAGCTTGCGGTCGAGGCCGCCCTCGAGGCCTATCGCGCGCACGGGGCGGACGGGCTTATCGCCGTCGGCGGCGGCTCGTCGATCGACCTTGCCAAGGGTTTGGCGATCTTGGCGACGCACCCGGCCCCCTTGTCGCAGTACGCCACGATCGACGGCGGGGCGCCCAAGATCACGGCGGCCTGCGCGCCCCTGATCGCGATGCCGACCACGGCGGGCACGGGCAGCGAGGTGGCGCGCGGCGCGATCGTGATCCTCAAGGACGGGCGCAAGGTCGGGTTCCATTCGTGGCATCTGGTGCCGCGCACGGCCATTCTCGATCCCGACTTGACGCTCTCTTTGCCGCCCGGCCTTACGGCGGCGACCGGCATGGATGCGATGGCGCATTGCATCGAAACCTTCCTCGCCCCCGCCTTCAACCCGCCCGCCGACGGCATCGCGCTCGACGGGTTGGCGCGCGCGGCTAAATGGCTGCGCCGTGCGGTCGAGAACGGCAGCGACCGCGAAGCGCGCCGCCAGATGATGAGTGCGTCGGCACAGGGTGCTCTCGCCTTCCAGAAAGGTTTGGGGGCTGTCCATTCGCTGTCGCATGCGCTCGGCAGCTACAAGGTCAAGTCGCTGCATCACGGCACCCTCAATGCCGTGGTGCTGCCGGCAGTACTTCGCTTCAACGAAACCGCCGCCAGTGCGGTTGCGGAGGACAAATACGCGCGGCTGCGCCAGGCAATGGGCCTGCCCGCAGGTGCCGCCGTCGATGCCGCCATCGCCGCACTCAACCGCGAGCTTGGCCTGGCTTCGGGGCTTGGCGCGATGGGGGTCGAAAAAGACTTCATCGACGAGGCGGTCGGCAAGGCGATGAAAGACCATTGCCACGCGACCAATCCGCGCATCGCGACACCGGAAGAATATCGCGCGATGCTGGCCGAAAGCTGGTAAGGCACGCCACGCGTACGCATCTTAGGAAAACGCCATGACCGCCATCGATCTCGCCAAAGAAACCGCCCGCCTGCTTGCGCAGCTCGGCGTGGACAACGCCGCCTTCGCGACCGGGGCACGCTTTGTTCGCACGCCGATCACGGGCGAAACCATTGGCCGCGTGACGGATGCGGACGCGACCCAAACCGCGGCCGCGGTCGAAGCGGCGCATGCGGCCTATCTTGCGTGGCGCTCGGTGCCGGCCCCGCGGCGCGGCGAGCTTGTGCGGCTGTTCGGCGACGAACTGCGCGCGCACAAGGCCGAGCTTGGGCGGCTCGTGTCGATCGAAGTCGGCAAGATCGCGTCCGAGGGTTTGGGCGAAGTGCAGGAGATGATCGACATTTGCGACTTCGCGGTCGGTTTGTCGCGCCAGCTCTACGGCCTCACCATCGCGACCGAACGCGCGCAGCATCGCATGATGGAGACCTGGCATCCGCTTGGCGTGGTCGGCATCGTGTCGGCCTTCAATTTTCCGGTCGCGGTGTGGGCGTGGAACGCGGCGCTCGCCCTTGTGTGCGGCAATTCGATCGTGTGGAAACCGTCGGAGAAGACGCCGCTCACGGCCCTCGCCACAGCTTCCCTGTTCGCGCGCGCCGTCGCCAAGTTCGCAGACGCCCCGGCGGGCCTCTCCTCGGTGGTGCTCGGCGGGCGCGAAGCGGGCCACGCGCTTGTCGACCATGCGAAAGTCGCACTCGTGTCGGCGACCGGCTCGACCGCGATGGGCCGCGCGGTGGGCCCGCGCGTGGCGCAGCGCTTCGGACGCGTGCTGCTGGAACTCGGCGGCAACAATGCCGCCATCGTGTGCCCGAGTGCGGATCTCGATCTTGCCGTGCGTGGCCTTGCCTTCGCCGCGATGGGGACGGCCGGCCAGCGCTGCACCACGCTGCGGCGCCTGTTCGTGCACAGTTCGATCTACGAGGCGCTGATCGGTCGGCTCAAACGCGCCTATCTGTCGGTCGGCATCGGCAATCCGCTCGTACCGGACACGCTCGTCGGCCCGCTCATCGACAAAGCCGCGTTCGATGCGATGCAGGCGGCTCTTGCCCAAGCGACTGCGCTGGGCGGCAAGACGACCGGCGGCGCGCGCGTGGCGGAGGGTTTTGCGGCCGACGCCTATTACGTGCGCCCGGCCCTCGTCGAAATGCCCGACCAGATCGGCCCCGTTCTCGACGAGACGTTCGCACCCGTCCTCTATGCGATGCGCTACGACGATCTCGACGACGCGATCGCCAAGCACAATGCGGTGGCGCAAGGCCTGTCCTCGTCGATCTTCACGAACGATCTGCGCGAAGCCGAACTTTTCCTGTCCGCGCGCGGCTCCGACTGCGGCATCGCCAACGTCAATATCGGCCCGTCGGGAGCCGAGATCGGCGGCGCTTTCGGCGGCGAAAAGGAAACCGGCGGCGGGCGCGAATCGGGTTCGGATTCGTGGCGCGCCTATATGCGAAGGGCCACCAACACGGTCAATTACGGCAGCACGCTGCCGCTCGCACAAGGCGTCAAGTTCGACATCGGCTAAAGCTCGAGATACGTCTTGCGCGCGGTCGCGTCCGCCGTCAAAGCGGCCATGGTTCCGCTGTAGCGGACTTGGCCTTTCTCGAGGATGACCGCGCGATCGGCGAGCCGCCTCGCGAAATGCAGATTCTGCTCGCACAGCAGCACGGCCAGGCCTTCGCGTTTGAGGGCGGCGATCGCGGCTTCCATCTGTTCGACGACGAGCGGGGCAAGCCCCTCGGACGGTTCGTCGAGCAGCAGCATTTTGGGATTGCCCATCAGCGTGCGCGCGACCGCAAGCATCTGCTGCTCGCCGCCCGACATGCGCCCGCCCGGCCGGTCGATCAGCGTTTCGAGATTTGGGAAGAGCTTGAACAGGCGCGAAGGCGTCCACGGCGCGAAGCCTTGGCGCGATGCGCGGCGCGCGACTTCGAGGTTTTCGCGCACCGTGAGATCCGTGAAGATCCGCCGTTCCTCGGGAACGTAGCCGAGCCCGAGCCGCGCAATGCGGTAAGGGGCGAGACCCGCAACGGCAACGCCGTCGAAAACCACACGCCCGCGCGCGGGCGGCACGAGCCCCAAGATCGCTTTGAGCGTCGTCGACTTTCCGGCCCCGTTGCGGCCCAAGAGGGCAACCACTTCGCCCGCCGCAACGTCGAGCGATACGCCCGCCAGAATCTGCGCGCGGCCGTAAGACGCATCGAGATCGCGGACTTCGAGCATCATGCTTGTTCGCCGTACATGGTGCCGGCCCCCAAATAGACCCGGCGCACGGTGGGATCGTTGCGCACGGCGTCCGGGCTCCCTTCGGCGATCAAGCGGCCGCGATCGAGCACGAGAATGCGGTCGGCGTGCGCGAACACCGTGTCCATGTCGTGCTCGGTGAACAGCACGCCGATCTGCTCGCGGCGCGCGAGGCTTGCCGTGAGCGCCATCAAGGCAAGGCGCTCGACCGGCGCCATGCCGGCCGTGGGTTCGTCCATCAGCAAGAGGCGCGGCCGACCGGCAAGGGCCACCGCCAGCTCGACGCGCTTTAGGTCGCCGTAGGCAAGCGTGCCGCACGGGCGTTCGGCTTGGTCTTCCATGCCCACGCGCGCGAGCAAGGCCAGCGCTTCGTCGCGATAGAGCGTGTCGGCCGAGCGCCACAGGCCGTAGCTTTTTCCGGCAAATGACTGCAGCGCTGCCTGCACGTTTTCGCGCACGCGCATCGAAGCGAACGTCGCCGTGATCTGGAAGGTGCGGCCCACGCCCAGGCGCGCGATCGCGCGCGGCGGGCGCCCTGCGATGTTTTCGCCCCCGAGCCGGATCGTGCCGCCGTCGGGGGCGAGCTGGCCGTTCAGCATGTTGAAGCACGTGCTCTTGCCCGCCCCGTTGGGGCCGATCAGTGCGACGACTTCGCCGGGGGCGACCGCAAAGCCGACATCGACGACCGCTTCCACCCCGCCGAAGGCTTTGCGCAAACCGTGTGCGACGAGCAGCGTCATGCCGCACCCCGCAGGCGCTTGAGCGCGCCGCCGAGCCCGTGCGGGAAAGCGAGCACCAGCGCCAGGATCGCAAAGCCGAGGATCGCGCGCCAATACTCGGTGTTGCGCGCGATCTCGTCCTGCAGCCAGGTGAAAACGGCCGCCCCCAAGACGGGGCCCGTCAAGGTCTGCACGCCGCCCAGCAGCACCATCGCCAACCCGTCGACCGAGCGCGCCACGCCGAGCGTGTCGGGCGAGATGCTACCCTTGGCAAACGCGAACAGCCCGCCCGCCAGGCCTGCGAAGGCGCCGCTCAGCGCGAAGGCAACCCATTGCACGCGGCGTGTGTCGATGCCGACGGCTTCGGCGCGCATCGGCTGGTCGCGCGCGGCGCGCAAAGCGAGCCCGAAGGGTGCATGCACCGTGCGCCACAGAAAAAAGATGCCGCCGGCGCACAAGACCAGCGTCGCCCAGAAATAAAGCGTGCGGTCTTTGAGCGCCCCCGCCGGCCACAGGCCGATGAGGCCGTTCGAGCCGCCGGTCGCGTCGTTCCACTGGAACACGACCGACCACGCGATCTGCGCGAAGGCGAGCGTGAGCATCGCCAGATAGACGCCGCTCAGCCGCACGCAGAACCAGCCGAACAGCAACGCCGCCGCCCCGCCCGCAAGCGGGGCCGCAAGCAACGCAGCTTCGGCCGGCAGATCGAGCCGCAGGAAAACCAGTGCCGCCGCGTAGCTGCCGAGCCCGAAATAGGCCGCATGGCCGAACGAGACGAGCCCGCCCGGCCCCATCAGGAAATGCAAGCTGACGGCGAATAGCGCGAAGACGGCGATGTCGCCCATCAGCACCAGCAAATAGCGGTCGCCGCCGAGCGGGGCAAGCGCCAGCAGCACCAGCACCACAAACGACGCAGGCCAGAAGAGCGGTCCTGGCGGATCGAGCGGGGCGGCGGAAGCACCCGCCCCCCGCGCCAAGGCGAGCGGTTTGCCGAGCAAGCCCCACGGCCGCAGCACGAGCACGGCCGCCATGATCGCGAACTCGACGACGAGCGTGAGTTTGCTGAACGAGACGACCGTGCCGAACATCGACACGTCGCCAAGGGCGATGCACAAAGCCTTGGCCTGCGCGATCAGCAGGGCCGCCAGAAAAGCGCCGCCGATCGACCCCATGCCGCCGACCACAACGACCACGAACGCGTCCGAGATCACGGCGAGATCGAGCGACAATTGGGCGGGCTCGCGCGGAATCTGCAGGGCGCCGCCGAGCCCCGCCAGAAACGCGCCGAGGAAAAACACGGAGGTGAACAGGCGCCGCTCGTCGGTGCCCAGCGCCGCCAGCATTTCGCGATCTTGCGTGGCCGCGCGCACGAAAATGCCGTAGCGCGTGCGATGCAGGAGCAGCCACAGCAAGCCCAGCACGAGCGGGCCTGCCGCGATCAGCAGCAGATCGTATTCGGGAAAGCGGCGGCCGAAGATCTCGACGGCCCCGCGCAAGCCCGGGGCGCGCGGCCCCAGCAATTCCTCCGCACCCCAGAAGAACAGCACCGCGTCTTTGATGATCAGCACCAGCGCAAAGGTCGCGAGCAGCTGGAACAGTTCGGGCGCTTTGTAGATGCGCCGAAGGACGACGATCTCGATGACGACCCCAATGGCGCCAACGCACAAGGCGGCGGCGAGTACGCCGCCCCAGAACCCCAACAGCGTGCTGCGCCCGAAGAGGTCGATCAAGCTCCAGGCGAGATAGAGCCCGAGCATGAACAAGGCGCCATGCGCGAAATTGACGATGCGCGTGACGCCGAAAATCAGCGACAGCCCAGCCGCCACCAGAAACAGCGACGAAGCGCCCGCCAACCCGTTCAGAAACTGGATCAGGATGTCGGCGAAAAGGTCCGACACGAAGGTCAGATCCTATTCGGGCGGACGCAGGCTGCGGACCTCGGCGTCCGGCGGCAAATAATCTGCGCCGTCCGCATAGCGCCAGTCGGTCATAACGCCTTTGCCGTTGCGAAGGCCGATGCGGCCCACATAGGCGCCCATCGTCGACTGGTGGTCGAGCGTGCGATAGACAATGCGCCCGAACGGCGTGCTGTGCGCGAGGCCCTTCATCGCATCGACGATCTTTTCGGGCTCGAGCGAGCCCGCTTTGCGGATCGCCTCGGCGGCACCGATCACGGCCGCGTAGCCCACGACCGAGCCCAAACGCGGATAGTCGCGGAACTTCGTCTGGTAGGCCGCCAGAAAGCGGTCGTGCTCGGGCGTTTTGATGTCCTGCCACGGGTAGCCGGTCACGTACCAACCGACGGGCGCTTCGTCGAGCAGCGGATCGAGATACTCGGGCTCGCCCGCCAGCAGATTGAAGACCTCGACATTGCGGAACAGGCCGCGCGTGGTGCCCTCGCGCACAAAACGCGACAGGTCGGGGCCGAACAGCGACGAGAATATCGCCTCGGGCCGCGCGGCCTGCAACGCTGCCGCAACCGGGCCCGCTTCGATGCGACCCAAGGGAGGCGCCTGCTCGGCCACGAACTCAATGTTCGGTTGGCGGGCCAGCATCAGCTTCTTGAAAGCCGCCGTGGCCGACTGGCCGTATTCGTAGTTCGGATAGACGATGGCCCAGCGGCGCTTGGCGACGCGCACCGCGTCGGGGACCAGCATCGCCGTCTGCATGTAGGTGGAAGCGCGCAGGCGGAACGTGTAGCGGTTGCCCTGCTCCCACACGATTTTGTCGCTCAGCGGCTCGGATGCCAGGAACGGCACTTTGCGTTCCTTGGCGAAGCTCGACACGGCAAGCCCAACATGCGAGGCGAACGTGCCCATCAGCATCGACACGCGCTCGCGCGTCAGCAATTCCTCGGCCAGGCGCACCGCGTCGCCGGGCTGGCCGTTGTCGTCGCGCACCACGATCTCGATCGGCCGGCCCAAAGCGCCGCCGGCCGCGTTGACCTCGTCGACCGCGAGGTCCATGCCCTTTTTGTAGGGCTCGAGGAAGGCCGCAAAGACCTTGTACGAGTTGAGCTCGCCGATCCGGATCGGCTCGCGCGCCTGCGCCATCGCGCGCGGGGCAGCAAGAGCAGCGGCGGCGGCTCCTCCGATTTTCAGCACATGCCTGCGGTCCATCGCCTTGTCTCCTTGGCCGCGAATCATTGCGGCCGATTGTGGCCCGATTATGGCCCAGATGGCGGCGCTATTCGACGACTGCTTCGGCTTCCATTTCAACCGCATAGGGGCCGACCAAACGGCCGATTTCGAGCAGCGTATTGGCCGGGCGCACGGCGCCGAACACGCGCCCATGCACGCGCGACACGGCCTCGCAGTCGTCGGCGTCGGCCAGATACACGCGCGTGCGCACCACGTCGTCGATCGCGGCACCGAGCGCTTCGAGCGAAGCTGCGATCTTGTCGAGAATATAGACGGCTTGGCCTTCCGCATCGCCCGGGCACACGGCCATGCCCGTGCCGTGCGTGGCGGTGGTGCCGCTCACGAACACGCGCTGGCCCTCGCGCACCGCGCGCGAATAGCCGGCGATCGGCTCCCACTGGCTTCCGCTGTCGACGCGCCAGCGCGCCGCGCGCCCCGGTACGGGCTTCGCTTCGTAGATTTTCGGCAACGCGTCGAGATGGTGGCTCAGATCGCCCGAGGCCGTGAGGAACGGCGGCTTGCGATATTCGTCGCCGCAATCGCCCGGAATGGGCGACGCCGTCGCCAACGCCGCGTCGAGCCGCGCGCGGTCTTCCGCGTCGAACGAAAACGCAAACGTGCCGAGATTGGCCGCGCGATGCTCGCGCTCGCCGGGCCGCGCACCGACGATGGCGGCGGCCACGGCCTCGTGGTCGAGCACCCAGCGCGTCGCCACGTTGGCGACCGACACGCCGTGGCGTTTGGCGATCGCCGATGCGGCTTCGAGGATCGTCTGCAGCACCGCCCAGCCGCCGGCCGCATCGATGAAGCGCTTGTATTTGGACTTGCTCCAATCCGGGATGTCGACGGGCTCGGGCTGGCCGACCCAGCGGTCGGTCAAGAACCCGCCGGCAAGCGTGCCGTAGGCGAGCAGCTTGACGCCGTGCGCGTTGCAGAAATCGCTCATGCGGCCGGCCGCACGCCGGTCGAGCAGCGAGAACGAGACCTGGTTCGTCGCGATCGGGATGCCGTGTTTGACGAGCAGGCGCAGATGGTCGGTGTCGAAATTGGTGAGGCCGAGCGCGCCGATGCGCCCCTCGCCCACCATCTTTGCCATCTCGGCCAGCGCGTCGAGATAGGCAGGATGGCGATACTGCCACCAGTGGAACTGCATGAGATCGATGCGCGCGAGGCCGAGGCGCTCGAAACTGCGCCCCACGCCTTCGCGCACGATCGCCGCGGTCATCGGCCCGGGCGGCGGGCACCATTTGGTGAAGGCGCGCGCCTTGCCGCGCCACGGTCCCGCCAGCAGCCGACCGACGATCACTTCGGCGCTGCCGTAATGGTCGGCCATGTCGAACGCATCGAAACCGGCCGCCGCATACGCGGCAAGCGATGCGGCGGCTGTCTCGGGATCGAGCGGTCCGCGATCACGCTCCATGTCGGCGACCTGCCACAGGCCGGTCAACAGGCGCGGGATCGCAAGACCCGGTGCGAGTTCGATGCGCGGCGGAACGGCCGCCATGGCGAAGACCCTTGGCGGACGCGTCAGCGCGGCGGCAAGCGGCGCTGCACGTCCTGCACTTCGTTCGTCGACATTTCGCCGACCGTGACGATGTTGCCGTCCGTGATGCGCCACTTGCGGAACGGCCCCGTGATGTCGCCGTTCGGATCGAACGTGACCGGGCCGATCACGCCCACATACGAGATGCGCTTGCCTTCGCGCAGCAGCTGCAGCGCGCGGCGGAATTCGGCCGCACCGGCATGGATCGTCTCGCCGCCCGGCCCCGTCACTTCGCGGATCGCGTCGCGGATGGCGGCCGATTCAGCCCGGCCGGCCTTCGCGATGGCGAGGCCCAGAATGGCGGCGGCGTCGTAGGCGCGGTCGGCGGCGGGCGCATTGGCGTCGAACCCGCCCGACATCGCCGGATACGCGGTCGCGAAATACTCGGTCGACGGCGTGCGCACCGTGCCCGACGACGTGCCGAACGCGTTGTTGAGGAAACGCGGGCCGACGTCGCGGATGAAATCGGCGCTGTTCATGCCGTCGTTGAGCAGGAAGGTCTGCGCCCCGCCCTGCTGCAGCCAGGTGCGCGCGATCGTCGTGCCGTCGCCGGGATAGGAGACGAGATACAGGGCGGGCGGATTGCCGCGCATCGCCGCCGTCACTTCGGGCGCGTAGGAGGGCTGGCTCGGATTGTAGGGCACGGTGTTCGTGATCTTGCCGCCGAGGGCTTCGAAGGCGCGGCGGAATTCGGCCACCATGTTCACGCCGAAATCGTTGTTCACGTGGATGATGGCGAGCTCCTTGAGGCCCTGGTCCATCGCGTATTTGGCGGCGGCCGTCCCCTGCAGCGCGTCCGACGTGATGGTGCGGAAGAACATGCCCTTCGACGTGCCCTCGGCCGCAAGGCGCGTGAGCGTGGGCGACGACGAAGCCGGCGAAATCTGCACCACACCGGCCGGTGCCGTCACCGAGGTCAGGATCGGGATCGACACCGACGAGATGATGCCGCCGAGGATCGCCGGCACGCGACGCAGATCGACGAGTTGGCGCGCCTGGTCGACCGCGACCGAACCCTGGCTCTGCGCATCGCGCAGGTCGATCGCCAGACGGCAGCCCGCAACGCCGCCCGCCGCGTTGAGATCGTTGAACGCGAGCTCGGCCGATTTGGAGGCCGCCTGGCCGAAGCGACCCGCCGGCCCCGTCAGCGAAACGACCATGCCGATCGTGTGGGTGCAGCCCTGCGCCATGGCGGGCGCGGGCTGGAATTGAGCGGCAGCGGCGACGGCAGCGACAGCGATCAGCGAAGCAAAGCGCACGGCGTGGGTCCTTTCGGAAAAAGCGGAATGGAAGACATTAATTGCGCATAGTTTGGTAGGGGAATTGTGTTTTGGCAAGCAGGTTCAAACGTTGGAAGCGATCCATGTCTCGTGCACGGCGAGCCATTGGACGCCGTTGGGCGCAGCTTGGACCGGGCGGAACACGGCACTTGCGCGGCGCTGCGAGGGGCCTGGGCGGCCGGTTTGGATTTCGTCGTAGCCGACGCACACGAAATCCGCCCCGTGCGCCAAGGCGACGACAGCTTCGATGTCGATGCCAAAACCGGCGCCGAACGCGGCACGGTTCGCGGCCAGCATCGCGAGCACGCCCGCCCGGTCGAGGCGCTTGCCGCTCGGGCCGACCATCGTGAATTCGGGCGCAAACGCGGCTTCGAACCGCGCGAAGATTTCGGGCCCCGCCCCCGGCCCCATCCACGCCGCGAACGCCGCGTGCAGCTCTACGATCTCGCGCGACGCAGCGGCGAATAGGGGGCCGGCGCCGCTCATTTTTTGTTCAGATTGTAGTTCATGATGCGGCCGTGGCGGCCGTCTTTGTCGCGCTCGAGCGTGTAGGTGTCGCCGAGCGGCCCTTGGCGGCGCGCCAGCACCGCATCGATGCGCGCCCGGTCCTGCGCGTCGAGCGCGAACGCGAACATGCCGAGATTGTCGGCCAAGTGCGCGGCATAACGCGCGCCGACGATGATGCCGGCCACATGCGGGCGGTCGAGCGTCCAGCGCCCGGCGACGCTGCTCAGCGACACGCCGTGTTTGTCGCCGATCGCCTGGCAGACCGCGAGCAGATCCTGGAACAGGTCCCAGCCGCCGAAATCGTCGATCACGAGCTTGTATTTGACGAGGCTGCGATTGTGCGAAAGGTCGCTTGGCTCCGCCTTGCCGAGCCAAGCTTTCGACAGGAAGCCGCCTGCCAGCGTGCCGTAGCACAGGAGCTTCATGCCCGTGCGCGCGCACAGGCCCGCAAGGCCGGTCTCGGGCCGCGCGTCGAGCAGCGAATACTGCACCTGCATCGAGGCGAGCTTCACGCCCGCATCGAACATCGCTTGGCTGTGCGGCGTGTCGAAATTGGTTGCCCCCACCTGGTCGATCTTGCCTTCGCGCGCAAGCTCGGCCAGCACGCAGGCGATCTCGACATGGCGCGGGATTGCGTAGTTCCACCAATGGAACTGCACGAGATCGAGCCGCTCGGCCCCCAAACGCTTGAGCGAACGCTCGACGATCGCGCGCACATAGGCCGCATCGCAGGTCGCAAGCGCGTCCCAGTCGGGCACGAATTTTGTGTGGACCTTGAGGCCCGCAAGGGCGGCCGCACCCCGGCTTTGCAGCAGGCGGCGGCGGAATTCGCCGATGAGCTCTTCGACACCTGTGTAGATGTCCGCGCAGTCGAAGGTCGCGACACCGGCATCGACGAAGGCGAACATGTCGTCGACCGCGCGCGTTGCGTCGACCGGGCCGTGGCCGCCCGCAAGCTGCCAGCCGCCGCGCAGCAGGCGCGAGATTTCGTAGCCCGGGGCAAGGCTGAAGCGCTCGACCGTCACGGCAGTTTCACGGCCGTGGTCGCGGCATGGCTGAAGCGGCGCTTCTCAACGCGTTTGATGCGAAAGCGCGTGGTGCAGTTGGGATCGGGGCAGGCCACTTCCGCGTCGGTCGTCATCCAGTCGTTGGGATGCGTGGGGCGCTGTTTGGCCGCGAGCAGCGGCAGCAGGGCGCCCAGCGAATAGATCGAAAAACCCTGGCCGGGCGGCAGATGCAGCATCTCGCCGCGCAGTTCGAAATGGTCGCCGGGCTTGGCGCCGCAGTAGACGGCCCCGCCCGGAGGCGCCACGACCTCGACGCGCAGATCGTAAAGCTCGAAATCGTCGTCGCTCAAACGCCGGACTCCATGTTGCGATGGCTTGCGGATGCGCATTCCTTCATGCTCTATTTTCGTTACACGCGCAACGTCCCCCACATAGCTGCGCACCTCTCGGGATCCATGCTGCAAATACGCGATCTTGCCAAACGCTTCGGCGGCAACCGCGCCGTCGATGGCGTCTCGTTCGACGTGCACAAAGGCGCCATCGCCGGCCTGATCGGCCCCAACGGGGCCGGCAAGACCACGTTGTTCAACTGCGTGGCAGGCCTCTACCGGCCCGACGCAGGCACGATAACGCTCGACGGCAACCGCATCGACGGCAAGCGGACGTCGCTTGTGCATGCGGCGGGGCTGGCGCGCACCTTCCAGATTCCGCGCCCATTCCCGGCCATGAGCGTGCTCGAAAACGTGCTCGTCGGCGTGCCGGGCCAAAGCGGCGAGCGCTTCTGGGCCAATTGGTTCGCGCCCACGCGCGTTGCGGCCGACGAAGCCAAAGCACGCGAGACCGCGCGCGCATGGATCGACTTCGTGGGATTGGGCGCGCTCGAACAGGCCCCGGCGCGCGTGCTCTCGGGCGGGCAGCGCAAACTGCTGGAACTCGCGCGCGCGATGGTGGCCGACCCGCGCCTCGTGTTGCTCGACGAGCCGGCGGCCGGCGTCAATCCCGCCTTGCTCGAGAAGATCATCGACCGCATCGCCGAGATCAACCGGCGCGGCACGAGCTTCCTCATCGTCGAACACAACATGGATATGGTCATGCGCCTGTGCCACCCGATCGCGGTGATGGCGCAGGGCAAGCTCATCGCGTTCGGCGACGCCGATTCCGTGCGCCGCAATCCCACCGTGGTGGAAGCCTATCTCGGCGGTGCAGTGGCATGAGCGCGGCACTCGAAGTTTCCGGCCTCGAAGCGGGCTACGAGCCGGGCCTTGCGATCGTGCGCGGGGCGTCGCTTGGCGTCGCGGCCGGCGAAATCGTGGCCCTGCTCGGCCCGAACGGGGCCGGCAAATCCACGTTCGCCAAAGCGGTCGCAGGCCTGGTGCCGATTTTTTCGGGCAGCGTGCGCCTTGCAGGGAAGGAAATTGCGGGCACAAAAGCCCACCTGCTCGCGCGTGCGGGTTTGGGTTTTGTGCCGCAGACGGAAAACGTGTTCGCACCGCTCACGGTCGCCGAAAATCTCGAACTCGCGGCGGCCGTCGCACACGTGAAGGCCAAGCAGCGCCTGCCCGAGCTCTATGCGCTGTTCCCGGATCTTGCCAAAGCGCGCCGCATCGATGCCGGGCGGCTTTCGGGCGGCCAACGCCAGATGCTCGCGATGGCGCGCGCGCTCGTGCCCAACCCGCGCGTGCTGATCCTCGACGAACCGTCGGCGGGCCTGTCGCCCAAGCTCGTCGAACACGCGTTCGCGAAGCTCACCGAGATCGCGGCGTCGGGCGTAGCCGTGCTGCTCGTCGAGCAGAACGTCAAAGCGGCCCTTGCGATCGCCGCGCGCGGCGCGGTGCTGGTCGAGGGCCGCGTGCATGTCGATGCGCCCGCCCGCGACCTGCAAGTACCGGGCGTGCTCGAGCGTCTGTTCTTCCCGCATGCCGAGGCCGCAGCGCCATGATCCTGCAAATCATCGCCGACGGTCTCATCGTCGGCTCGACCATTGCGCTGGGCGCCATCGGCCTCACGATGACCTATTCGCTGCTGCGCTTCGCCAATTTCGCGCACGGCGAATTCATCGCGTGGGGCGCCTATCTCGCCCTGACGTTCCTGGGCTTTTTCATCGCCCTGGGCGGCGGCGGGGCGATGGCGCCGCTCGGGCCGTTTTCGTTCGGCTGGCAATTGCTCGCAGCCCTCGTGGCCGGCGCCATTGCAACGGCGATCCTCGCACTCGTGCTCGACTGGCTGCTGTTCGACCGGCTGTCGGCGCAGGGCAGCGCCATCGTGCTGACGATCGCGAGCTTCGGGGCCGCACTCGCACTGCGCAATTTCCTGCAGTTCGTCTACGGGACGCTTCCGGCCTACTACACGCGCGAATTGCAGATCGCAATCCATATCGTGCCGCGCGACGTGGGCGGCGGCTTGCGCGCGACACCCGACCAGCTTTTCGTGCTGGCATTGGCGCTGGTTCTGGTCGTGGGCTTGCACCTGTTCTTGCAGCGCACGACCGCCGGGCGCGCGATGCGCGCGGTGGCGCACAATCCGGCATTGGCGCGCGTGACCGGCATCGACGTGGCGAGCGTGGTGCGCTGGACGTGGATTTTGGGAGCGATCCTCGCAGCCGTGGCCGGCACGTTTGCGGGCCTCGTGGGCCAACTGCGCCCGCAGATCGGCTTCGATCTGCTGCTGCCGCTGTTTGCCGCCGCCATTCTGGGCGGCATCGGCAGCGTGCCGGGCGCGGTGATCGGCGGGCTCATCGTGGGGCTTGCCGAAAGTGCGGCCGTGCCGCTGATCGGGGCCGAGTACCGGGCGGCGGCGGCCTTCGGCGTGCTGATCGCGATCCTGCTCGTGCGTCCGCAAGGCTTGTTCGCGGAGCGTGCGAAATGAGCGAGTTCCTGCCGGTCCTGTCCTACGCAACCTTCTTTCTGGTCTTCGCCTCGATCTTCGCGACGATGGCGCTCGGGCTCAATCTGCAATGGGGCTATACGGGTTTGTTCAATGTCGGCGTGGCAGGCTTCGTTGCCGTCGGCGCCTACGCCTCGGCCCTGCTGACAACCCCGCCCGATGCGGGGCCGGGCGCGGTGCGGGTCGTCGGCCTCGGGCTGCCGATCGTGGTGGGGTGGATCGGCGGGACGGTCGCTGCCGGGCTCGTTGCGGCCGCCGTCGGGTTTGCGGCCTTGCGCCTGCGCCACGACTATCTGGCGATCGCCACTTTCGGCATTGCGGTGGTGATCCAGCTCGTCGCGCTCAATGCGCAGAAACTGACCGGCGGGCCGTTCGGCATCCAGTTCATCCCGAAGCCGTTCGACGCCCAACTCGACGGTTCGCTTGCCTTCAACGCGCTCTATTTGGCGCTGACGCTGGCGGCACTTGGTTGCGTCTATGCCGCGCTGCAGCGCCTTGCCGCAAGCCCGTGGGGCCGCGTGCTGCGCGCGATCCGAGAAGACGAAACGGCGGCCGAGGCGCTCGGCAAACGCGCCTTTGCGTTTCGGCTCCAATCCTTCGCGATCGGCGGCGCCATCATGGGCTTCGGCGGTGCGCTCTACGCGCATTTCGTGGGCTACATCGCCCCCGAAGATTTCCTGCCGATCCTCACCTTCCAGATCTGGACGATGCTGATCGTCGGCGGGGCCGGCAGCAATCGCGGCGCGATCGCCGGGACCGTCGTGGTGTGGGCGATCTGGACGATCGCGGGCAACGGCTTGCGCGAACTGATCCCGGCGGCCGACCAGGCGCGCGCGGCCTCCTTGCAGATCGTTCTGGTGGGCGTGCTTCTTGCCGCGATGCTGCTGTGGCGCCCGCAGGGCTTGCTCGGTCCACGCCCGTCCAAAAGCCCGTCCGCGTAAGGTTTGCCGCTTGGCGACCGCGGTGCCGGCGCGCTATTGAGAAAGCGTCGAGAACCCAAAAAGGGCAAAGACCATGATCGCAGCGCGCACGCTCGGCAAATCGGGGATTGCCGTCTCGCAAATCGGCTTCGGTGCAGCACCGCTCGGCGACCTCTTCGCCGTGCTCGACGAGGGTTCGGCGGTCGCGACCGTCGAAGCGGCCCTCGACGCGGGTGTGACCTTGCTCGACACCTCGCCCCTCTACGGCCATGGCCTTTCCGAGCATCGCATCGGCGCCGCGTTGCGTCGGCGGCCGCAGATGCGGCCCGTGCTGTGCACGAAGGTCGGGCGTGTGGCCGATCCGTTTTTACCGCGCGGGCGCGAAACCGATTTCGTCGGCGGGCTGCCGCACCGTCTGCGTTTCGACTATTCCGCCGACGGCGCGATGCGCGCGATCGAACAGTCGCTGCTGCGCTTGGGCGTGTCGCGGCTCGACATCGTGCTGATCCACGACGTCGATATCTGGACGCACGGGGCCGCCGCGATCGACGCGCGCTTCGACGAAGCGGTTGCCGGCGCCTATCGCGCCTTGCTGCGCTTGCGCGACGAAAAGACCATCGGCGCTCTCGGCGTGGGCGTCAACGAAGCCGAGATGTGCCTGCGCTTCGCCGAACGCTGCGACATCGACTGCGTGCTGCTGGCCGGGCGCTATTCGCTGCTCGAACAGCCCGCCGCAGAGGCGTTTCTGCCGGTCGCACAGGCGCGCAACATCGGCGTGATGCTGGGCGGGGTGTTCAATTCCGGCATCCTCGCGACGGGCGCGGTTGCCAGCGCCAAGTACAATTACAAACCCGCGCCGCCCGAGATCCGCGCGAAGGTCGAAAAGATCGAAACGGTCTGCCGCCGCCACGGCGTCAAGCTCGCCGATGCGGCGTTGCGTTTCGCCCTCGCCCATCCGGCGGTCGCCAGCGTCGTGCTGGGTGCGGTGACGCCGGCTGAAATCGCCGCCCAGCAGGCGAGTCTTGCTGCCGCGATCCCGGCGGCCTTGTGGGCCGACCTTGCGGCACAAGGTCTGCTCGACGCAACCCTGCCGGTGCCGACATGACGCATCGGCGCATCGACGCGCACCAGCATTATTGGCGCGTCGCGCGCGGCGACTATGGCTGGCTCACGCCCGCATCGGGGCGCCTCTATCGCGACTACATGCCGCAGGATCTGAGCCCCCTGCTCGACGCGCACGCGATCGGCGAGACCATTCTCGTGCAAGCGGCCCCCAGCGTTGCCGAAACGCGATTTCTGCTCGAGATCGCGCGCGACACGCAAAGCGTTGCGGGCGTCGTCGGCTGGGTCGATTTCGCCGCCGACGACGCGCCTGCGACCATCGCTTCACTCGCGCAAGAGCGGCTGCTGGTCGGGCTGCGGCCGATGGTGCAAGACATCGCCGACGACGATTGGCTGCTCGATCCGCGTCTCGACGCGGCGTTTGCGGCACTCGCCGCACACGGACTGGTGTTCGACGCGCTCGTGCTGCCGCGCCATCTGCGGCAGTTGCTTGCGCGCGCCCGCCGGCACCCGAACGTGACGTTCGTGATCGACCATGCGGCCAAGCCGTTTATCCGAACTGGCACGCTTGACCCGTGGCGCCGGGAAATCGCCGAACTCGCTGCGCTTCCCAACACGGCTTGCAAACTCTCGGGCCTTCCCACGGAAGCGGCCGAAAACTGGACCGTGGCCGACGTCGCCCCCTGCGCCGACCACGTGCTCGCGAATTTCGGCGCCGCGCGCACGCTGTGGGGCAGCGACTGGCCCGTCGTCGAACTGGCGGGCGGCTACAGGCGCTGGTTCGAAGCCGCGCAAGCGCTTGCCGGCGCGGATCCCGGCGTGTTCGGCGAAAACGCCGCACGCATCTATCTGTCGACGCGCGGAAGGAACGTCCGATGCTGAAGACCATCGATCCGGTGCTGTCGCCCGATCTGCTGTGGGTGCTCGCCGCAATGGGCCATGGCGACGATCTTGCCCTCGTCGATGCCAACCATCCGGCCGAGACGATCGCCGCGCGCACCACGTCCAAACGCCTCGTGCGCCTGCCGGGCCTGACGATGGAGCGTGCCGCACGCGCCATTCTGTCGGTGCTGCCGCTCGACGAATTCGTCGACGACCCGGTACGCCGCATGCAGATGGTCGGCGATCCCGCAACCGTGCCGGACGTGCAGAAGCACGTGCAGGTCGAGATCGACCATGCCGCAGGCCGCCGCGTCGCACTCGTCGGCGTCGAACGCTTTGCGTTCTATGAAGCCGCAAAAAATGCCTTCGCGGTCGTGCAGGTCGGCGATCCGCGCGCTTATGGCTGCTTTCTGCTGCGCAAGGGCGTGATCGCGACCGAACTCGCCGCACCGCCCCGCTAGCGCTTCAAGCGAAGACCGGCCCGTGCGGGCGCAGGCGCAAGCCCTTGCGCAGGCGCTTCCACGCAAGGGCGGCCGGATCGGCCGGGTTGGGCCCCGGGGCTGCGACGACCAGCACTTCTTCGGCGATCGGCTGGAAATCGGCGCGGAAATGCACCGAGCTTTTGACCGCGACGATTTTCTCGGCGATCGGCTCGATGCCGACATGGCGGAACATTTCCTGGTCGGCCGTCTGCACCTTCTTGCTCGCGAGCACGACGCGAACCCCGTTCGCCTCGAGTACGGCCATCGGCCCCAGCTGCATGCGGCTGCCGCCGTAGAACGGCCCCGTGCACATGAAGGCACCGTCGCCGGTCGCCAACACCTTGAACGGGCCGACGACGGGTTCGACCCCCGGCCAGCCGAACAAGGCGCCCAAACGAAATTCGGCACTATTGCCCACGCCCACTTGATGCGCCTGTCGTGCGGCGGCGGGATCGATCAGCATGCCCAAGACCGCCCCTTGCGGGCGCAAGCGCAGCATCGCGGCAAGCAAACCGGTCGTGTCGCCGTTGCCGCCGGCACCGGGATTGTCTCGCGTGTCGGCGAGCACGACAGGCTTGCCGTTGCGCCCGCCGCGCGCGGCCGCGCGCGCGACCGCGTCTTCGGGCGAAAACAATTCGGCCACATAGTCGCGCTCGGCTTCGCACACAGCGGCCGCCAATTCGCCGACGGCGGCTTCGACGGCGGCCGCGTCGCGCGCAAAGCCGAACACCGACGGCGCGCAGTCGCGAATGTCGGCGGCCGGAAAGCCCGTGCAGTAGGACAAAACGGCCCCGCTGCGCATCTCGAGCTCGGCCAAGCGCCGGTAGAGCCCCGCGCTCGGCTCGATCAGCGAGCATTGCGCGGTGAGCGGGATCATGAATGGGATCTGGCGGAAGGCGCCCGCAAGCCTTTCGCCCGTGGCAAGCAGCCGTGCGACGAGGGCAAAGGCCCGGCCGCCCGTCTCGGCCATGTCGACATGCGGATAGGTGCGGTAGGCAACGCACGCATCCACAGCTTCGAACATCGCAAGCGACACATTGGCGTGCAGATCGAGCGATACGACGACGGGGATGCGCGCGCCCACGACCGCGCGCACGCGGCGCACGATCTCGCCTTCGCCGTCTTCGAGCGAGTCGGTGACCATGGCCCCGTGCAGATCGAGATAGACCGCGTCGACCGGCAGCGCTTTGGCGAGATCGGCGCACATCGCATCGACGACTTCGGCGAAGATGTCGTCGGTGACGTGGGCCGACGGCGTGGCATTGGCGCAGATCAGCGGCGCGAGCCGGTGGCCCGCAGCCGTTGCGGCCGCGATGAAGCCCGCGATCGGCACGTTCATGCCTGCGAACGCGGCAGGAATGGCGGCCCCGCGCACCATCGACGGCCAGCCGCCGCCATGCAGAAAGGCGGCACGGTCGGCTTTGGAAGGCGCAAACGTGTTGGTTTCGTGCTGGAATGTCCCGACCGCGATCGTCGCCATTTTCTGTTCTCCGTTTTCGCCTGTTCGCAGAGGCTAGCCGCATCGCGCCTCCGAAATCCATCGTCTCGCCGAGGCGGACCGGCCAACGACGGTCTGCAACTCGTGCCGCCACTGCGAAGGCCTGTGCGCCGTGTTTTCTGTCATGGAAATGCGCCGCACCTTCACCGACGGTGATCTGCGCTTTTCGCAAATCTATGCCCTTGCTGCGGGGCCTGCTACGACGATTGCCAATTCGCGACGCTGCGCGCGGAATCCTACATGCTTCGCGCCTGGCCGCGCGCGACGGGCCGTCTCCTCGAATGCAACGGAATTGCGATTGCCCTGGCAGTGGCGCTCTGCGTGACCGTTTTCGTCGCGGGCTTCGCGGCATGTTGGCAAGATGCGCTGCGTCCGTGGCGTAGAAACCCTGCGGGCGGCTCGCACCGGTCGGCTGATCCACGCCGCGCATGTCGGCCAGCAGTTGGGCTTCCGTCTGGTCCGGCGCATGGCGCGCCGAACCTTTGGTCCTGACGTAGTCGGCAAGCTGCGGCGGACGCCATTCCTGCAACGCCATGCCGAGTGCGCCGTACATGACGCCGACAGGGGCCCGGTTGATCGCCAGATGCTCGGCGCGCACGCATCGTTCAGGCAACGCGACGGGTATCGAGAAACCTGCCGTTCTTCAGAAAC